>DATKBT010000124.1:0-22542 GCA_035546295.1 Thermoanaerobaculia bacterium | reverse complement strand
CGAGCCGCTGGTGCTGTGCGGGGACTTCAACCTCTGCCCCGGCGCCCTCGACTCGTGGAACGAGGCGCTTCTCCAGGGTCGCCTCTTCCACACCGAGGCGGAGCGCTCCCGCTTTCAGGATCTACTCGACTGGGGCCTCGGCGATGTCTATCGGGCGCTCCATCCAGAGCGGCGGATGTTCTCCTGGTGGGACTACCGTGCCGGCGCGTTCCACAAGAACCAGGGGCTGCGCATCGACCTCGTGCTCGCCACCGCGACGGTTGCGAGTCGGGCGCGCAACGCCGAGATCGACCGCGACTATCGCAAGAAGAAGGACGGCATGGTGGCCTCCGACCATGCCCCGGTGATCGTGGACCTCGACGGCTCCGATTCCGACCGAAGCGATCCCGATCGAACCGACCGGACTGACGGGACTGAACAGACGGGACCGAACAGACGGGACGAACCGACGGACTGAACCGACGCAACTGGACCGACGCAACTGGGCCGACGCCGACTCGCCGGACCGCCGGGGGCGGCCCGATTCGGCTCCTCGGAGCTCGGCCAGGCGGTTCCTGCGATTTGGGCTTGCGCGGAGCCGTGGGCGTGTTATGCTGATTCAGCATTTCCGATGGCTGACCGACGAACCCTAGGAGGTCGCCCCATGCCCCACGGGACTCTCGGATGTCATCATCTCATGGAAGATGGAAGGAGGAGTCGAGGATGAGAGCCGAACGGAAGCTCGGAGGCTTTGGATCTTGGAGAGCCGGCGGCGCCCTGCTGGCGGCGCTCCTCACGGTGGCGCCCTTGGCGGCGCAGCCGACGTTTCTCTCGGACGAGATCCGAGTCGACGTCGAGGCTCGGTCCCGCCAGCGGGATCCGGTCGCGGTCGCGCTGCAGGACGGCAGGTCGCTGGTGGTCTGGCAGGAGGATCGCCACGGAGTCTTCGGGCGGCTGCTCGATCGCGCCGGGGCGCCCGCGGGAGGGGATCTCGAGCTGGCGCCGAGCGAGGTCGCGACCGCGCCTTTCGAGGGAGTGCTGAGGCTGCGCAAGCAGCCGGCGGCGGCGCTCCTCGGTGACGGCGGCGTTGCGGTGGCGTGGACCCAGGAGCTCCAGCTCACGTCGAGCGTTCCCTTCTTCGAGCGGCGCCAGCGCACGGCGTCCGGCGTCTACCTGCGGGTGTTCCGTCCAGCGGCCGACGGCACGCTCGGCCCCGATTCCCTGTCGGCGCCGGTTCGTCTGAACCGCGGGCGGCAGAGTGGGATCGCGCGTTCCCCCGAGCTCGCCCGGCTCGACGACGGGCGGGTGCTGGCGGCCTGGGCCGTCGACCGTGCTGACGGTACGAGCGGCATCCGGGTGCGCGTCGTCTCGGAGCGCGGCGAGCCGGTCCGCGGCGAGCTTCAGATCGACACCGCCGTGGACGGGAATCCCGGCGGAATCGTCATGATGCCCCATCCCGCCGGGGGCGTACTCCTCACCTGGCACGCCTGCTGTGATGGCGGCGGTGACGGCGGCGTGTTCGGGAGCGTGATCGATCTCGAGGGCCTTTCGGCCGGTCCGGTGATCCGCATCAACGATCTCGAGGAGAACGATCAGTGGAACCCCGCCGCGGTGGTCCTCGAGAACGGTGACTTCCTGGTCGCCTGGCAGTCCTCGACGGGAGTGCCCGAGCCGATCTACCACGGCTGGCGCGTCCGCGGCCAGAGACTCGCCGCGGACGGCACGCTGGTGGGTCCCGCGGGCCAGCTCAGCGAAGGGCTGGGCTGGGGGCATACCAACCCCGGGTTGAGCGTCAGCGCCGAGGGCGGAGTGCTGCTGGTCTGGCTGACCTGGGTCGGCGACGTCCCGGGGGCGGTCTCGGCGCGAGCGCTCGACGCCGAAGGCGGGGTTGCGGGCGAGCCGTTCTTCGTCAGCACCGCGCGCACGTTGGGCGCCCCATCGATCACGTCCCTCAGCGAAGAGCGGAGCGTGGTCACCTGGATCAGCCTCGTCGAGCGGCGTCGGGGCGTTTCGGCGCGTCTGCTGGGCGAGGCGCTGTCCGCAGAAGACTAGAGATCTCGCCATCGGACGGTCTCCGGCGGCGGGTCGGCTTTCGAGCCGGCCCGCCGCTCTTGCGTTCGAGGGGTTCTTCGTCGTTGATTTATCTTCGGAAATGGATATAATCTTTCCCGAAGGATCCCGGAGAGTGGACGTGAGGCCTTGACGCCGAAGCACAAGACGATTGCAGGTGCTTCCCTGCGCGCGTCGACGCGTGACGCGGTTCGCGGAGCCTTGCGCCCCGTGCCGTTCGCCGTCCTGCTCGCGCTCGCGCCCGGTCCGCTCCACGGCTACGCCGTGATGAAGGACGTCAACCGTCGGCTCCGCCGCCGGGCCGTGATCGGGCCCGGAACGCTCTACCGGACGCTCAAGGAGCTGCGAGACCTGGGCTGGATCGGCGAGGCCGACGAGAGGCCGGGAGAGTCGGACGACGAGCGGAGGCGCTATTACCAGCTCACCGAGGAGGGCCGAGAAGCGGCAGTCTCGGAGGCCGAGCGGCTCTCGGAGCTGGTCGAGGACGCGCGCGCCGTCCGGCTGATCGGCGACGGCGGGGCCCGTTCGTGACGGGTCGGCCTCGGTCCCGCTCGGAGCGTGCGTACCGATGGCTGCTGTCGCTGGCTCCGCTCGGCATCGACCGAGATGCCGAGGAAGAGATGCTGGCGGTGTTCCGCGACGAGCTCGCCGAGCGCCGCGCGCGCGGCCGACCGCGCGATCTCGTGGTCTTCTGGTCGGCGCTGGTCGCCGACCTGATCGCGGTGGCGTGGACGGAGCGCTCCCGCCGTCGCGATGCGTTCACGTCCGGCGGGCGGGGAGATCGCCGCCGGCACGGCCCAGAGAGGAGACAGACCATGGAGCACTGGTTGCTCGACCTGAAGGCGGGGCTGAGGGCTTTGCGCCGGAGCCCGTCATACGCGATCACGGCCATCGTCATCCTGGGGCTCGCGGTCGGTGCGAGCGCGACGATCTTCTCGTTGGTTCACGTTCTGTTCGTGGTGGATCCGCCGCACGTGGTCGAGCCCGAGCGTCTCGTGCGCGTCCATCGCACGAGTGGTCTCTCGGACGTCGGCTCGCTCTCTTACCCCGATTTCGCTCACTTCCATGAGCACTCCGAGACTCTCGACGGCCTGGCCGCCTACGACCCGGACGGCGTCTCGCTCGCAGTGAAGCGGGGGGCCGCACGCGAGGCCATGCTGGGCTGGCTGGTCTCGTGGAGCTTCTTCGACGTGCTCGGCACGCGGCCCGCCGCCGGTCGCTGGTTCCATCCGGACGAGGACGTCGTCGGTGCCCCCGCCCAGGTCGCCGTCATCAGCCACCGGGCCTGGACGACCCTGTTCGGAGGCGATGCGGGAGCGATCGGCTCGACCCTGACCCTCAACGGCCATCCGTTCACGATCGTAGGGGTCGCGCCGGCCGGCTTTCGCGGCGTCAGCCCGATCGAAGGGCAGCCCGACGTGTGGGTCCCGCTCACCAACCAGCCCGTGCTGACTCCGCTCAGCGGCGACTTCGCGCTGAAGCGGGTGCCCGCCACGTCGTGGGTCTGGCTGTGGACCGTCGGGCGCCTGGCCCCCGACGGCACCGTCGAGCAGGCCGGCGCGGAACTCTCGCGTTTGGCGGGGCAGCTCGCGCAGGACTTCCCAGAGTGGAACGAGGGGGTCGGCGCGGAGGTGACCGACGGGATCGGGCTGCACCCGAGGACGCGGGGTGGCCTGGCGACCGTGGCCCAGGTCCTCGCCGGCGTGGTGGCGATCGTGCTCTTGATCGCCACGGTCAACGTCGCGATCCTGCTGCTGGCCCGGTCCACCGTCCGCCGGCGCGAGGCCGGGGTGCGCCTCGCGATCGGCGCCAGCAGAACGCGCATCATCCGGCTGATGCTGGTCGAGAGCCTTCTGCTCTCGGTGGCGGGCGGGTTCGTGGGTCTCCTCCTGGCGTTCTCCACGGCGCGTCTCGCCGCCTCGTTGCTGCCGGTCACCCTCGCCGTCGACGTCCGGCCGAGCCCGGTCGTGATGCTCTTCGCGTTCGGAGTCTCGGCCGGGGCGGCGGTCCTGTTCACGGCCATTCCTGCCTTGCGTTCGTCGCGGCAGAGCGTGACGGCGCTGTTCCGTCCGGGCGCCGATGGCCGGGGTTGGCGACTCCAGGCAGGCCTGGTGGCGCTGCAGGTTGCACTCTCCGTGATGCTCGTGGTCTCCGGAGCCCTGCTGGTGCGCAGCCTGAGCAACGCCCGCGCAGTCGATCTGGGCTTCGGCGTCTCCGGTCGCACGGTGCTCTCGGTCAACCTGAGGAACCACGGCTACGGAGAACGTGAGGCGTGGCAGTACGCCCGGACCGCGCTCGAGCGGCTGCGGGCGGTCCCCAGCGTCGATGTCGCGACCGCCACCGTGATGATCCCGTTTCGAGGCGGCTGGACCGGCAGCGTGTTCCCGGAGGGCAACCCGATGACCGAGGGCTTCGAGGTTACGTCGGGGTTCAACGCGGTCGCGCCCGGCTACTTCGCCGCCATGGACATCCCGATCGTCGCCGGCCGCCCGCCGAGCGACCGCGACGTCGACGGCGAGCCGCTGATCGCGGTGGTCAACGAGGCGTTCGCCGAGAGCCACTTCCCGGGCGAGCAGGCGGTCGGCAAGCGGATCTACGGCGACGCCGGCAAGCCTCCCTACGTCATCGTCGGCGTCGCACGCAATGCCCGCTACTACGAGCTCGACGAGGATCCCAAGCAAATGATCTATCTCTCCCTGTTCCAGCGTCCGACGCCGAGCCTTCGCTTCCTCGTGCGCTCCAAGCTCGGCGCGGGCACACTCGAGCCGTCGCTCGAGGAGGCGCTCGTATCGGTGGATTCCGAGGTCGCGCTGGGGGACACGACGACCCTCGAGCGCGTGGTGGGCGAGGAACTCGGCCGCTACCGCACGGGGGCGGTTCTGGTGGGACTTTTCGCCACACTCTCGCTGATCCTCGCCAGCGTCGGTCTCTACGGCGCGCTCTCCTACCTGGTCGTGCAGCGGACCCGCGAGATCGGGATCCGGGTGGCGATCGGGGCGCGCCCCGGCGAGCTCGCGCGCTCCGTCGTCCGGCGCGGACTCGTGATGGCCGGGAGCGGCCTGCTGGCGGGCCTGGTCGGCGCGTCGTGGGCGACGCGCTGGCTCGAGAGCCTGCTTTTCGGGCTCGAGGCGCTCGACCCGGTGACCTTCGCCTTTTCGCCGCTCGTCCTGTTGGCGGTCGCCGCGGCGGCCAGCCTGCTGCCGGCGCGTCGCGCGATGGGAGTCGACCCGATCCAGGCGATGCGGGTCGACTGACCGCACCAGCCCCGCCAGCTGGTGCCAACAGGAGCTCCATTGCGCGACGACAGGAGTAACGCGCCGGCGCGCCCTGCGTAGAGTCTCAGGGATGGACTGGCCGGACGAGAGGTCTGCGCGCGAGCGCTCGGCGGTGACTCCAAAGCGCACGGCGCGTGGCCACGCGGCGGCCGTTGCCCGGATCGCCGCGATTCCCCGCATCGCAACAATCGTCGTGATCGCCGGCTCCCTGGCCGCCGATCCCTCGGTGGCGCAACGCCGCCAGCGGCTCGATCTCGTCCGGCTCTCGATCGAACTGCCGGGGATCCCGGCCGCCGTGATCCCCGCCGACCTGGACGGCGACGGGCGCGGCGACCTGGTCGTGGTGCTCGCTTACACCGAGTGGTCCCAGATCTCGTTCTCGGAGGAGGTCGAGATCGACGAGGTCGCCGATGTCGTCGAGATGATGACGGTGGTTCCGTCGCTCGCCGATCGGCGAGAGCTGCTCGTCTACCGCGGGCTCCCCGGCGGCGGCTTCGAGGGGGCCGGAGCTCCCTGGCCGTTGCCGCGCGGAGTGCTGGGGGTCGAGCCCGGCCCTCCGGAACAGCCGGTGCTGGTGCTGCACGACGGAGGGGCCGCAGCGCTGAGGATCCCGATGGAGGGGGGCGCGGAGCCCCGGCTCGAGCCGGTCGTCGAGGTGCGCTCGGTGTTGAGCGGCTCCCGTTCGCTCCTGCCGCAGCTCGGCCTGACCCCCGACGTCGACGGCGACGGCGAGCGCGACCTGCTGGTGCCGCGGCGCGACGACGTTGCGGTCTACCTCAGCCACGCGGGGCGGATCGAGCCGCGGCTCGCCGGCACCATCGCGTTGCCGCCGCGAGGCCGCACCGGTCCCGCAGTCGGCCGAGTCCGATCGCTGCCGTTGCCCGAGCTGCGTGACGTCGACGGCGACCGGCTCCCGGACGCGCTGTTCCTGCACCCGAACGCCTCCTACGAGCGCTTCTGGGTCGCGCGCGGCCGCGGCGGAGGCGCACAGGTCGATCCCCTGATCGCACCGGTCGGCGAGTGGGGCGATCGGCGCGAGGAACTGCTTTCCGAGCTCGAGCTGGGCACCGGTCGTTCGGTGGAGCTGGACGATCTCCAGGTCGCATGGTTCGGTGACCTCGACGGCGACGGCGTCGCCGAGTACGTGCTGGCCGAGGATCTGTCGGACGACGAGGCCGGCATGCGCAAGGGCATGAAGCAGGCCAAGAACCCGCCCTTTCGCTATCGCGTCCTGCCGTCGGGGGCGGACCTCTCCCCGGCGGGCGAGGTGCGCACCACCTTCGAGGGTCTCGGCTACGCGTTCGCCGGCGACGAGGAGATCCGTCTGCCAGGCGGCTTCCAGGACCTCGACGGCGACGGCCGCCAGGACCTGGTGACGATCACCCTCGACTTCTCGATCTTCCAGGCAGTGCGGGTGCTGGCCACCCGCAGCCTCAGCATCGGCATGGATTTCCGCGTCTGGTGCCAGCAGGAGGACGGCGGCTTCCGGCCGGTCGCGGGCGTCGATCTCTCCGGCAAGTTCAAGCTCGACCTCGACGACCTGCGGCTCGGCCAACTCTCGATGTTCGCCGGGGATTTCGACGGCGACGGGAGGGCCGACTTCGTGCAGATGGGCCGCGGCCGGAGGGTGTCCATCCATCGGGGGGAGAGCGGCTGCGCCTACGCGGAGCGCCCCGATCTCGTCGTCGAGCTGCGCGAGGAGCCCAGGAACCTGGCGCTGGTGCGGGTCGAGGATCTCGACGGCGACCGCCTGGCGGACCTGCTGGTGGTCCAACCGCTGCCCTGGCCGCGCGACGGCGCGACCCAGCCGGTGCGGCTCGACCTGTACGTCAGCGGAGGAGCGAGCGAGTGAGCGCGATGCTCCGCGCCCCGCTGATGCTGGTCGCGGCGACGCTCAGCGTGGTCGGCGCGGGACTCCCGCAAGCTCCGGGCTCGCAGATCGGCGGGCAGCGAGGCGTCCTGCCCGCTGTCGAGGGGGCTCCAATCGAGGTGCGCCCTGTTGCGGTACCCCCTTTCGAGGCGTCCCCTGTCGAGCTGCGCGAGGAGCCGGCCGGCCTGCGAGTCTGGAGCGTCGAAATCGAGGGGAGGGTGGTGGCGAGAACGTCGCGCTGCGCGGACGCTGCCTGCGATCTGCTGCTGGTGGTCGAGCGAGGAGATCGATCGCCGCGCGACGAGGGGCCAGGGTGGATGCCGCCGGGGGCCGCCGGGCAGCGGGCACGAGCGCGACGATCGCGACGAGCTCGGCGATCCCGACGAGCTCGACGATGGGGCCTCCGAGGGCGACACCGCGGAACGGGACAACGCGGCTGCGGTCGCCGAGCAACCCTTCGGAGCCGGGTGGGATCCGCCCCGCCTGCTGCACCTGCGAGTCGACGCCTGGGGCGGCAGGCTCCAGGTTCTCGACCCTCGGCTCCCGGTCGAGGAAGACGAGGTCGTCTCGCTGTTCGACGCCAGCGGCGCAGAGGGGACGCCCCGCGCCGGTCTTCGCCTCGGCGAGACGATTCGACTGGTGCCGCTGCTCTCCGAAGACCGCGGCCCCTGGTGGTCGCTCGGCGAGCCGGCGCTGCGGTTCGAGGCGGGGCTCGAGGCAGGGGCGCTGCCGCCCGGCTCCGGCTGGATCGGCCTGTGGGAGCCGGGTCGGCTCGAGCTGATCGATCTCGACGCGCACGGCAGGGTCCGGGCACGCGGTGAGGTGGCGCTGCCCTTCGAGGTGAGCCGGCGCGGCCGCTCGCTGACGCTCGAGTCGCCCCCGATCCGCGCGCTGCCGGGAAACCCTCCCCGCATCGTCATCGGACCTCAGGCCGTGGGCGCCCTGCGTCTTCGCACCCTGCTCATCGAGCCCGGACAGGTCGCGCCTGCGCTCGACGAGCCCGACCCCGATCGGGCCGAGAAGTGGTCGGCCTTGCCGGGCCCCGAGAGCATCGGGGACAGCGAGGTGCTCGAGGTCGACGACGCGCGCGGGCGCCACGTCTACCTGGTCGTCTCGACGCTACGCTCCGACAAGCTGGGCATGCTCGAGCGCAAGAAGCTGCGGCTCTACGAGCTCGTCTCCGACCGCACCCGCGCGGGAGCGCCCCCGATCGCCGAGATCCGCACCGCGAGCAGGCTGTGGCAGGAGCTGCACTGGTCGCTGGTCGACGCCACGGGAGACGATCGTCTGGACCTCGTCCTGCTCCAACCCGAGGGACTCGGCGGCGGCAAGCTGGCGGTCGACCTGTACGCCGGGCTCGAGGGCGGAGGGTTCGAGCCGAAGTTCATCCGTTCGGTCATCGGCCACACCCCGGAGCTCTGGCGCTACGGCCGGGACCTGACCGGCGACGGCGTGCCCGACCTCCTGCTCGCCAGCGACGGCGGGTTCGAGGTCTGGGCCGGCCGCTCGCGTCCCGACAAGCGCGGCCTGCTCGAGGACACGTCGAGCCAGGAGTGGTCGAGCTCGGGGCGGATCGAGGGCGAGCTCGAGGGCGAGCGGGTCCGTCGCACGGTGGCGATCGACGGAGAGCTGGTGCTCTTCATCCGGCGGGCGCGCGGTCGCAGCCTCCTCGAGCTCGTCCACGTCGACGGATCGCTCTGACCCTCTGACCCTCTGATGCGCCCGCCAGGGGCTCTCCTCCGGTCCCGCGTGAAGCGGCCGAGCCGCGTCCCGGAGGGCGAGCGCGGGGGCAGCCGCGAGCTAGCAGCCCGTGGTGAAACTCAGCACGCCCGCACGACAAGGTCTTTCCGCTTCGCCGCGCGGCCAAGAAGCCAGTCGAACGAGTGCGGGAGCTGGCTTTCTCAAGGTCGGCTTCTCGCCGCCGGCTCCGCTGCAAGTCCTTGTCGCCCTTCGGGTTGCGGCGGCGCAGGCCCATCTGCTGCGTTGGACCTCCTCACCGATGTCCCCGCATCGCCTCCGTCGGTCCGCCTTGCATCTGGGCCTGCGGCGCTCGCAATGCGGGCATCCTGACTTTCACCCCGGGCTGCTAGGCTTCCAACGCCTGCGCCAGATCGCGCTCGATGTCGTCCGCTGATTCGATGCCGGCCGACAGGCGCACCAGGCCATCGACGATGCCGAGCTCGTGCCGCTGGTCGCGGGTGAGCGCGCGGTGGGACGACATCGCCGGGTAGAGCACCAGGGTGTGCACGTCGCCCAAGGTGGTGGCCGGCACCACCAGCTCGAGGGCGTCGACGAAACGGAAGACCTCCTCGCGCCCGGCGTCGGCGAGCTCGAAAGCCACCATTCCGCCGTGACGGTCGAGCGGGAAGAGGGCCGCGATCGCCTCGGCGTCCGGGTGGCCGGCGAGCGAAGGGTGGTGGACCTGCGAGATCCTGGGATGGCTCTCGAGGAAGCGCGCGATCTTCGCCGCGTTCTCGCACTGGCGCTGAAACCGGAGCGCGAGCGTGCGGGCGCCTCGCAGCGCCAGGTAGGCGTCGAACGCCGAGAGGGTGGGCCCCAGCATCTTGCCGAGCTCGGTGAGGGTCGCCGCCAGCTCCCGCTTGGCGACGATCGCGCCGGCGAGGACGTCGCCGTGGCCGGCGATGAACTTGGTCAGACTGTGGACGACGACGTCGGCGCCGTGGTCGAGCGGGCGGAGCATCACGGGGGGTGTGAAGGTGGCGTCGACCACGACGAGCGCGCCGGCGGCGTGGGCCGCATCGACGATGTCGGCGAGTCTGGGCACTCGCAGCAGCGGGTTCGACAGCGTCTCGAGAAACACGGCTCCGGGTCGGACCTCCCGGATCGTGTCGACGAACGAGTCGAGGTCGGTCGCACGGGCGAAGCGCACCGCGATGCCGTCGGCGGTGAGCGGGCCGCGCAGCAGCGCGGTCGTCTGTCCGTAGAGCGCGTCCGAGGCGACGACCGAGCGCGGGCGGTCGGCGAGCGCGGCGCGGATCGCGAGATCGATCGCGGCCATTCCGGACGCCGTCGCCAACGCCAGGTCGCCGCCGTCGAGCGCGGCGAGCAGCTCCTCGAGCGCGGCGCTCGTCGGGTTGCCGTAGCGCGAGTAGTTGTATCCCGGGACCGTGCCGGCGAAGACGCCGTCGAGGTCCTCGAGCCGGCGGTACGAGAAACTGGTCGCCAGGTGCACGGGCACCGTCGAGGGGATCATCGGCGGCGGCGGCGGCTCGCCGGCGTCCGGTGCGGCCGCTGCCGGGCTCCCGGCGTGGACCGCGAGGGTGTCGAGCGCCACCCGGGCCAGGGCATGCGCGAGCTCGCTGCGCCTCGGGCTCCGGCTGCTCGGATCGCTGTGGCGACGGTTGCTGCGCGCGGCGGCGCCTTCGTCTGGCTCGGTCATCGTCGTCTCCGGCGCGCGGCGCTACCACCGCTCGCTCGACGGGGCTCGGCTAGTTGATGTTGCGCTCCCGCCCCTCCTAGTATGGCTTGCGCAGCTCCCGCTTGAAGTCGGGTACCTGTCCCCGATCTCGGGGGCTGCGAATCAGGTACCTGTCCCCCGATCTCAGTCGAGGTTGGCGACGATCGCTTCGCCGAACTCCGAGGTCTTGAGCAGGGTCGCGCCCTCCATCTGCCTCTCGAGGTCGTAGGTGACCCGCTTCTGGGCGATCGTCGCGCTCAGCGCCTGCTCGATCGATCGCGCCGCCTCGCGCCAGCCCAGCCAGTCGAGCATCATGACGCCGGAAAGGATCACCGAACCCGGGTTGACCTTGTCCTGACCCGCGTACTTCGGTGCGGTGCCGTGAGTGGCCTCGAACAAGGCGACGCCGTCGCCCTCGTTGGAGCCGGGCGCCATGCCCAGCCCGCCGACCTGCGCCGCCAGCGCATCCGACAGATAGTCGCCGTTGAGGTTGGTGGTGGCGATCACGTCGTACTCGTCGGGCCGCAGCAGAATCTGCTGGAACATCGCGTCGGCGATCCGGTCCTTGATCACGACCTTGCCGTCGGGGACCTCGCCGTCGTGCTCGTCCCACAGCTTTGCCTCGGTGATCGTCCGGTCCGCGAACTCCTCGGCGGCGAGCTCGTAGGCCCAGTCTCGGAAGGCGCCCTCGGTGAATTTCATGATGTTGCCTTTGTGGACCAGCGTCACGCTCTTGCGACCGCTCTCGAGGGCGTATTCGATCGCTTTGCGCACCAGCCGTTTGCTGCCGGTCGCCGAGATCGGCTTGATGCCGATGCCGCTGTCCTTGCGGAGCCTGGCGCCCATCTCGCGATCGAGGAAGTCGATCAGCTTCGCCGCCTCGGCGGTGCCCTCGCGCCACTCGATCCCGGCGTAGACGTCCTCGGTGTTCTCGCGGTAGAGCACCATGTCGACCTTGCCGGGCTCGGCGACGGGCGACGGCACGCCGTCGAAGTACCGCACCGGCCGGACGCACGCGTAGAGGTCGAGCCGCTGGCGCAGGGTCACGTTGAGCGACCGGATGCCACCGCCGACCGGCGTCGTCAACGGTCCCTTGATCGCCGCCCGATAGTGCCCGATCGCCTCGATCGTCTGCTCGGGCAGCCACTCGCCGGTCTTCTCGTTGGCCTTCTCGCCGGCGAGGATCTCGAGCCACGCGATGCTGCGGCTGCCGCCGTAGGCCTTCTCGACCGCTGCGTCGAGCACCCGCTTCGAGGCGTGCCAGATGTCGGGGCCGATGCCGTCCCCCTCGATGAAGGGGACCACCGGATGGTCGGGGACGATCAGCCTCCCGTTCTCGAAGCCGATCTCCTGGCCGTCGGCAGGCGGCGAGAGGTCGTAGGTTCCGCTGCTCACTTGAGCACCTCCTGAGTCGAGTCTCGAGTCTTCTCCTGGCGTGTCGCCGTTGGATCGACGCGCCGAGACGGTTCGCGGCCGGCCGCAGGCAGGGCTCGCCGTGCGAGGACCAGGTGCGAGAAAACATCGTGTCCCGACCGCTGCTGACCTGAGGCTGCTCGTCGAGCAGGAAGGGGCGGGATCGTGCGATGCAGGCTCCCGTTGAAAGGCGGGCAAAACTATCACACGGCGACGGCTCCACTCCTGGCGACCACGCTCCGCCGAAGGGCGGTTGAGAGCTCGGCGGCGCGACCGTGCCGTTCGACCTCGCTCTGGCGAAGTTCGGTCCCAGCACGGCTCGCTTCCAACCGCGCCGGCTCGAGTGCCAGCAGCGCGCGGGAGCTCGACCGCTGGCTGCTAGTGTCCTGGAACAGTGGTTCGTTGCCTACGTCGCGAGATCATTCTGTTCGCTGGCAAGGCGCTTCGACGAAGGCAGATCGGGCATCTTTCGAGGAGTCGCAACGCCGCCAGCGGGCAGAAGGGGCCGCGAATTGTGTGAGGAATGACTGTTCCAGGGCACTGGTACTAGTGTCTTCCAGGACTGTGGATCGGGCCGCTCCCGCGGAAGTCGGCCGCGTCGTGCTGGTCCCCATCGCGGGCGCTGGGCTCGTCTCGAGGTCGCAACCGCGACGGTTAGCAAGAGGAAGCGAGATCGCGATGGACTGGGAACCCCTGATCGAGGCCGCGTGCCGGGCCCGCGAGCGCTCTCACTCGCCGTACAGCGGGTTCGCCGTCGGTGCGGCCCTGCTGGCGAGTGACGGCTCGATCCACGTCGGCTGCAACGTCGAGAACCGCAGCTACGGTCTCACCGTGTGCGCCGAGCGCACCGCCGTCTGCTCCGCCGTCGCCGCCGGCAACAGGGACTTCGAGGCCATCGTGGTGGTCGCCGACGCCACTCCTCCGGCGCGCCCCTGCGGCCTCTGCCTCGACACACTGGCCGAGTTCGAACCCGATCTGCCGATCCTGCTGGTCAACCTGGCGGGCGAGAGGGTCGAGCTGCGGGGGAGGGATCTCCTGACCCAGCCGTTCGCCTTGCCGTCGACTTGAGGCGATCGCAGGCGATCCGCCGGTCGACGAGCCTCGAGCAGGGCGCAGTTCACGGCGGTGCCGTCGAGGACCTTGGCCATCTCTCGAGGTTTTCGGGCGCGAAGAACCAGAACGCCCCGGTGTCGCGCGTCAGTGTCGCGCGTCAGGGTGACCGGCTCGCCTGTCCCCGCCGCTCTTTCGGAGTCGGTCCAGACGACGTCGACGAAGAGGTGGCCGCGGTCGAGATAGGCTACGTCCCCCCGGCTGGTAGGCGAGGCGGCGGAGCCGGTCGAGTCCCCTGCTCGAGGTCGAGTCCGATGAACGACGGAAGAGCGAGGGCCGCGCGCTCGCGGGCGAGGGCGGCTCGCAGGTCGGGTCCGGCGGCGCCGTCGGCGAAGACCTCCGTCACCTCTAACTCTCGGCCGCGAGAGCTTCCTCGACGCTCTGGTGGACCGGGAAGAGCTCGAGCACCTTGGCGACGTCGAGCAGCCGGCGGACCCGCTCCGGCGGGTCGATCAGGATCAGCTTGCGCCGCTGCTCCTGGAAGCGGACCAGGTAGCCCACCAGCTCACCGATCCCGGTCGAGTCGATGAAGTTGATGCCGGTGAGGTCGAGCAGGACGTGGCCGTCGTCCTCGGACAGCGCGCGCTTGAACGCCTCGGCGAGGAAGCGCGCGCTCTCGCCGAGCTTGATGACGCCCTCGACGACCAGCACCGTACAGCCACCGACCTTCTTCTTCTCGACGATCATCGCGGAGACCGAGCTGGACTCGGGGCCGCCGGCTCGAAGAGCCTCGCGGTCGCCCGACATGCCTGGATTCGTAACGTCGAGTTATTCTGCAACAAGGAGCCCTGTCCCCGGGCTCCTTGTCTCGTGAACCAACGTTGTCGAGAACCAACGTCAGTCTAGCACCCGGTTCCCTCGGCGACGGCGAGGATCTCGGGAGTCCAACGGCCGCGCGAGATGGTGATCCGCGCGACCGTGAGCGGCAACTTGAAACGGCGGCCGCCGCAGGCGCCGGGGTTGAGGAGCAGGCAGCCGCTGCGCCACTCGAGCTCGGGCCGGTGCGAGTGGCCGAACACCACGAGATCGTGCTCTCGCGGCCAAGCGCTCTCGACGTCCTCCCGCCGATGGACGACGCGGTAGCGCAGGCCCTCGATCGCGCCGGCCAGCGTCTGGGGCAAAGTGGCGAGGTGGGGGTCGTGGTCGACGTTGCCGCGCACCGCCGCGACCGCCGCTCCGCTGGAACGGAGCCCGGCGAGCACGTCGGCGCTGCCGACGTCGCCGGCGTGGAGGATCAGGTCGCAGGGGCCGAGGGTGAGGAGGACCTCGGGGCGCAGCAATCCGTGGGTGTCGGAGACCACACCGACACGAACGATCGGACCGGCACGGGCATCACTCGTCATGCGGCCATTTCATCACTGGTCGATCACAGCGCGTCTCACCGCTGGCGACCCGACGACGAAGCGGCGGGCGGACGGGCGGTCGATCGGTCGAAGCGCCGGGATCGAGCCGGAAGCTGAAGCCGGGGTCGTGGCTCAGAGCCACGAGCGTACGCGCTGCGACCGAGCCGCGTGCGATACTCCCGGCCCGTGTGCGGCCGCTATACGCTGACCCGCCCCGGGGACATCGTCGAGGAGACCCTCGACGCACTCCCGGGGTTCGACGGGAGTGGCGGCCTCGAGGCGCTCTGCGCACGCGATCCTGAGCTGTCCGAGCTGCTCTCGCGCCCGCGCTACAACGTCGCGCCGAGCGAGCGGATGCCGGTCGTGCTCTCTCACGGCTCCGCGGGGTCGGGTCCCGCCCCGCGCGCCGCCGCCGCCACCTGGGGCTTTCCGCTGCCGGGGAGTCGGCGGGCGCCGCAGATCAACGCTCGCTCCGAGACCGCCGCCACGCTGCCGGCCTTCGCCGATGCCTTCGCCCGCCGCCGCTGCCTGGTGCCGGCGGACGGCTTCTACGAATGGCGAGAGCGCCAGCCCTATCGCTTCGTGATCGACGCCGAGGCGGGGTTCTGCTTCGCCGGGCTGTGGGCGGAGACGGCCGATCAGCTCGCGTTCTGTCTGCTGACCACGAGCGCCAACGAGCGCGTGACGGGGATCCACGATCGCATGCCCGTGATCCTGAGCGGCGCGGCGCTGCCGCAGTGGCTCGACCGGGAGGCGACGCGCGGCGAGCTCGAGGCGCTGTGCCGGCCGTTCCCGGCCGAGACGATGGATCGCTACCCGGTCGGCTCACGGGTCAACCGCGCCGGCGTCGACGAATGTGGCCTGATCGCACCGGTCGAGCCCCCGCCGGAGAATCTCTCGCTGTTCTAGAGAGTGCCCTGTCCGCCGTCCGAATCGAGCCGGCCGAGTCCCCTCGGCCGGCGGCGCCTCGGCGTGTCCGCTCTCCCACTCGGCCGTGCACGTGCTTGCGCGCCGGACGCGATCGCCGATCCTCCTGCGAGCAGAGGGTCGGATTCGGTGGCGCTCGGGGCCGATGCTCAGCCCCCGCGGCCGGCGCGCAGCACCGCCAGCTCCTCGTACTGGTCGGTCGCGACGAAGTCGACGCCCGCCTCGAGGCACGCACGCCAGCGCTCCCTCACCGCATCGAGCGAGCCGAAGTCGTAGCCGGCGAACCAGCCGCGCTCCTGCGATCCCTCCTCGCCGATGCCGTTGAGCGTGTAGACGCGCAGCCACAGACCCGCCTCGTGGGCGCGGGAGACCAGCCTGCGCAGGCGCCCGGCGTCGTCGGGCGTCCACTCGCCGGCGGCACGCTGCCCCTCCGGCTCGACGACCCGCCACGGGTGGTTCCACCAGCGACGGTAGTCGCTCGCTCGCCGCGGCAGGGGGACCCCGTCGCGATCGAGGCCCGCGTCGTGGACCGCCCCGAAGAGGAGCAACTCGCCGCCCTCGGCCTGGTCGCGGAACGTGTGCTCCTGCGCGTCGGAGGAGCCGGTCAGCACCAGGATCGGACGCCACTCGATCGGCGTCGGCGAGCCGTCGGCAGAACGGGGGGCGCTGCTCAGCCAAGAGCGATAGCGCTGGAGCGTCGCCAGGATCTCGCGGTGGTGCCGCAAGTGGTCTCCCTCGGACTTGACGTCGAGGTTGAGCACCACCAGCGGCCAGTCCCCCTGGGAATCGGCGCCGAGCGCGGGCTCGACGAGCGGCCGGAGCCGTTCGAAGAAGGACTCGGCGAGCGTCGGCTCGGCGCCGTCGAAGGGCTCCTCGTGGGCGACCACCGAGCGTCCCGCTCCGGTCTCTGGGTCGACCGCCCACGAGAGGTCCTGTTCGATCGCCAGGGGCAGGCCGGTGGCGATCGCTCGCTCGAGACGATCGCTCCACTGGCCGTGGTACGGGTAGGCGTTGTGTGCGTCGAGCAGCGAGCGTTCACCCGGGCCCTGCGCAGCGACTGGTCCGGCCAGGGCTCCGGGGAGGGCCGCGAGGGCTACAGCGATGCAGGCGGCGCGGCCGAGCCGATGCGGCCGGCGGCCCGAGCCGCTTTCGCCGAGGCGCCGCGCCTGGCCGGTCATCCTCGGCACTCGTCGTCGACTCGCGCCCTGGGCGCGTTCGCGCGAACCGAGCGGATGCCGTTCTCCATCGACGCCTTCGCCGAGTACGTCTGGCTGGTCCCGATCACCTGCCGGTTGCCGGCGAGCAGCACGAAGTAGTGCTTGCCGTTCTTCGCGGTGTGGCGATCGAACCGGCTGTCGTCGGTGCAGCTCTCGAGCACAGCCGCGATGCCCTTCTCGCAGCTCGAGAGCGACCGGTAGCCCTCGCTGGAGAGCACGACTTGGCCGTTCCTGGCGGAGAGGTTGAAGCGGAGCTCGCCTCGATTGTCGCGGCGGATGGCGAATCTGGGGTGCTTGGGCATCCAGGCCTCCTCCGGCGCTCTCGCCGACCAAGACGCTCCATTGAAGAGGGTCGTCGTCTATCTTACGGACGAGAAGGGGCGCGGGCGCAGGCCTTCGCTCCTCAGCCTCGGTGGCAGGCCGAAGACCCGCTGCGCGTTCGCGGTCGTCGCCTCGGCGATCTCCTCGAAGCTCACCCCCTTGACGCGCGCGAGCTCGCGGGCGGTATGGACGACGAAGGCCGGCTCGTTGGAGCGCCCCCGCTCCGCCGCCGGCGTCAGCCACGGCGCATCGGTCTCCACCAGACAGAGATCGAGCGGCGTACGGCGGGCGGCGCCGCGGACGTTCTCGGCCTCGGGGTACGTGAGGATCCCGCTGAACGAGATCGGCCAGCCCCAGTCGAGGAACGGGTCGACCTCGTGCTCGGCGCCGCCGAAGCAGTGGATCACGCCGCGCAGGCCTCGGCGCGCCGGCCCCGCGAGGAGCTCGGCGGCGCGCGGATAGGCGTCGCGGATGTGCAGCACGAGCGGCAGGTCGCGCTCGAGCGCGAGCTCGACGTGGCGTTCGAGCCAGAGCTCCTGGGTCGTCGCCGGCGCGTCGTCCCAGTAGGCGTCGAGGCCGCTCTCGCCGATCGCGACCACCTCGGGACGCTCGAGCAGCGGAGCGATCTCGTCGAGCGCGTCCGCGCCCACCTTCGCCGTCTCGTTGGGGTGGACCCCCACCGCGCAGTAGACGCCGGTTTGCTGCGCAGCGTATTCGGCCGCCGCGAGGCTCGAGGCCGGGTCGATGCCGATCAGGATCAGCGTACCCACGCCGGCCTCTGCCGCGCGCTGCCGGTAGCGGTCCGGGTCCTTGCCCAGCTCCCCGAACAGGAGGTGGGTGTGGGTGTCGACGAGCTGTGGCTGCATGGTTCCGGTGGCAGCGGACGGGCCGGCGTCGAGAACCGGCGTCGAGACTGGCGCCGGCCCGGCGACCGGAGGATACCGGCTCGTCGTCGCGAGCCGCGAAGCCCGCCTCGGTGGAGGCAGCGTGGGCGATCGATCTGCTAGTTTCTCTCGCGCTCCGCCTCCGCCGCCCCTCCGCTCGAGTCGAGCCGGGATCCGTTCGCGGCCGCCGCGCAGGAGACGACGCGGCGTCCAGGGAGTCACGGCATGGACGACAAGGCTCACACGTTCCTGATCCGCCTGCTCGAGACCCCGAGTCCCTCGGGCTACGAGGCGCCGGTGCAGGACGTGGTGCGCGAGTACGTGGCGAGCTTTGCCGACGAGGTGCGCACCGACGTGCACGGCAACGTCATCGCGAGCTGCAACGCGGGCGGTTCGCTGCGACTGCTCTACGCCGGCCACTGCGACCAGATCGGTCTGCTCGTCAGCTACATCGACGACAACGGCTATCTCTACTCGCAGACCATCGGCGGGTGGGATCCTCAACAGCTCATCGGCCAGCGGATGACGGTGTGGACCGACCGGGGGCCGGTGCCGGCGGTCATCGCGCGCAAGCCGATCCACCTGCTCGATCAGGAAGAGCGCAAGAAGGTGGTCGAGGCCAAGCAGCTGTGGCTCGACATCGGCGCCGCCTCGAAGGAGGAGGCGGCGGAGGTGGTGCGGATCGGCGACGCGGCGACCCTCCAGCTCGGCTATCAGGAGCTGCGCAACGGTTTCGCCAACGCTCCCGGCATGGACGACAAGACGGGGCTGTGGGTGGTGATCGAGGCGCTGCGGCGCGCCAGCGAGGACGGCGGCCTCGAGTGCAGCCTGCACGCGGTCTCGACCGTGCAGGAGGAGATCGGCCTGCGCGGCGCTCGCACCAGCGCGTTCGGGGTCGATCCGCACGTCGGCGTGGCGGTCGACGTGACCCACGCCACCGACTGCCCGACGATCGACAAGAACCAGCAGGGAGACGTGAGGCTGGGCCAGGGGCCCGTGATCTCGCGCGGCCCCAACATGAACGAGGTGGTGACGCGCCGCTTGATGGCGACCGCCGAGGAGGCCGGGATCCCCTACCAGGTCACGGCGATCGGCCGCGCCACCCCCAACGACGCAAACTCCATCCAGATCAATCGAGCGGGCGTGGCGACCGGCCTGGTCGGGATCCCGAACCGATACATGCACAGCGCCGTCGAGACGGTGGCGCTCGAGGATCTCGATCACGCCGCCGACCTGCTCGCTCGCTTCGCGCTCGACCTGCGCGCCGACGACGACTTCACGCCGGGGCGGTGAGGTCCCTCCGATCGAACCGGGAGCCCCCATGGCGCTGACCCGCAAGCTCGACCTGGTGGAGGAGCGCGTGCTCGGCGCCTTGATGGAGAAGGAGCGCGCGACGCCCGACCAGTATCCGCTGACGCTCAACGCGCTGGTCTCCGCCTGCAACCAGAAGAGCAACCGCGAGCCGGTGATGGAGCTCGGCTCCGGCGTCGTCTGGGATGCGCTCGAGCGCCTCCGCCGGGACGTGCTCGTGTGGCGCAGCGAGGGGGCCCGGACCGACCGCTTCGAGCACCGGCTGACCAGCCGCTGGAAGCTCGATCGTCAGGGCCAGGCGGTGATGACCCTGCTCCTGCTGCGCGGGCCGCAGACGCCCGGGGAGTTGCGCTCGCGCAGCGGCCGGCTCCACGACTTCGGCGCCGTCGGCGAGGTGGAGGCGACGCTCGAGCGGCTCACGGAGGGCCCGGACCCGCTGGTCGAGGAGCTGCCGCGCCAACCGGGGCAGCGCGAGTCGCGGTGGCGTCACGTGATGGGCGACGAGGAGGCGGCGCCGGAGCCGCCGGTCGCGGCGCCCGCGCCCGGATCAGGGGCTCCGTCGACCCGTGCCGAGCCGGACCGACTTCGAGCTGTCGCCGAGCCCGCGGGTGAGCAGGCGCTCGATTCCCGCATCGCCGAGCTCGAGGAGACGGTGCGCCGGCTCGAGGAGCGGCTCTCGCGTCTCGAGGCGGACCTGCTGTGATCGGCCCGGGCGCCGCTGGCGCGCTCTC
This sequence comes from Thermoanaerobaculia bacterium, assembly GCA_035546295.1. Classification (GTDB taxonomy): domain Bacteria; phylum Acidobacteriota; class Thermoanaerobaculia; order Multivoradales; family Multivoraceae; genus DATKBT01. Next base: position 2,673 of record DATKBT010000124.1, on the reverse strand, counting down.
CACGATCGCCGCGATCGCGGGCCTGCCGCCGACGGCCTGGCTGCTGATCGCGGCCGCCGGCGGCCTCGGGCTGGCGATCGAGCTCGTCTTCTACTTCCGCCACCGATCCTCCCGCCATCGCCGGCGCTGGACCGAGCGCCGCGCCGGGCGGAGCCAGGGCGGCGGGCGATGAGCGTCTCGATCTGGGTGCTGCTGCCGTTGATCGTCTACCTCGCAGTGCTGATCGCGCTGGGCGTGTGGAGCCGCGCCGCCGGCGGCTCGATGGAGGGTTACTTCGTCGCGGGCAAGCGGCTGCCGTCGTGGGTCATCGCCTTCAGCACCAACGCCACCGGCGAGAGCGGCTGGCTCCTGCTCGGCCTCACCGGCATGGGCTACGCGGTCGGCATCCACGCGCTCTGGGTCGTGCTCGGCGAGGTGCTCGGCGTGACCCTGGGCTGGGTGCTGGTGGCGCGGCGCTTCAAGGCGTACACCGACCGCTACGGCTCGATCACCGTGCCCGACTTCCTCGAGGACCGCTTCGGCGACACCAGCAGGGCGCTGCGCTCGGCGGCGGTCGTGATCATCCTGTCGATGGTGACGACCTACTGCTGCGCCCAGCTCGTCGCCTCCGGCAAGGCGTTCTCGTCGTTCCTCGGCGTCAGCTACACCACCGGGGTGCTGATCGGCACGGTGGTGACCATGTTCTACACGGCGGTCGGCGGCTTCAAAGCGGTGGCCTACAGCGACGTCGTCCAGGGCGTGCTGATGGCGGTCGGGCTGTTCGTGCTGCCGATCGTGGGCTTCGCGGCGGCCGGGGGCTGGGGCGCCGTGATGTCCAGCCTGGAGGCGGTGGACCCGGCTCTGCTGCTGCCGATGGGCGAGCACGGCGTGAGCTGGCCCGGGATCCTGTCGGCGGCGAGCTTCGCCGCCATCGGGCTCGCCTTCCTCGGCGTGCCGCAGCTCCTGGTGCGTTTCATGTCGGCGAGCGACGACCGCGAGATCGTCCAGGGCAGCCTCTACTCGGTGCTGTGCATCCTGGTCTTCGACTTCGGCGCTGTGTTCACCGGGATCGCGGGGCGCGCACTGTTCGGCGGGCTCGGAGATCCCGAGACGGTGATGCCGACGATGAGCCACGAGCTGTTCCCGGCGATCTTCACCGGCATCTTCCTGGTCGTCGTGCTCGGGGCGATCATGTCGACGATCGACTCGTTGCTGATCCTGGCGTCGGCGGCGGTGGTGCGCGACGGGCTCCAGAAGATCCTCGGATCGACCGCGTCCGACCAGGCCCTGGCGCGCTGGGGGCGGTGGACGACGTTCGCGGTCGGCGCCATCGCTCTGCCCTTCGCGCTGGCGGAGGTCCAGGTGATCTTCTGGTTCGTCCTGTTCGCCTGGTCGGGCCTCGCCGCGGCGTTCACGCCGGTCGTGCTGCTCGCCCTGTTCTGGAAGCGCACCACCCGCACCGGAGCCCTGGTGGGGATGATCGGCGGCTTCGTGACCACGATCTGGTGGGTGCTCCAGCTCAAGGCCCGCTATTACGATCTCTACGAGATGATCCCGGGCTTCCTGGTCGGCCTGCTGCTCACCGTCGTGGTCTCCCTCGCGACCCGTCCGCCGGCGGGAGCTGCCGCCGAGATGGCCGAGATCGACGCCCGGCTGCGCGCGTCATGACGGCGAGCGCGAGCAGCTCCCTCGAGGGCCGCGCGCACGAGGGGCGTTGTCTGTGCGGCGCGGTGCGCTTCGAGGTCCGGTCGCCGTGGCCCTTCTTCGCGCACTGCCACTGCTCGATGTGCCGCAAGCACCACGGCGCTTCGTTCGTCACCTGGGTGGTGGCGCGTGCGGCGAGCTTCGAGTGGTTGGCCGGCGAGGAGAGCATCCGGCGCTACGACTCCTCCGGGCACCTGCGTCGGTCGTGGTGCTCACGGTGCGGGTCCACGGTGCCCACGGTCCTCGACGACGCGAGCTTCTTCGCAGGCGTGGTCGACGTGCCCGCCGGCTGCCTGATCACTCCTCTCGAGGTCAGGCCCGACCGTCACATCTTCGTCGGATCGAAGGCGCCCTGGGTCGAGATCACCGATGCCCTGCCGGCGCACGAGGGGTGGGCGAGGCCGGAGAAGAGTCCGCCCGCGACCGAACGCCCCCCGCGCGCGAGCCGGGCCGGCTTCATCGGAGGGAGCTGCCTGTGCGGCGGGGTCGTCTTCGAGGTCGAGCGTCCGAGCCAGGACGCCGCCTTCGAAGCGATGCGCAACTGCCACTGCCGCCGCTGCCGCCTGGCGCGCGGCGCCGCGCACGCCACGAACCTCTTCGCGTCGGCCGAGCGCGTGGCCTTCGTGCGCGGCGGCGACCTGATCGCCGACTACGCGCTGCCCGAAGCCGAGCGCTTCGGCGTCGCCTTCTGCACCGGCTGCGGCAGCCACGTCGCGCGCGTGGTCCCGGGGCGGCCCTACGCGGTGATTCCTGCCGGAGCGCTCGACGAGGATCCGGGCATGCGGCCGAGCGCCCACATCTTCGTTGGCTCGAAGGCGGAATGGTTCGAGATCACCGACGAGCTGCCGCGGTACGAGGAGTACCCGCGCTAGCGGGCTCGTGGTTGTCACACTCCCCAACGAGCCGTGAAAGCGAGGCGAGCTCATACCACGAGCCCGCTAGCCGATCACTCGTGCGCCGCAAGCCCGCAAGCGGGCGCGGCTGGGTCGA
>DATKBT010000123.1:0-24692 GCA_035546295.1 Thermoanaerobaculia bacterium | reverse complement strand
CTGCCGGTAATCGGTCGTCAGACCGAAGGTGTCGAACCACGGCACCAGCGCGGTATCGAACACCACTACGTAGTAGCCGGCGTTGAAGTGGCCGTTGCGGTCGATCCACGCGGGCTCGACGGTGGCGCGGAAAACGACGGGCGGCTGGTCGGGAGACGAGGACATGGCCGAGGCCTCGGTGGTCGATCCTGGGGTGGCGCCAGCGATTATGACGGGACGAGCGGCGCGACCCCAGAAGTCGGCCGCGCGGACGACGACCGGGACCCGCGGGCTCGCTGCGTGCGTTCGGCCCTCCCGACGCACCCTCCTGCGATCTCCTCGATCCCGTCGCATGTGCTCGATGATGATCGATGGGCTTACCCTCCACCGAGGTCTCTGACACGCTCTTCACGCTTCCCGCTGTGCGATTGGTGCCTGAAGGCGGCGAAGCCGTGGCCGATCGGCCCTCGAGCCCGGAAGACCTCGCGGCCGGTCGAGCACGCGAATGCCGCGGCCGGTCGCTCTCGAGACACCGATGAAAGCCGACGCGCCGACTCGGAACCCGTCCCGACGCGACACCGCGAAGCTCGGGCTGCTGTTCGCGATCCTCTACTTCGTCCAGAGCGCCGGCGAGCCGGTGGCGGGGCTGGTCGCGCAACCGGTGCGCTCGCTGATGCGCTCCTGGGGCGAGAGCCCGGCGACGATCGCCACCTTCGCCGCTCTGGTCTCGCTCCCCTGGAGCCTCAAGCCGCTCTATGGCCTGCTCTCCGATCTGGTGCCGCTCGCCGGCTACCGTCGCCGCTCCTACCTCATCCTCACCAGCGGTCTGGCGACGGCGAGCTTCGTCGCCCTCTACCTGTTGCGGCCCGGCGCCGGCAGCGCCACCCTGCTCCTCGTCCTGCTGATCGTGCCGACGGTTTCACTGGCGTTCGGCGACGTCCTGGTCGATGCCCTGATGGTCGAGAAGGGGCAGCCGACCGGCACCACCGGAATCCTGCAGTCGGTGCAGTGGGCGGCGAGCTACACCGCGACCCTGCTCATCGGAGTTCTCGGCGGCTACCTGAGCCAGCGCGGGATGCAGCTCGAAGCGTTCCTGGTGGTCGCCGCGCTCTGCCTGCTCACCCTGGTCCTGAGCTGGCGCTTCGTCACCGAGGAGCGCCACCGCCCCGGCGAGAGCTTCCGCGAGACCCTCGAAGGGCTCAAGGCCGCAGCGAGCTCGCGCACTCTGTTGGCGATCGCTGCCTTCCTCTTCTTGTGGAGCCTCGATCCGCTGTCGACCACGATCGTCTACCTCCACACCACGGTCCACCTCGGGCTCTCGGAGCAGTTCTTCGGCATCACCATCTCGGTGCTCGCAATCGGCTGCATCGTGGCGAGCGTCGCCTACGCCTTCTACTGCCGGCGAGTGTCGCCGGCCGCGCTGGCCCACGCCGCGATCCTCCTCGGCGCGCTGTCCCAGGCCGCGTACTGGACGATGGAGGGTCGGGTCTCGGCGATCGTGGTGCACGTGATCGTCGGCTTCACGTGGATGACGGGATCGCTGATCCAGCTCGACCTGGCAGCGCGCATCTGTCCGCCCAAGGCCGCCGCGACGGTCTTCGCTGTTCTGATGGCGCTGACCAACCTCGCGAGCTCTCTCGGCGAGTGGCTGGGCGGCGCATGGTACGAGTCCCTCTTGGCGTCGATGAGCGGCTCTGCCGCCTTCGCGACGATGGTGGGATTCGGAGTCGCGGCCAAGCTGAGCTGTTGGCTGCTCTACGTCATCATGCCGCGCGGGATGGCGCTCCGCGAGGTGCTCGTCCAATCGTCGAGCGACCGGTCGGGCGGCGAGGGAGGCCTTCGGCCTTAGCCTGTGAGGACGCGAGAGTCAGCGGACGCGTACGTACGAGCACATAGACGAGGGCCGACCCATCGTCATCCGACGGTCCGAGCGCGACACCCAACGTAGGCGCTCCCTCCGTCACGACATCCCGTCGACGTCACGCGTCTGGAGCTGACGCGCTCGACCCGGAAGCTCGGAGGCGGTGAGGCGCTCGCCGCCGGCGAGCGAGGCGCTTGGGTCGATCCGCCTCCGAACCCTCCGCGAGCCCGCGCCCACCCTGTCCCTACGGCCGACCCGGCGCTCAACGCCTCCCCAGCCGACTGCTACGCTCTCACCGCCACCCAGCGCCCACGCCGAGGAGGACCCGCGATGCCTTACCGTGCCAGCCGCCCGCGGATTCCCGAGGTCTACGGCGTCCCCCGCGACGAGAAGAACCTGCTTCCCTGGTCGCACGTCGTCGAGCGGATGACGGGATCCCAGCGTTACTGGCTCTCGACCGTGGATGCCCAGGCGCGTCCCCACACGCGTCCGGTCGACGGCCTGTGGATCGAAGACGCTCTTTACTTTGGCGGCAGCGAAGAGAGCCGGTGGCGGCGCAACCTGGCCGCCAATCCGTCGGTCTGCGTCAACCTCGAGGACGGCGAGCAGGCGGTCATCCTGCACGGCCAGGTCGAGGTGCACGCGTCCGGCGCCGAGGAGTCCGGCCGGCTCGCCGCCGCCTCCAACGAAAAGTACGGCTACGGTCAATCGAGGAAGGACTACGAGGGCAAGGAGCTGCTGCTGCTACGCCCGCGCGTCGTCCTCGCCTGGACGCTCCTCTACCGCGACGCGACTCGCTTCGAGCGCGTCGACGGCTGACGGCTCCGATCGATCCCGTCGCGCCTTCCGGAATCTCTTCAGTCCGACGTAGAGGTTGCGGGTGCAGCGCGCCCAACCGGTCTCGAGCCCGGCTGCGCATCCAAGGACTTCGAGAGCCGGCCACGGCTCGAACCGGCGGCCTCCGATCGAGAGGAGATCCGCGATGACCATCGTCCCCCGTCCCCGATCCGTCCTCAGAACGCCAAGGTCGGGCCTCGACCGAACGTCGCGGGCTCCTGCCGGCGGTCCTCCTGACGCTCTCGGTTCTCCTCTGCGCAGGGAGCGATGCCCGCGGAGGCGCAAACGCCTGGCGTCTCGGGCTCGAAGGGGCCGGCCGTGCCAGGCCTGGCTCAGCCGAGCGCCAGCTCGGCGACCCGCGGAGCGCGCCGGGCGGCCGAGCTCGAGTCTCGGCCGCCACGGAACGCGTAGCGCGGTCAGCTCCCGGTTGGCGCCGCGGCGCCCACGGGAGCGGCGAACATCGTCAGTGCCCGATCGCCCAGGTGACGAAGGTCAGGTGACGGGTGCCGTCGTGGTCGATGCGAATGAAGGTCTCGACCTGACCGCGACGACCCAGCGACATGCCCCAGCCGATGTCGCCGTTGCTGCCGGTGTTCTTGTTGCAGCCCTTGCCGGGGGGCGCGTTGCAGCCACCGTCCCCGCCACCGCCGGAGGATCCGCCGCTATAGGAGTTGTAGCTGTCGGTGTGCCCGTAGATCGCCACGAGCTGGTCGTAGTCGTGGCCGTTGGGGATCGGCCAGGGCGGGTCCTGGTAGTCCATGCAGGACTGGAGCGAGGTGTTGTTGAAGTCCTCGTCCTGGTGGTCCAGGCCGACGTTGTGTCCGAGCTCCTGGCAGGTGACACTCTGCTTCCACTGGTCGTTGTTGTAGTAGTCGAAGGCGAAGTAGGTGTCGTTGAGCTTGGTGTAGCCGGACACGATGTGGCCGTTGGTGTCGATCGAGATGCCGGCGATGCCCAGCCAGCCGTTCTGGCCGTACCCGAGGTTGCAGATCCTGATCTGGCCGGCCGGCGCATTGCACTGGCGGCGCGTCTTGCTGGAAGTGTCCCCATTCGGGTCCTCGATCATGTTCAGCTTCTGGGACTGAGACCAGTCGCCGATCGCGTCCGCGACGTAGCCATCCCAGTCGCTCGTCGTGCTGTTGACCACGATCAGGTCGAACGAGCTCGTCGTCCGGGCCCAGTGATAGTTCCCCCAGGAGTGGTCGGCAAGACCGGCACTGGCCAGCAGGCCGCACGCAAGCACTATGAGCAATATCTTCCTCAAGATTTCGTTCCTCCTCCGATTCGAAGGCGCAACCGGAGCTCCACGGCCGCCTGAGGCCGCTGGTCCCCGCACCTTCGTGGTTGTGCACACGTGGTCGTCTCAGCGTGGTCGCCCACGCTCTCGCCCGCTGGACCCGCACGTGGACGGGATGATGGCCGGCTGCCCTGCCGACGGCCGCCAGTCACTATAGCGCACGGATTCTCGCGGATCTCCAGAACCGTGGGAGGCCCGGAGACCTCGAGTGAGAGGGGCTGGTGCCGGCGCCGATCTGTCGTGGGCGCTGGTCGCCCAAAAGACCGCGAGCGGCGAGCGGGGACGCCGTCCCTGGTGGACTACACTGGAGGTCCTGGCGCCCGAGCGGACCCACCGCCGGCGCAGCGGCCAATGCGCAACCATCTGCTCTTTTCGGTCAACGGCGCCCGCCAGCGGGTGGAGGGCGACGACGCGCGGCTGCCGCTCTCGACCTTCCTGCGCGAGCGGCTGCGCCTGACCGGCACCAAGGTCGTCTGTGCCGAAGGGGACTGCGGGGCCTGCAGCGTGCTGGTGGCACGAGAGTCGAGCGCCGGCGCCTCGGGGGGACCGCTCGACTGGCAGCCCATCGACGCCTGCATCACGTTCCTCCACCAGGTCGACGGCTGCCACCTGATGACGGTCGAGGGCGTCCCTTTCGGCGACGGGGAGGCCGACGGCGAGCCCGGCGCGGAGCGAAGCGCGAGCCGGGACCCGTACCTCCATCCAGTCCAGACAGCCATGATCGAGCGCTTCGGGTCGCAATGCGGCTTCTGCACCCCTGGCTTCGTGGTGACGCTGGCGGCGATGGCCGAGCGCGCGCGCCAGCGGGGCGCCGAGCGGCTCGAGCCGGCGGCGACCCGCCGCGGCCTCACCGGCAACCTCTGCCGCTGCACCGGTTACCTGCAGATCCTGGAGGCGGCGGAGGCGGTGCCGGTCGCCTGTTGCCCGCCGCTCGACGCCGTCCTCGACCGCCGCCTGCGCGCCGAGCTGGCGCTGGCCGCCGGCGAGGAGGTGCGGATCGAAGCGCCAGGATCCCACGATGGCGCGCCCGGCGACAGCGAGCCGGCCGGCGACTGGGTCTACCTGCCCACCTCACTCGAGGCCGCGAGCGCCGCCCTCGCCGCCGATCCGCGCGCGCGGCCGATCGCGGGAGCGACCGACCTCGGCGTCCAGCACAACAAAGGTCGTCTCGAGCCGGGGCCGCTGGTCCAGCTCGGCCCGCGCATCCCCGGTTTCGACCGGGTCGAGATCGCCGGCGGGCGCCTGCGCGCGGCCGCCGGCGCCACCTGGACGTCTCTGCTCGAGGCGGTGCGCGACGAGGTCCCCCAGCTCGCCGAGATCCTGGAGCGCTTCGGCGCGCCGCAGATCCGCAACCTCGGGACGATCGGCGGCAACCTGGCGAACGCGTCGCCGATCGCCGACTCGCTCCCCTTCCTCTACGTGATGGGCGCCGAGCTCGAGCTGGTCGGCCCTGGTGGGCGCCGTCGCCTGCCTATCGAGGCATTCTACCGTGGATACAAGGAAATCGACCTCGGCCGCGGCGAGCTGATCGCCGCGATCGAGGTTCCACTGCCCGAGCCTGGGGAGGTGCTGCGGCTGCGCAAGCTCTCGCGTCGCTTCGACCTCGACATCTCCTCGGTCACCGCCGCCTTCCACCTGTCCTTCGCGGGTGACCGCATCGACCGCGCGCGCATCGCCTTCGGCGGCGTGGGGCCGACCGTGCTGCGCGCGCCGCGCGCCGAGGTAGCGCTCGCAGGCCACGTCCTCGACCTCGAGCTCGCCCGCCGCGCCGGGCGGATCGCGCGCGCCGAGGTCACACCGATCACCGACGTGCGCGGCAGCGAGGAGTACCGCGCGCGGCTCGTCGAGCGGCTCTTCGTCGAGCTCGCGTACGAACTGACCGCCAGCCCGCGGATCGCGGCGAGCGTCTGAGGAGCCGCGGCGACCCAACCGACTGGCGCGCACCGGGCGCGAAGCACATGACGACCATCGGACGCTCGATCCCCCACGACTCGGCGCGCGGCCACGTCACCGGCGCAGCCCGCTACATCGACGACCTTCCCCGCGTCGAGGGGGAGCTCGAGGTCGTCTTCGCCGGCAGCCCCGCAGCGCGAGGGACGATCCGCTCGATCGACGTCGAAGCGGCGCGGGCGGCGCCCGGAGTGGTCGCGGTGCTCACCCACCACGATGTGCCTGGCCACAACCGCTGGGGGCCGATCGAGGCCGACGAGCCCTTCCTCGCCGATGTCGAGGTCCGTTACCTGGGCCAGCCGGTGGCGGCGATCGCCGCGATCACGCGCGAGGCCGCCGAGCGGGCGCGGACGCTGGTGCGGGTCGAGGTCGACGAGGAGGCGCCGGTCCTGACCATCGACGACGCGATCGCGCGGGGGGAGTTCCTGACGCCGGAGCGCTTCATCCGCTGCGGCGACCTCGAAGCCGGGTGGGCGCGCGCGACGCACCGCCTCGAGGGAACGTTCCGCTCCGGCGGCCAGGAGCAGCTCTACTTCGAGAGCCAGGCAGCGATCGCGATCCCGGGCGAGGACGGGCAGATGGTGGTCCATTCCTCGACCCAGAACCCCACCGAGATCCAGACCGTGGTCGCCGAGGCGCTCGGCGTCGGACGCCATCGGGTGGTCGCGATCTGCAAGCGGATGGGGGGTGGCTTCGGCGGCAAGGAGACCCAGGGCTCGATCCCGGCCGCGCTCGCCGCCCTCGTGGCGCAGCGCACCGGCCGGCCGGCGCGCATCGTCTACGGCAAGGACGACGACATGGCCGTGACCGGCAAGCGTCACCCCTACCGCTCGCGCTACCGGGTCGGCTTCGACGAGCTGGGCGTGATCACGGCGTTCGAGCTCGAGCTGCGCTCCGACGGCGGCGCCTATCTCGACCTGTCGTCGGCGGTGCTCGAACGCTCGATGCTCCACGCCGACAACGCCTACCGGTTCGAGAACGCCTCGATCTCGGGGCGCGTGTGCCGCACCAACTTGCCGCCGTCGACGGCGTTCCGCGGCTTCGGCGGTCCGCAGGGGATGGCCGTCATCGAGAACGTGATCCAGGAGATCGCGATCCAGCTCGGCAGGGATTCGCTCGACGTGCGGCGTGCCAACGCCTACGGGCGCGATCCCTCGGAGCAGCGACCGAACCGGACCCCGTACGGCCAGGAGGTGCGCGCCAATCTGGTCCCCGAGATGCTCGAGCGACTCGCCGCCGAGGGGGACTACGGCCGGCGCCGCGCCGAGATCGAGCACGAGAATCGCGCCTCCCCGACCAGCCTGCGCGGGCTGGCGATGACGCCGGTCAAGTTCGGCATCTCGTTCACCAACAAGACCCTCAACCAGGCGAACGCGCTGGTCAACGTGTTCACCGACGGCAGCGTGCAGGTGTCGACCGGGGCCACCGAGATGGGCCAGGGAGTGAACACCAAGATCGCCCAGCTCGTCGCCGACGAGCTGGGCGTCGACTACGAGGCGGTCACCGTGATGCCGACCTCGACCGAGAAGAACAACAACACCTCGCCGACCGCCGCCTCGGCCTCGACCGACCTCAACGGCACCGCCGCGGTGCGCGCCTGCGAGCAGATCCGCTCGCGCATGGCGGGCCTGGCGGCGAGGCTGCTGAAAGCAGGCGACGACGAGCAGGCGGCGGCGCGCCTGCGCTTCGCCGACGGCGCGATTCGCGACGCCGAGTCTGGCGCCAGCATCTCGTTCGCCGAGCTCGCAACCGCCGCCCACCGCGAGCGCCTGGACCTCGGGGCGCGCGGCTTCTACGCCACCCCCGACATCGACTACGACCGCGAGAGCGGGCGAGGCACGCCCTTCTACTACTTCACGACCGGCTGCGCCCTCGCCGAGGTGCGCATCGAGCGGCTCACCGGCGAGCTCTGGGTGGAGCGGCTCGACGTGCTGCTCGACATCGGGCGGGTGATCAACCCCGGAATCGAGCGCGGCCAGGCGATCGGCGGGCTGGTCCAGGGGATCGGCTGGGTCAGCACCGAGGAGCTGGTCTACGGCGAGCGCGGGGAGCTGCTCTCGGCCTCGCCCACCACCTACAAGATCCCCAACGTCAGCGACCTCCCCGCGCACTTCCGGCTCGATTTCGTCGAGAACGAGCTCAACCGCCACAACCTGAAGAGCACCAAGGCGGTGGGCGAGCCACCCCTGATGCTGGGGCTGGCGGTCTGGTGCGCGATCAAGGACGCGCTCGCCTCGATCCGCCCCGGCCTGGTCCCCCAGCTCCGCCTGCCGGCGACCCACGAGGCGATCCTCGACGCCATCGTCGCCCTGGAAGACAGCCCGCGCGAGCTGGAGGCGCCGGCGCCGAGGGAGCCGGCGACCGCCGCGACGTCGATCGAGGCCGACCAGGGAGTCGCGACGACGCAGGCGGAGCTGCGCGCGCCCTCCCGGACCTGAGCCCGGAACCGCCTGTAACGCCCACCCGCCGTGATTCGTCCATCCTGTGGTGCGGAGCCGAAGCCCCCGGGGGGAAGCAGACGAGTTGGCGGAGGCCGTGGCCCTGCACAAGGACCGCGTGTTCTCGTTCGCCCTCTACTACCTGGGGGACCGGGACCAGGCGGAGGACGTGACCCAGGAGGTCCTGATCAAGCTGTGGCGACACTGGAACGATCTCGAGGTCGACGACCTGGCGGCCTGGCTGACCACGGTCACCCGCAACGCCAGCTTCGACGCGCTGCGCAGGCGCAAGCGGGCGGCGGTGGCGCCGGGCGGCGACGAGGCCTTCGCACGGATGCCCGATCCCCGGCCCGACCCGGCGCACGAGGCGTCGGGCTCCGAGCTCGGGGCACGGCTGCGCTCGGCGCTCGGCGAGCTGGCGGAGCCCTACCGCTCGATCCTGATCCTGCGCGAGATCCAGCAGCGCCCCCACCAGGAGATCGCCGACACCCTCGAGATGCCGCTAGTCACCGTGCGCGTCTACGCCCACCGCGGCCGCAAGATGCTGCGCGAAGCGCTCGCCGACGTGCTCGGGGCGGAGCGATCGCGAAGCGAGACGGCGGAGCCGCCGGGCAAGGGATCGCCTGGCAAGTGATCGCACCCACGACGACGACGCCGACGATGACTCTTACGAAGACGACTCTCACGACGACGCCACACACGAAGACCACACTCACGAAGACACTCACCAAGAAGACACTCACCAAGAAGACACTGACGAAGAAGCCGACGACGAAGCCACGATGAGCCGCCAAAACCCACCCTCCGCTGCGCTCGACTGCGCGCAGGTCCTCGACCGGCTCGAGGCCTACCTCGACGGCGATCTGCCCGCCGCCGAGGCGGCGCTGGTCCGCGCGCACGTGGAAGGCCCGCCCGCGGGGCGCGCGCATGCACTGCCAGCGCAGGAAGCGCGAGCACACACGCGCGAAGAGCCCCGGTGCGCGCGCTGCGCCGAGCAGCTCGAGCTCGCGCGACGGCTCCGCCAAGCGCTGCGCGCCCTACCCCAGGAGGAGTGCCGGCAGCAGGTGGTCGATCGCGCGTTCGCCATCGCGCGCGCGGAAGGCACCGAGGCGAACGGATCGGCCGCCACGTCGCCGCGCCGGCACGCGCCGGCCAACGACGACGCTGCACCTGCCTCCCCAGCGGCCAGCTGGTGGACCACCGCGGCGATCGCGGCGGCCGCCGCGCTGCTCCTCGTCCTCGGCCTCTTCGGCCTCGCCCGGCTGCTGCCCGAGGACGCGGCGTCGACGCGCGCGGCCGTCGCCGATCCCGACGTCGAGGGAGCCGCCGACCCGACCGCACAGCCCGACGCCGACGACATCGAGCGCGCGACCGCCGAGGCGCGCCTGGCGCTCGCCTACGTCGCCTCGGTCGGCCGGCACTCGGCGCTGGTGCTGCGCGACGAGGTGGTCGCCGACAGCATCGTCGCACCCTCGGCGCGGGCGCTGCAGAGGGCGATCGAGCCGCTGCGCAGGAGCCCCGACGCCGGAGCGTCGGGCGAGCGATCAGGAGAACCCAGATGAGCCGAGCCCAGACGAGACCCCGGCCGAGTCGCCGGACGCAGCGCTGGCCGATTCGCCGGACGCGCTGCTGGACGGCCCGCACGATCCTCGGGGCTTCGATCGGTCTCGCGGTGCTGGCGGCGGCGCCCGCCCTCGCGCAGGACGATCTCGTCGGCGACCCCGGCTACGTCGACTTCGGCGCGCTCGGGCTGGCGCGCGAGGAGGCCTCGCTCGAGATCTCGCTCCAGGGGCCGTTGATCCGCATGGTCGCCGAGGCCGTGCGCGGCGAGGATCCCCGATTCGCCGAGCTCCTCGGCAAGCTGCGCGCGATCCGCGTGCTGACCTTCGAGCTCGACGGGCGCGACGCGCCCGCGATCCTGGAGCGCGGCGAGGCGGCGGTGCGCGGGCTCGAGGCGGACGGCTGGAGCCCGGTGGTGCGAATCCGCGAGAGCGGCGAGACCGTCTACCTCTACCTCAGGGAGGAGGCGGGCGACATCGCGGGGGTCTGGGTGATGGCCGCCGACACCAGCGACTCGATCACGCTGGTCAACATCGTCGGCGCGTTCGATCCGGTCGAGCTCGGCCGGCTGGGCGCCTCGCTCCACATCGATCCCCTCGAGATGCTCGGCGACGCCGCACGTCGCGGTTCGCGGACCCGCCCTCACCCGGACGATCCGGACCCCGAAGACCCTGAAGACCCCAGAGATCCCGACGACCCCAGAGATCCCGACGCCGAGGATCGGGATCGCAGGGAGGACCTCCCATGACGCCACCGATCGAGCCCGACGCCATCGCGATCAGCACGGCGGCCGAATCACGCGGATCCACCGGATCGTCCAGCGGCCGCGGCCGGCTCCAGCTCCTCGCGATCGCGACGCTCGCTGCCGTCGCGCTCTCCAGCGCCGGCTGCGTGATGATGGCCTCGCCCGAGATCTCCTCGATGAAGGACAGCATCGAGCGCGACCTCGGCGCCGCGCACTTCGAGCGCGAGGCCACCGTGACCCTCGGCCGCCTCTCGCTCGGGCTCGGCAAGTTCGTGCTCAACCGGCTGAGCGATCCCGACGAGGACCTCAACGTGCTGCGCGGCGTCAAGAAAGTCGAGGTCGGCGTCTACGTCGCCGATCGCGGCCACCGACGCGACCGCGGCTGGCACGACGACGACGACCACGCGGACACGTGGGGCGAGGGCGGCTGGGACGAGACCGACGATCTCGCCGGGCTCGACCGGAGAATCTCCGGCGATCGCGCTTTCCGCCTCGAGCGCGTCATGCGCGAGCGCGGCTGGATCGCGGCCGTGACCCTGCGCCAGGGAGACGAGCGCACCTGGGTCTACTACCGGACCAACTCGCGCGCCGACCGGCTCCGCGGCGTCTACGTCGTCGCCCTCGAAGGCGACGAGCTCACCCTGGTGCGTCTCACCGGCCGCCTCGACCGCGCGCTCGAGGCCGCGATCTCGCTGTCGCGCCAGTACGCGGCGGGCGAGGACCCTCTGCTGTAGCCGCCGGGCTCAGGACGGCGACGGGTGCACGGAGGCGGAGGCAGTCCCTCGCCAGAGACGAATTCCGCCGTTGTGTCGCCTGGTTGGGCCGCCCGAGAAGCATTCCGTAGCATCGAGCCGTCGTGCATGGCGAAGTCGAGGTTCTCGGTGAGATCGACCCCGTTGAGACCATCGCGTCCGGTCGGCGGTACGAGTCAGGCGCCTTCTCGATCGCGCCTCCGGTCCTGGGAGCTGGCGGAAGTGCAAAGGCGTCGCACGTGTTCGCTTGGCCGACGGCTTCGTGGGCTGGGCCGAGGTACAGTGGTAACGAAGCGCACGGGCGCGGACGTGTCGACGTCAAGGTCAAGCGCCTGCTGAGCCGAGACTCATGAGCGAGCCGAGACAGAGCTACTTCCTCTGTGTCAGCGACGGCGGTTACTCCGCGTCACTCCAGGTACGGACCGTTTATCGGGGCCTGAGCGATCCGGAGGCCGAGTCTCACGGGATGCTGCGAATCGTCGACGAGTCGGGCGAGGACTACCTGTTCCCCGCCAGTCTCTTCGTGCCGATCGAGGTCCCGGAAGCAGCGCTCCAGGCCTTCGTGGGGGCAGCCTAGCGAGTGTACGGATTGGCAGGCCGTGGCCGGTCAGCCGGGTCGACCAGCAGGTCGATGTCCTTGGTGGTCCGCTCCCCGCCGTGGAGGATCATGGCGAAGCCACCGATCAGGACGTACCGGGCTCCGGCCTCGTCGAGCGAGCGGCAGAGTCGGCGGAGATCCTCGAGCGTCGGGCGGACCTCCCGGCCATCTGGCTCCTCATCCACTCCTGCGCCTCCTCGAACGTCTCGAACCGATACAGCCCCCGTGGAGCGAGCCCGCAGCCTCTGAGATCCCGAGCCGTGCGCAGCAAGACGTCCGCAGCCGCCGGGCTCGAAGCGGGCTCGCGCCGGCGGCCCACCACCTTGGACGGGAGCATGTCGATCTCACGCGCTCGCATGACGGCCCAAGCATCCGCCAAACCGGGAAAGACTCGGCTGACACCGGGCGGGCGGAGCTTCGGCTCCGCCCGCTCCAAGCCCGCCGCGGCTGGCTCCGTCGCGGACCAGCCGTTACCACTTCTCGGTGAGCGTCGCCTCAGTGACGGAGTCTGATGGCGCGCATCGATTGTGCGACCTCGGACCGGACGGCAGGTTCGCTTCTTCCCGCCTCAGGGTCTACCGCTTCTTCGCCGGCGGGGCAACGCCGGCGGGCCTCTTCGACGCCAGCCTGGAAGGCAACACGCTCAGCTCGATCGACATCCACGAAGGGGAGAAGCTCGACGCGCGCGACGAGATTGCGTTCAGCCGCCGCACCCAGCGCGGTCGGCCTGCTGCATCAGGTTGGTACGCCGCCGTGAGCGCTCAATGTCGGCGATCCTGGTTGTGATCTATGGTCAAGCGGAGATGGCCCCAGTCGTTGGGACCGTCCTCCCACTTGTCGCTGGTCAAGCGGATTGCCTGACCGCCATTCCGTGGCACCGCCCACAGCTCGCCATAGGGTTGCGGCTGTGGGGTGATGGGCCACTCGTCGTTGAGACCGCCGCGGTCCGAGGTGAAGACCACCCATCTCCCGTCGGGCGAGAATCGCGGGTGCAACGCCTTGTCGGGGATGTGAGCCCGCTCCGGCTCGAGCAGCCGCCGCTCCGATCCATCCACGCGGCTGACCCACAGTTTTGCCGCGCGTGGGTCGCGGACGACGTAAACGACCCATTCGCCGTCCGGCGAGATGGCGGGCATGGTCTCTCTGGCATCCGATTCGGTGAGTCGATGCGGGTTCTCGCCATTCCCGCCCATCACGTAGATGGCCATGTCCGCGGGCGGGTCGCCGGGGGTCTCGCCCCGGGGCCCGTCACGCCCGCTCCGGAACACGATGCGCCGACCGTCCGCCGAGATGCTCGGAAAGGCGTCGTTGGCCGGAGAATCGGGCGTGAGGTTGACGGCGCCCTTTCCGTCGAGCCGGACTTTCCAAATGTCGAGGTTCTCGCCTGACTCCGCAAACGTCAGCCCGACCGCCACGACGACCCAACCGGCATCGCGCGCCATGGCGGCGCCCCACGCGATACCCGAGGGAGGCGCGAACACCTCGCGCACATGCATGCCGTCGATTGCGGAGACGTGCAACGGCACGGCTTTCGGCCCGCCCCCCGCCGAGGCTTCCCTGGCGGAGCGAATCCTCAACGTGGAGATCACGTCACCGCCTGCGGTGAGCGCGGGGAAGTAGGCACCGATCGCCTGAACCACAACGCTCCGGTCCGGCAGCTCCACCCGACGGACGCCGGACGGCGACACGAAGGACCGGCCCTGGGGAAGCTCGGGACCGTCGACCGCGCCGGGACTGGCCCGGTGGCACACCATCCGGCCCGTGCTGCGGTCGAAGTCGGGTGCAAAGCAGCTGTCGAGCCAGGTGTTCAGCTCCGGGCTCTCGGCGCGCAGGTTCGAACCGTCCGGCGCGACGGAGACGACCTGGCCGCTGTAATAGGTGTCTGGGCCGTCCTGCTCCAACGGACGGACGAACGCCAGGCGGCCCTCGGCGGCAACCGCCGGCGAGTAGCCGTTCGGGACCACCAGAACGTCACCAGAACCATCGAGTGCGACGCGGCGGATCTCGCCGCCTGCGATGTACTCGTCTTCGGCGCGCTCGGTCGAGTCGCGGTGGTAGTTGTACACGGAGTAGTAGTAGATGGAGGCGCCATCCGAGGACCAGGCAGGGGAGCCTGCGACCCCGTTCCGGTACAGCGTGCCCGTTGGGATCCCGGCGCGTGCCGTGGCGAGGGTGCGCACGTTCGACCCGTCGGCATCCATGACGCACAGCTCGATCTCCCAGCAGATGTCGCCCTCGGACCAGAGACAGGTCTGGCGCGAGAACGCGATGCGGCGCCCGTCCGGCGAGAACGCGGGGTTGAAGTCGCCACCGGGCCGGCGGGTCAGGTTGACGGCGCGGCTCTCAGCGGTGGCATCGCCCGGCGAGAACGGCATGATGAAGATGTCCGCGTAGCCGTCGCGCGCGCTGACGAACGCGAGGCGCTCGCCGTCGAGCGAGAAGGACGCGGCGTCGTCCATCGCGAGATGGTGGGTGAGGCGGACCGGATCACCTCCCGCCGCCAGGTCCAGGGCGTAAAGGTCCGCGCTGCCGGACCGCTCCGAAGTGAAGACCACCCACCGGCCATCGGGGGAGAACACGGCGTTGTAATCCAGCGCCGGATCGTCCGTGAGCGCACGTGGCGCGGCACCGGGCGCCTCGAAAAGGTAAACGTCCCAGCTGGGAGGACCGAGCCGGGTGTAGACGATCGCTTCGACCAGGGCCTCGGGCCGGGAATTGGCCGCTCCCTCTACCACGAGCGATGGAGACCGCGTTTGTCCGCACGCGAAGAGGAGCAGCGCGAGCCCTGTTGCGACTGGTCTGTTCACCGTCTTGCCTCCTGATCGAGCGCCTGGGTCGGCGCCAGCAGCCGGTCGAGGTCGGCGCGGCGGTGGAGTCGACCGTCGGCGGACGACAGCCTGGATCTCCTGTGCGTTGCGGATGTCCTCGAGCAGGTTGACGTCGGCGGCTTCCCGCGCCGAGACCCGTAGCGGGATGTGCCCGGCGACGGCGATACCCAGCTTCCGTGCCTCGTCGGCGAAGCGGTCGGCCTGCTCCACCTCGTCGCCTCCAGTCCCCTCGACTGCGTCCGAGCTTACCCGCCCGTGAGGGCGGGCTCCGGGTTTCGTCGCTACATGGGATGGCAGCAGACATCGACCCGCGCCACCCAGTGGCCGAAAGGAGGAAGGCATGAAGAGGATCCTCGTCGCGGCGGCAGCGGCCGCCGCTCTCACGCTCGCGCTCGGGCCGCCGGCGGCGGCCCAGCGGGGCTCCGCCGAGCGCCCGGCGGTCGCCCGCACCGAGCTCACCGACGTGGTCGAGCGGATCGCGACGCTCGGCGGCGCCGAGCCCAGCCAGGTCGCCACCGTGCGCGCCCGCCTGAGCGACCTCGACGCGGAGAGCTGGACCGAGGTCGAGCGTTTCCTCGACGCTCGGCCCGGCTGGCGCGCGCTCCCCTCGATCCTCGAGCGCAACGGTCGCTCCGACGAGCGTCGGGCAGCGTTCCGCGCGATGTACGGAGTCCCCGCCGGCGACCTGCCGCCCGGCACCGTCGAGCAGCGCGAGCGCTTCCGCGTCGACTTCCTGTTCATGATCGACCAGCTCCGCGAGCTCTCGCCGCTGATGGAGCCTGGCTGGGACGACCGGCTCCAGGCGATCGCGTCGCAGGTGTCGGGGCTGGCACCGGCGGAGCTCGAGGCCTTCGAGCAGGCGTGGGCCGCCAAGATCCTCGCCCTGGTCGCCGAGAACCCCGACGCCCTGGGCGCCGCCCGCGAGGCGAGCTCGACCCGGGTCGCGATGTCGGCCTTCGACTGCCCTTCCTTCACCTGCAACTTCTCGCTCTCGATCCCCAACGGCTGCGCCTTCGGGGTCTGCGTCCACGGCATCCTGGACTTCCTGAACATCCCGACCAGCCTCTCGTTCGACGCCTGCACCGCGACCGGCTTCGCCACCCTGCTGAACAACGTCTGCCAGGAGGTCGACAAGGTCGCCGACGGCATCGTCGACTTCGTGGCCGACGCGGGGACAGCGGTCACCGGCGCCTTCAACGAGGTGGTCGGGTTCACCAACGCGCTGCCCCAGCACCTCGAGAACCTGGTCGCCGACATCGTCGGCGGGATCGAGGCGGTGCTCGCCGAGCTCGGCTCGGTGGTGCCCACCGACTTCGCCTCGTTCGTCACCTTCCTCGGCGACCGCATCGGCCTCGACGTCACCAGCCCGGACTGGTGGCAGGCGATCCCCGGGCTCTCCGGCGCCGGGGCTCCGCTCCCGGACGATCCCGACCGCGTCGCCTCCGCGGTCGAGCTCGGCGGCCTGCTGCCGTGCCCCGCCGCCGGCGAGGTGCTGCCGGTGATCGGCACAGTCGGCACCCCGGCGGCCGAGTTCACCTGCAACAACGCCGCGAAGGTCTACGGCGAGTTCGTCGACTTCGTGCCCTCGACCGCCGAGTTCTTCGTGCCCAAGCTACTGTTCTCGATCGACCGCGCCGGCATCGATTACCTGTGTCTGTGCCTCGAGCACTCGGCCAAGCAGCGCACGATCGGCGACAGCCGGACCTTTCGCGCACTGGTCGACGAGAAGCTCGACGAGCGGCTCGGCACCCGCGCCTCGCAGGCCGGCATGGACGCGCTGGGCGCAGCCCTGCTCGCCACCGACGCCGAGCTCCAGGTGACCGACGCCACCCTGCGCTCCACCCTGGGCAACGCCGCGACGCTGGGCACCGCGCTGGCCGACCACACCGCCTTCGTGGAGGACCTCTCCGCGCTGCTGCGGCGCCTCGACCTGGAGACGCGCCTGCTCGACCGCAGCGACGCCGAGGCCGGACGCCTGGCGCTGCCGGTGGCGCTCGGCGGCGCGCTCGAGGAGGTCCGCGCGATCGTGCGCTCGGCGATCGACGCCGCGGCCGCCGCGCAGCAGCCGGTCTACTCCGCCGAGGACTTCTTCGCCCGGGGCGAGGAGGACTTCGCCGACGACGCCTACACCAGCGCCTACGACAACTACCAGAAGGCCTACGGCGAAGCCGTCAGGGTCTCCGGAAACTGAGCCGAGGAGGACCAGCGATGACCCATGAGACGAACCACCGACTCGGGACCCCGCGGCGCCTCCGGGGCCCCGCCCTGCTGGCGACCTCCGCCCTGCTCGTGGCCTGGACCACGACACCGGGCCTGGCCTCCCCCGCCCCCGACGCGAGATCCGACTTGCGCGGCGACCTGCTCGACCTGATCGGCGCGCTGGAGACGCTCCCGCCCGCCGCCCAGGACCAGGTGTTCGGCGAGGAGATCCCATGGTCCACCGCCCGCGCCGAGGTCCTGGAGATGGACGCGGCGCAGCTCCGAGCGATCGAGGAGATGCTCGGGCCGAACAGCCTGGTGGGCTCGCTCACCGCGGTGTTCGACGGGCTGCGGGTCCCCGCGGCGAGCCGCGGCGGGCTCGGCCGTCACTTGCTGAAGAACGCCGAGGAGTTCCGCGCGAGCCTCGCCGAGCTGTCCGACGGCCTTCACGCCATGGAGGACCGGCTCCCGCCGGGGCTCGCCGTGCGACTCGCCGACCTCGACCGGGTCGTCTCCGAGCTCGACTCGGCCCAGATGGTGCAAGTGATGAGCGGGTTGGGGGCCGAACGCTCGCGCTGGGACGGCACTCCGGACGGCGCCCTGCGTCTCGGCGCATCGATCGCGGGCTGCATCGGGGACTTCCCCGCCAAGCAGATCTGCGAGATCGGCGCGCTGTTCGACGAGATCGTGAGCTTCTTCACGGTCACCGTGCCCGCCTTCTTCGTCGACGTCTTCGAGACCGCGGTGGCCGGGCTCGAGTCGCTGTTCGCGGCGGTGCTCGACCTGATCCCGACCCCCGAGGAGTTCCTGGCCGCCACCGGCCTCACCGAGCCCGGCTGGTGGAACGACGTGGTGGGCATCGTCCCCGACGTGCTCGGCAGCGAAGGCAGCTCGGTCACCATCCCCACCACGGAGGGGCGGGTCGCCGCCGCCGCCGGGGGCGGCATCCTGCCGTGCCCGGCGGGCGGGACCGACATCTTCCTGATCGGCGAGGTCGGCACCATCGACGGCTACTACTCGTGCAAGCGCTCGCTGGAGTTCCTGTTCGGGCAGGTATTCAAGGTCCTGCCCAAGGACGAGTGGGGGCTGACTCCCAAGATCGTGGCGGCGGTGCTCTACTTCCCCACCCGCTTCCTGTGCACCTGTTACGAGAAGGAGCTGTTCGTCACCTTCTGGGACGACCAGCTCTCCCACATCGCCGATCGCACGCCGGATCTCGACGTGACGGTGTCGAGCCGGGCGTCGGCGTTCTCGCTGGACAACGTGGCGACCACCGCCGCCCAGCTCGACGGGAGCGCGGCGACCGTGGACGAGCTGGCAGACTCGCTGCTCACCGCCTCGAGCGGGCTGCTCGCCGACGGCGTCACCCACCAGGCGCGCCTCGCGGAGCTCCAGGACCAGCGGCTGCGCGACGCGATCGCCCAGGACCTCGGCCGCACCGCCAACAGCGCCGCGATCGCGCTGTTCCAGCTCCCGGAGAGCTTCGGCGGCCTGCTCGGCGAGGTCCGCTCGGCGGTCGAGGAGACGGTCGCCGCGGCGTCCGACGCCGGCGCCAACACGACCCAGGCCGAGGGCTGGCTCGCCGACGCGCTCGCCCTCGAGGAGGTGGGGGCCTTCAAGCAGGCCTACGCCAGCTACCGCAAGGCCTACCAGAGCGCGCTCGGCGCGCTGCGCTGATCGCGCTCCGGGCGCCGGCGAAGGAGATCGGGGCGGTCGCGGTCTGCAGGACCGCGGCCGCCCGCTCTCGCCGCGACCCTGGAACCGGGCTGCGCTCAGCGCTTCCCGGTCTCGCCTGGGAGGGATAGGGATAAGCAGAGCTTCGCCTTGCGCAGCCGCTGGGTGTAGCGACGCTGGGCCCGATCGGTGCTTTCTCGATCCTTGGACCCACAGGAGCCGGTCACGCCGAAACGTGACCGGCCCGGGTAGGCGGCTCCGGCTGCTCCTGCCGCTGCCTGCGGATGCGAGATAGCGAGGCTGCCGCTCGGCTGGCACCTCCTCCGTTGCGGCGGGGTGTGCCACTGGCGGGACGACTGTCCCGGGGCGCGGGACAGATGCTTCAGGCACCGCTCGCCCACGGGCTCTCTCCCGCGGCCGCGCCTTCGACGAAGTCCCGTTGCGCCCCCGGCACCCCTGCGTGGTCACCCTGAATCTCTGCTGAGCAGGGGATGGCTGCATGACCAACTCTCTGGTCTATAATCTGGTCTTGGAGTCGCCGATGAGCACCGTCACTCTTTCCGAAGCGAAGGCGCAATTGGCGCGTCTGGTGCGAGAGGTCGAGGAGCTGGGTGAGGCGGTCGTCATCACCCGCTCCGGGCAGCCGGCCGGGGTCCTCGTCTCCGCCGGCGACTACGAGGCGCTCCTCGAGACGCTCGAGGTGCTTGCCGACGACGAGTTGCGCTCGGCCATCAGGGAAGGCCTGGCGGATGTGGCGGAAGGCCGCGTCGTCGAGCACGAGGAGCTCTGGAATGACCTGGACCCTTCGCTACGCCGCTAGCGCCGCGAGATCCCTTCGCAAGCTCGATCCGCAGGTCCAGCGTCGCATCCGTGCCGCCCTCGAGCAGCTCGCCGAGGATCCCGAGCGCGGTAAGCCCCTCCAACTCACGCTGAGCGGGTTACGGTCATGGCGCAGCGGCGATTTCCGGATCGTCTACCGGATCGTCCAGGAGCACCTCGAGATCCTCGTGCTCGCCATCGGGCACCGACGCGAGGTCTACGATCGGCTGCGCGACCGACTTCGCTGATCGCCAGCTCGCCAGCGCCAGCTCTTCGGCAGGGAGCTCGACATCCGACGCCCGCCTCTGCCGGTGGGCCAGCTCGAGACGGACGAGGTCGCTCTCGGCCATGGTACGTACGGTGATGGTGGTAGGATACGTACATGGCGAAGCTGACCCTCAGCGTCGACGGTGAGGTGGTCGAGCGCGCCAAGCGGTTCGCCGAGCAGCGCGGCACGTCGGTGTCCGCTCTCGTCGAGCGCTATCTCGACCTGCTCACCAGGCAGCCGGCGCCGTCGCCCGCTCCGCCCATCCTCGCCCGCCTGCGCGGGGTGCTGGCGGGTGTCGACGTCGAAGACCACCGCCGCCACCTCGAGCGCAAGTACCGGTGAGGCGGCTGCTCGTCGATCTGAACGTGGTGCTGGACGTGCTGCTGGACCGAGAGCCGCACGCGGCGGCGTCGGCGGCGCTGTGGGCCGCGGTCGAGGAGGGCCGGGTCGGCGGCCTCGTCCCGGCTCACGGGGTCACCACCATCTTCTACCTGGTGGCGAAGGAGCGCGATCGGACCGACGCCCGCCGGGTGGTGTCCGATCTGCTCGCGGTCTTCGGCGTCGCCGCGGTCGACGAGGCCGTCCTTCGCCGCGCAGCGGCGCTCGAGATGCCCGATTTCGAGGATGCCGTGGCCGCGGCTGCCGCGGAGGCGGCTGGCTGCGACGCGATCGTCACCCGAGACCCTGCGGGCTTCGGCGGTTCGCCGGTGGAGGCGATCGAGCCCCTGCTCGCGCTCGCGGCGCTCGAGTCGGAGGTGCACGAGGCAGCGGCCGTGTACGGGCGACGGCGCGCCGCTCACTCGATGTAGCCGAGGGCACGCAGGGTCTGCAGCTGTTCGGAGGTCAGGGGCGACTCGCCAGCCGGGGTGAATCGGCCGGCCAGGGCCCGGTGGGCTCTCCATTGCTTCTCCAGAAAGCGCGTGTACTTCCTGACCAGATCGGGCCTCTCCTGGTGGAGGCTGAGCAGACAGTCCGGGTCACTCCACAGGTCGTAGACCAGCAGGGGCGCCGGCCGTCTCCGCTCGGGCGGTAGGTCCGGATCCCAGCCGATCTCCAAGGAGGCGCCCCAGCGTCCGTCCACCACTTCGATGCGGCCGTGGAGCTCGCCCGTGTCGCGGTCGAGCTCGAATTCGTCGAGGATGACGGGGCGTGGCTCCCAACCGGCTTCACCGAGGAGTAGAGGGGCGAGCGATTGGCCCATCATCACCTCGGGCGCCGGCAACCCGGCCAGATCGAGCACGGTAGGCAGGGCGTCGATCATGGACACGGGCTGACGGAACCGCTGGCCGGGTGCGATCCGCCCCGGCCACACGACGATCAGCGGGATCCGCGACACCCCGGAGCGCACCATCGGCACGGCCAGATCGTCGTAGTAGACGTGGTCCGGTGGGGGATCCGCCAGGAGCAGGCGGTAGTCCCAGGCGCCCGCCGCCACGCCGTGATCCGAGGCGACGATCAAGAGAGTGCGCTCCCACTCGCCGCTCGCCCGGAGCCGGGCGACCAGCTGGCCGAGGCGATGGTCCTGGTGGGCCATGGACTCGTCGTGGAGATCGCGGTTCGCGGACCAGAATTCGGCCTGATCGATGCCGAGCTGATCCAGGGCTTCCCGGATCCCGACCCCGGGGGTCTCCGGGATCTCGTTCACCTGCTGCAGCCACCCCTCGAAGCGGCGCCGCCGCTCGGGGTCGATGAACAGGCCCGCGAACGGGGCGACCGGAGTGTGGTCGTTGTGCACGTCCGTGGTCTGGAAGTGCACCCAGTAGGGCTCGCCCGGATAGGCCTCGCGCCATCTCCAGAAGTTGCCGTGGAGGTCCACCGACGAGGTCGACCAGTTCTGCACCCCCGCATCCCGGAACACGTCGGCGCCACGGTGGAGGTCGCTCATCCGTCCCGCGCTGGCGTTCGAAGTGAGGACCGCGGTCTGGACACCCGCTCGATGCATGTGCTCGGCCATCGTCACCGCGTTCGCCGGTACGGGGTTGCGGCCGTTGCGCAGGCCGCCCAGGACGCTGTGCTGGAGCGAAGTCATGTAGGAGGCCGTGGACGGACGGGTCCAGCTCGAGTTGCTGTAGGCCCGTTCGAAGAGCGCCCCCTCGGCGGCGATCCGTTCCAGGTGCGGGGTCGTGCGCCGGTTGTAGCCGTAGAGGCTCATGTAGTCGGTACTGGCGCCGTCGATGATGTAGAAGATCACGTTGGGTCGCTCGGAGCTTCGGGTGCCGCTGAGGGTCGGCGCCGCCCACAGCGCGACGTTGCCGGGGCGAGCCGCATCAGCCTCCAGCGCCAGGAGCACCGTCTGCCCTGCCAGGTGGGACAGATCGACGGAGCGCTGCCCCCAGTGTCGATGGTCCGAGTAGGTCTCGCGAAGCAGCGTCTCGGCGTCGCTGCCGGGGCCGACGCGGACCGCGAGCTCCACGGCCCCGTCGGCGGGCAGCACTCCGAGGCCGACGTCCAGCCTGGCCCCTTCGGGTATCCGCACCGGATACGCGACCCGCCCGGGGGTATGCATGAACAGGCTTCGGCGGTCGGGAGCCTCCGCTGGAGCGGCGTCGCCGGGGCGTCTGCCAACGGTCTCGACGCCGACCCCCGCGGCGGTGAAGTCCGCCTTCGCCGAGACCAGGCGTACGGACAGGACGTCGAGGGTCGCCGGGGCGTCGTCGGCCCTGCAGTTGAACCAGATCGCGAGGTGGGTCCAGGGCCCCTCCCAGGGTCGCCGGGGCTCCAGCTCGATGTGGTAGGTCTGGACGGAGCCGTCGGCAACGAGCGGGGACCGACCGCCGCCGCTGTAGAAGGGGAGGTCGTCGGGACGGAAAGGCTCTGTCTCCGTGAAGTTGTACATGAGGCCCATGTTCCGCATGCCCTCGGAGGCCCGCGCGCGAATCTCGACGAATGCCCAGTCTTCGATGTCCAGGTCCGGGAGCTCGACGTAGATCAGCCTCTCCAGGAGCTCGGGGTTCGTGGGGTGCCGGGTGTCTTCGGTAAGAGGCAGGCGGAGCGCGTCTGCCGTCCGGGAGGGTTCGACGGCTGCCGAGCCCGGCGGGACCGGGTGCAGCGGCTTCCACCCCGGCTGTGGCTCGTCGAAGCGCCACAGCACCGGTTCCGGTACCTCCCCCGGGACCTCGGAGCCCTCGATGTCGGCGGCCTCGAGGTGGTCTTCCAGGTGGAGAGGCACCTCGGCCGACAGGGGGGTCGCTCGCGAGCCTCGATCCGTGCAAGTGGGCATTGACAGGCCGCCGACGGCGACCATGGCCAGGGCGGCCGCAGGGAGCGGCATTCGGGAAGGGCTACGGCCCACGTCTCCTCCGGACGGACCTCGGGGACAGGGGATTGCTCTTGCGGAATCAGGGTACCAGAACGATGAAGCCTCAGAATCGGTATCCGACGCCGACGGAGAGCAGCAGCGGGTCGAGGTCGAGGTCCTGGGCGCCGGAGTCCGACTCGAGGATCGTGCGCAGGTAGCGGAGGCGGCCGCGCAGCAGCCAGCCGCCGTCGCCGCCCAGTGGCCAGTCGACGCCGAGGGCCAGGCCGAACCCGACGTCGTCGTCGAAGGTGAGCTTGGCGGAGCCGCCGGCCGCGGTGGGGAAGCGCACGTCGGCGAGCTTGGTCATCGCCACCAGGGCCCCCAGCGTCAGGTCGAAACGCCGCTCGGGGACGAGGTGCCACCGAAACTCCATCAGGTAGAGCTCGAACGAGGCGGATTCGGTGTCGGCTCGCGCCGCGCCCGGCGTGGCGCTCGGAACCGCCACGTCGAGGTCGACCGTCGCCAGCTCGAGCTCGACCCCGAAGCGCCGCGTGGCGCGGTAGCCCAGGGCGAGGCCGAAACCGACGCCGTCGCCGTCGATGCCGTAGGTGGCCCCGGCGGGGGCGCCGGCCGCCGCGCCCACTGCGGCGCGGCCGTCGTCGGCGGCGAGGTACAGCCCGTCGACCCCGAGGCTCCAGCGGCTGTCCTGGCCGTGGGCGACGGCGCTCGACGACGCGACCAGGGCGGCGAGCAGGAGCAGCGGGGGCACCGCGGGCCGGCGGCGCAACATCGGGCAACGAGACGTCGGGAGGTCGGCTCGCATCGGGTCCGCTCACTCTTTCAGATGCAGCCGCGCCGCGAATCCTTCGCGCGCACCCCACCGCCGCCGTCCGGAGTGCTTCTTGCAGCCGCTCGCTGGCGGCGACATCCGCGCTGGTCCCGATGCCCCACGCGCAGAAGAGTCGCCGGCGTGTCGATCCGGCCAGGGCTCGTGCGTCGTCACTTCGGAGGCTGGCGGTGGCAGCCGCCCCGGGCCTCTTCCCTGAACCGAAAGGAGGCAGAGCGATGCGAGTCATGGTGATCGTGAAGGCGACCAGGAGCTCCGAGGAAGGCGTCATGCCCAGCGAGAAGCTTCTCGCCGAGATGGGCCGGTTCAACGAGCAGCTGGTCGCGGCGGGCGTCATGCTGGCCGGCGAGGGGCTCCACCCCAGCAGCAAGGGGAAGCGCGTGCGCTTCGCCGACGGGAAGAGGGCCGTCATCGACGGCCCGTTCGCGGAGACCAAGGAGCTGATCGCCGGTTACTGGATCTGGCAGGTGGAGTCGATGGAGGAGGCCGTCGAGTGGGTGCGGCGCTGCCCCGACCCGATGCCCGGCGAGGAGTCGGAGATCGAGATCCGCCCGGTGTTCGAGGCCGAGGATTTCGGCGCGGAATTCACCCCGGAGCTGCGGGCGCAGGAAGAGCGCCTCCGCGCCGAGGTCGAGCGGCAGCGCAAGCCCTGAGCGCGAATGGGATCACCCCCCTAGCGCTGGATCGCGTAGGAGAGCTTGAAGAAGAGCGAGCGGTCGGTCTCGACGAGGTCGTAGCGGTCGTCGCGATCGTCGCCCAGCCACTCGTTGCCGTAGCCGAGGAACAGCACCGTCTGCCAGTT
>DATKBT010000122.1:0-56457 GCA_035546295.1 Thermoanaerobaculia bacterium | reverse complement strand
CGAAGAACGGTGCAGCTCGACCTCGAACAGCGACCGCTCCTCGAGGGAGTAGCGCCCGGCGAGCACCTCGACGAGCGATGGGTAGAGCTCGCCGCGGTTGATCTCGGTGAGGAACCCGAGGGTGCCCAGGTTGACGCCGAGAATCGGGGAGCGCCCCTGGATGGCGCGGGCGACCGAGAGCAGCGTTCCGTCGCCGCCGAGGACCACCACCAGGTCGCAGTCGACGTCGGGGCAGAGGGTCTCGGCGGTGTGGGTCTCGGCGGAAACCGACTCGGCGGGAGCCTGCGCCCCGGTGGCGGGCGGAGCGGCCGTAGGCTGCGTCCCGGAGGCCCGCGGCGGGGCGGGCTGCTCTTCGGCGGTCTGCTCTTCGGGGCGCTTCGTGTCGGCGCGATCCTCGCCAGGGGGCCCGTGCCCCGTGGCCTCGGAGCTCGCGCTCGGGGACCCGCCGGCGCCGGTCTCCGGCGAAGGGGAGCCCGCGGGACGCTCTTCCGTCGATCGCGGCTCGGTGGCCTGCCTCCGGGCGGGGGGTTCGAGGAGCTCGCCGTCGAGCTCCGGCATCAACACCTCGAGCTCGCGGCGGCGCAGCCAGTCGGAGAGCTCCTGGCTCAGCCGAGCAGCCTCCGGCTCGCCCAGCTTGTGGATCAGGGCGACTCGCCGGATCTGCGGGTGGCGGCTCAAGACGGAACCTCGCCGGCCGGCGGCGGCACGGTCGCGGACCCGGAGCGTCCGGTCCCGGTCGATCCGGCCGCGGTCGATCCGGTCCCGGTCGATCCAGCCGCGGTCGACCCGGTGCCTGCCGGTCCAGTCGCGGACGATGAGGGGCGACGGAAGGCGGCGACCGCCTCGACGTTGCCGCCGGCGCCCGGCACCGCGGAGTCGACCGTCCCCAGCCAGCGCAGACCGAGCGCCGCGAGCTCGTCGACGCGCTCGGCGATCACGCGACGACGCACCATCTCGTCGCGCACGATCCCCCCCTTGCCGACCTGCTCGCGCCCGGCCTCGAACTGGGGCTTGATCAGCGTCACCAGGTGACCGGCCTCGGCAAGGTGCGGGATCAGCGCCGGCACCACCTTGGCCAGCGAGATGAACGAGACGTCGACCGTGATCAGCTCGCAGGGGCGTCCGATGGCGTCGGGGCTGAGGTGACGCGCGTTGACGCGCTCCATCACCACCACCCGCGGGTCCTCGCGCAGGCGCTGGTCGAGCTGGCCGTAGCCGACGTCGAGCGCGTACACGCGCTTGGCGCCGCGCTGGAGCAGGCAGTCGGTGAAGCCGCCGGTCGAAGCGCCGACGTCGAGGCAGACGACCCCGTCGGGATCGATCCCGAAGTGGTCGAGAGCGTGCGCGAGCTTGCCGCCGGCGCGCGAGACGTAGGGCTCTCTGCTCTCGACCTCGACCGCCGCGTCGGGCTTCGTCGGCGTCCCGGGCTTGTCGATGCGCGCGCCGCCGACCCGGACCATCCCCGCCATCACGGCCCGACGCGCCTTCTCCCGGGACGGGAACAGACCACGCTCGACGAGGAGCTGATCGAGGCGCAGAGTCATCGCGCGGGGGGAGCGAGGGTGGGGGCGATGGGAGCTCGATCGCGAGGGCTCTGCCTGCCGGGGCTCGTCGCCCGGGAGCTCGCGGCCCTGCGCTTCGGACCCACGGGACTCGGACCCACGGGACTCGGGCCGACGGGACTCGGCGCGATCGGATCCGGGGCGGTGGGAGCTCGAGGGCATTTTCTTGGGCGACGCGAGGGCTCGGGGCGCCGGCGGCGACGGTTGCGGTGTCTGGTGTCGAGCCCGCCAGCATATCGCGCGCCTGCTCGTCGCGAGGCGCTCGATCGGCCGCATCTCGGCTGGGCTCCGTCGCCGATCGGTCTCGGCCGCGTCGCGACGTCGCCGTGGCCGGACGGCAGGGACGCCGCCCGCGACGGTCCGCGGTGGCGCGCTCTGCGTGCCGCTCGCGTGAGTCTCCTCGCGCTCGACGCGCGCGGGCGAGGCCGCCTCCTGCGCGTCGTCGGGCGGGGACGGCGGGTTCAGCTCCCCCGTTGCGTCAGGTACCCGATGAGTGAACGAAAGATCGCGCCGCCCTCCGGCAGCTCCGCCGCCACCGCCTCCGCCTCCTCCGCATAGCGCGCCAGCATCCGCTTGCTCTCCTCGATCCCGTAGAGGCGCGGGTAGGTCAGCTTTGCCGCGCGCTCGTCCTTGCCCGCGGTCTTGCCGAGGGCTTCGGTGGTCGCCTCGACGTCGAGCACGTCGTCGCGGATTTGAAACAGCAGGCCGACGAGGTCGCCCAGCCGGCGCAGCCGCGCGAAATCGCCCTCGCCCGCACGCGCGCACAGCCCGCCGATCTCGAGGCTCGCCACCAGCAGCGCGCCGGTCTTGCGCCGGTGGATGCTCTCGAGCAGCTCGACCGCGCCAGAGGTCTCGGGGGACACGCCGCCGCGCTCGGCGGCCAGGTCGTCGACCTGGCCGCCGATCATGCCCCGGCTTCCGACCGCTGCGGCGAGCGCCGAGACCGCGCGCAGCCGCCACTCCGGCTCGAGCCCGGGAGGGTGCTCGGCGACGACCTGAAGCCCTAGATCGAGGAGGGCATCGCCGGCCAGGATCGCGATCGGCTCGTCGAAGGCGCGGTGGAGGGTCGGCCGGCCCCGTCGCAGGTCGTCGTCGTCGAGTGCCGGCAGGTCGTCGTGGATCAGGGAGAAGGTGTGGATCATCTCGAGCGCGGCGGCGGGCTCGAGCAGGTCGTCGCGCCGCGCACCGAGGGTCTCGCCGGCGAGCAGCACGAGCGCCGGGCGCACGCGCTTGCCGCCGGCGAACAGGCTGTAGCGCATCGCCTCGTGGAGGCTCGCCGGCGGCTCGTTGGCGGCCGGCAGCAAGCGATCGAGCGCATCCTCCACGCGCGGGACGATCGCCTCGAGGAAGGCCTCGAACTCGCCGAGGCCGGCGGACGCGGACGACCCAGACGGGGGCGGGTGGGTGCTCACGCTCTCTCCTCCGGCAACGCCTCAGGCGGCCCAGATCGGTTCACAGGACGGCGGCGGTTCGGTGGGCGCTCTCGCCGCCCTCGCCTCCCTCGCCTCTCGGGCCGCCCTCGCCTCTGTTTCCTCGGTCGCCTCGGTCGCCTCTGTCGCCTCCGTCGCCTCTGTCGCCTCCGTCGCCTCCGTCGCCTCTGTCGATTCGACCGGGACGCTCACCTCGGACGGCGGGGTCACCTCGGACGGCCCGCGCGTTCGCGAGGCTACCGAGGCCACCGAGGCCTCCGAGCGCTCCGCGGTCTTCGAGGAGCCTGCGATGCCGATCGTGTCGACCCTCGCCGGAGTGCCCAGGCAGGCGGGCAGGGCGAGCAGGAAGAGCAGGATCCGCTGGACCTCGCTGTCGTTCCAGTTGTCCTCGAACATCGCCGCGATCGAGAACGAGACGACAGAGAGCATGGTGGCCATCCACAGATCGGCGCGCGGCCCGGCGTGGCCGCCCTCCCGACGGAATCCGCGCAGCGCCATCCAGACGCTCGCCGCGAGCAGCGACAGGAAGGCGGCGAGCGCGGGCAGACCGCGCTCGGCGCCGATCTGCAGGAACGCGTTGTGTAGGTGCGGGCGCTCGAGGAAAGGCGCCGTCGGGTGCCGGTAGATGGGGTAGAGCTCCTCCACCATCTCCGGACCGATGCCGAGCAGCGGCCGCTCCTCGATCATGCGCAGCCCCGAATAGACCATGCACAGCCGATCGTAGTTCGACAGGTCCCGCAGGTCGGCGATCGACGACGCGCGCTCGAGCACCGGCAGCGGCGCGATGAGGAGCACCAGCACGAGCAGCGGCGCCAGCCACAGGAGCGCCTTCGGCGCGCGGACCACCAGCAGCAGGAGCACGCCCGCGATCAGCGCCACCCAGGCGCCGCGGGTCAGGCTGAGCAGCAGCGCGAGGCTGATGGTGATGGCCGCGAACCAGTGCCACCACCGCCGCTCGCGCGGGCGGTAGGTCATCGCCGCGATCACCACCAGGTCGCACAGCAGCAGCACCCCCGCGAAGGTCTGGTAGTGGGAGAACGGACCGCGCGGCCGCGTCTCGAGTCCCACCCCGCCCTGCCACCAGGTCTCGATCAGGCCGTAGAGCGCGAACAGGGTGCCGACCGCCAGGATCGAGTCGATCACCAGCCTGCACCGTGCCTCGCCGCGGACGAAGACCAGCGCGAGCACCAGGGGGGAGAGCGCGATGACCTCGGTCCACGAGCCCAGGCTGTGAGCGGGGTCGTAGGAGAACGCGATCGACAGGCCGAGGAGCGCGAGATACGCACCGAGCGGCACCAGCAGCAGCTTCGCGCGGCGGGTCGCCAGGCGCGAGAGCAGCTCGCCCCGGCTCGCCCACCAGGAGGTGAGCAAGCCCAGGGACAGGAGGATGCCGGAGAGGGCGATCCCGAAGATCGCCACCGTCTGGCCGAGAAACAGGCCGTAGCCCCACCGCTCCCGGCGGTCGGCGGGCCAGCCTGTGGCGACGCGCTCGGCGAAGTGCGCGCGCAGCGAGGCGATCATGGGGCCCGCCTGGCGCCGGCGGCTCGGCGCATCTCGGGCGGGCGCGGGCGCGCGACGACCTCAGCGCTCGCCCGAGCGCGCGGCCCGGCCTCGTCTCCGAGCCGCACCACGCGCGCCGCTGCGAAGCAGGAGGAGCGCTGCAGGCTCGTTCTGGCGTGCCGACTCTCCAGCACGAGCGCCTCCGGACGACAGGACGCCGCCTCAGGACGACAGCGCCGAGCTGGGGAGAGCGTCCTCGACGAGCAGGATCGGGATGTCGGAGACGATCGGATAGACCAGCTCCGATTCGCGGCAGACGAGACCCTCGTGGACCTCCGGTTCCTCGTCTCGAAAGTGCTCGCGGTACTTCTCGACCAGGCGGGCACGGACCTCCTCGGGGAGCTCGACGGTCTCGAGCTTGCCCTTGCACTTCGGGCACACCAGGATCTCGAGCAACTCGGCATCGACCACCGCAAACACCTCCAAGGCCGGCACGATACCACGCAGTCGAAGCGCTCCTCCCGGGCGTGAGCGGTCGAGCCGGAGCACGATCACATGGGGAGCGCGCAACGGCCGCATTGGGGGCGCCGTCGTGCCTCCATCGCGAAGATTCTCGCGGCCCCCGAGGATCGGAATTCTGTGAGCTTCCCGCTGGCCTAGTCGCCCTAGCGAAAGCGCGGGGGGAGCTGGTAGCGCAGCAGCAGTGAGTTCGTCCCCGGATTGCGGTCGTGGATGCCGGAGTTCGAGAGGTGGTAGAAGCCGAAGCCGACGCGGCCGCCCATCGGGAGGTCGAACAGGAAGTCGCCGCCGGAGCGGAACTCGAGGAGGCCACCGAGGTCTTTGCCGTCGCCGGCCTGGTAGAGGCTGACGGCAAGGCTCGGCACGAAGCTCCAGCGCGTCTGGCCGAGGCGGAAACGGCGGCGCAGGCCGGCGTAGGCGAAGACCGTCTCGTCGAGGGTCACGTGCACGCCCGCGATCGGTCGCAGCCCCCACCGCCACTCCGGCCAACGGTGGGTGATGCCGATCTCGAGCTGCTGGCGAGAGCGCGCGAAGTCGATGACGCCGAGCGAGGCCGACCATCCCCCGCCCTCCTGCGCCGGAGCGCCGGGCACGCCGAAGACGGCGAGCAGGACCAGGAGGATCAGGAGGACCCGGACGTGCAGGCGCAGGGTTGGCATGGGGACGGGGAGTGCGGAATGCAGGGGGCGGCGACGGCTGGCGCGAGCGGCCAAGGCTACAGAAGGCTTTCGCGGTCGACAACACTCTCCGCGCGGCGCCGCGGCGGGCGGGTTGGCTGCTGACCCCGGGGTCAAGCGCGAGGGTCGAAGAGCGCAGATTCCCCGACCGTGCAGCCTTCGCAGGCTGGGGTTTCAACGGGAGACGGCGCGCGGCGCGCGTCAGGAGCTCTTCGCGAGCTGCGCGTGGAGGCCGGCGCTCGCAGGGAGCGGTCGCTGGCACGTGCAGATCTCCGATCGTGCTCCCTCTCGTGCGCTTCCAGGCCTTCGGCCTTCAGCGCGCGGCGCTCGTCGCCGTCGCGGTCGCGCAAGCGCGACTGCGAGGTGCGCAGGCTCGAGGAGCACCGGGAAGACGCGCCGGCTACCCCTGGGCCGTCTCGAGCTCGTCGAGTCCGCGCCAGGTGTCGTCGCTCTCGTCGAAGGACGGGAGCTCGGGCTCGATGCCGCGCTTCTGGTTGACGCCCCACGACCAGACGTAGGACCACTTGAGGTAGGTGCCGTAGGCCTGCACCAGGCAGAACACCAGGCCTCGCATGCCGTCGAGGACGCCGCCCTGGAGCAGATACGTCCTCGCGAAGCGCCAGGCCGAGCGCCCGAGCACTTCGGAGACCCCCGAGCGCTTCCCCTCCCGCCACGCCTGGGAGGCGCCCCACCAGCTGTAGCGCTGGATGCGCGAGGCGTATTCGACGAAGTCGTCGACCATGAAATGGAGCATCGGGTTGCGCAGCACGGGCGCTTCGCCGCGGGTCACCATGTCGGCGTGCACCCGGCGGTTCGGGTAGCGTCCGGCGCCGCGCCGCAACAGGCGCACCACCCGGTCGTGCTGCCAGCCCGAGAAGCGGATCGGCTTGCCGAGGAAGAAGCAGCGCCGGTTGATCGTGTAGGTGTCGTGCTCGGGCTCGCCGTCGTCGAAGAGCTGGAGGATCTCGTCGCGCAGCGCGGGCGTGCAGCGCTCGTCGGCGTCGAAGATCAGGATCCACTCGTTCCTGGTGTTGTCGATCGCCCAGTTCTTCTGCGACGCGGAGCCGTGGTAGGTGCGCTGGACGAAGCGGACCTTTTCGTAGCGCCGCGCGATCGCGGGGGTCCGGTCGGTCGAGAACGAGTCGACCACCAGGACCTCGTCGCACCACAGGAGCGACTCGAGGCACTCTGCGATGTTGCGCTCCTCGTTGTAGGTGGTGACCAACGCCGAGATCCTGGCGCGCGCGTGCGACGCGCTCACCGCCTCGGAGGACCGGGCGCCGCGGGATCGTCCCTGTTGGGCCATGACCTCTGGATTCTAGCCGGCTCGCAGCGGTGCGGCCGCGGGCGGTGGCGATGCTGAGCCACGACCCCGCGGGCGGCCATCGGCGGGCGCGGGCGCGTCGCCGGCGCACAGACCGGTCGCCGGCGGAGCAGGAGGGCGCTGCCGGCGGCAATCGAGCCGATCTCGCGAGCAGGCAACGAACGCGGTGGAGCCCCGGCCAGCGCCGGCGCCGAGCGCTGCCACGCCCGGCGCGCCCTCGGGAGGGACCCGCTCACCCCGACCACGGGATCAGCAGGGGCTCGATCGAGCGGGCCCGGCCGCTGCTCTCGTCGACGTCGATCAGGGCGCCGGCGAGGCGCACGTCGCCCTTGGCCACCTCGAACGGGACGTGGGTCTGGAGCTCGAAACGCTTGAGCACCTTCTCGGCGCGGAATCCGATCACCGACTCGTAGGGACCCGTCATCCCGACATCGGTCTGCAGCGCGGTCCCTCCCGGCAGGATGCGGGCGTCGGCGGTCGGGACATGGGTGTGGGTGCCGACGACCGCGCTGACGCGGCCGTCGAGATGAAAGCCCATCGCCTGCTTCTCGCTGGTCGCCTCGGCGTGGAAGTCGACGACGATCACCTTGACGCGCTTCGGCAGCTCCGCGAGCAGCCGGTCGGCGGCGTGAAACGGCGATCCGAGCGCCTTCATGAACACCTGGCCCTCGAGATTGAGGGTGGCGACCGGGATTCCGGCGGCCGTCTCGCCGACGTGGACGCCGACGCCCGGATTGCCGCTGGGATAGTTGGCGGGGCGCAGCAGGCGCGGCTCGCGCGCCAGCAGCTCGACGCCCTCCTTCTTGTCCCAGATGTGGTTGCCGCTGGTGAAGACGTCGATCGCCAGCTCGTCGAGCGAGCCCAGGATCTCGGGGGTGACGCCGAAGCCGCCGGCCGAGTTCTCGACGTTGACCACGGTGTAGTCGACGCGCCGCTGGTCGATCAGCTCGGGAAGGAGGTCGGCGAGCGCCCGGCGGCCGGGCTTGCCGATGACGTCGCCGACGAACAGGAGCCTCACCGTCGCCTCCCTTCCCCGAACCCGGTCGCCGCGTTGCCCAGCGCAGGCATCACTTGGCGTACTCGACCGCGCGCGACTCGCGGATCACGGTGACCTTGATCTGGCCGGGATAGGTGAGCTCGGCCTCGATCCTCTTCGCCACGTCCTTGGACAACCAGAGCGCCTCCTCGTCGGACATCTTCTTGCAATCGACGATGATCCGCACCTCGCGACCGGCCTGCATGGCGTAGGACTTCTGGACGCCTTTGAAGTCGCAGGCGATCTCCTCGAGCTTCTCGAGCCGCTTCATGTAGGTCTCGAGGATCTCGCGCCGGGCGCCGGGGCGCGC
Source organism: Thermoanaerobaculia bacterium (assembly GCA_035546295.1). Lineage (GTDB taxonomy): Bacteria > Acidobacteriota > Thermoanaerobaculia > Multivoradales > Multivoraceae > DATKBT01. The sequence goes on along the minus strand of DATKBT010000122.1, from coordinate 48,099 downwards.
CGCCGACAGGGTGTCGGCGGCCGTGCCCAGCACCGCCTCGACGGTCTCGGGGTCGTAGTCGCCGTGGTGACAGGCCATGGCGTGCACGACCTCCTCGCGCTCGCCGTACTTGCGGAGCAGCTCGATGCCGAGCTCGAGGTGGGTGCCCTCCACCTCGCGATCGATCGCCTTTCCGACGTCGTGCATCAAGCCGGCGCGCCGGGCGACGTGGACGTCGACCCCCAGCTCGGCCGCCATGGTGCCGGCGAGGAACGCCACCTCCTTGCTGTGCTGGAGGACGTTCTGGCCGTAGGAGGTGCGAAAGCGCAGCCGGCCGAGCAGCTTGACCAGCTCCTGGTGCAGGTTGGCGAGGTTGAGCTCGAGCAGGGCCGCCTCGCCCTCCTGCTGGATGCGCTGCTCGAACTCGCCCTTGACCTTCTCGGCGACCTCCTCGATGCGCGCGGGGTGGATCCGACCGTCGGCGATCAGGCGCTCGAGGACGACCCGCGCGATCTCGCGGCGGTAGGGATCGAAGCCGGAGAGGATCACGGCCTCGGGGGTGTCGTCGACGATCAGGTCGACGCCGGTGGCCATCTCGAGGGCTCGGATGTTGCGGCCCTCGCGGCCGATGATGCGCCCCTTCATCTCGTCGCTCGGGAGCATCACCACCGAGACCGTGGTCTCGTTGACGTAGTCCGACGCCGAGCGCTCGATCGCCATGCCCACGATGCGCTGCGCCTCCCGGCCCGCGCGCTCACGCGCCTCGTCCTCGATGCGCTTGACCAAGTGCGCGGCCTCCATCCGCGCCTCGTTCTCGAGCCCGGCCAGCAGCTCCTCCTTGGCCCGCAACGCGGTGAGCCCGGCGACCTGCTCGAGCTTGCGGCGCTCCTCATGCACCAGCTCGGTGAGCTCGACGCGCTCCTTCTCGACCGCCGAGAGCTGCTCGGCGAGGCGCGCCGAGCGCCGCTCGAAATCCGCCTCGAGCGAGTCGGCGCGCTGCCGCCGGCTCGACAGCTCCTCGCTCTCGCGGCCGAGCTTGAGCTCCCGGTCCTCGAGCTTGCGGCGCTGCTCGTTGGCCACCTGGTCGAACTCCGAGCGCGCCTGGAGCAGCTTCTCCTTGGCCGCCAGATCGGCCTCGCGGATCTTGGCCTGCCCCTCGCGCTCCGCCTCCTCGAGCAGGCGGGCGGCCTGGCGGCGCGCCTGCGAGGTGATCCGTCTCGCCGCCCGGCGGGCGAAGGCGAGCCACACGAACGGAGCGAGGACCGCAGCAGCCGCCAGGCCGCCCGCGAACCAGATCAGATTGTCCATCCGGCCTCCGTCCGGCGACGGGCGGACGGCGGCGAGACTCAGTCAGCGTGACCGGGAACCCTGTCCGAAGAGAAAAAGGGTGCACCCCCCGCGAGGCCGTGTGAACCTCCCGACTAGAACCTGAACGGAACTAGGTGGGTGTCCGCACCGAACTCCATCAGCGTCCCCGTTCGAGCGGGGCTGGCACAGGAGCCGGGATGTAGGACTCCCGTAGGGAGTCTGTTGGTTCTACGTATGGCTGGTTCATCACCAACCACGCAGGGGATGCGAATCGAAGTCATGAAACAGTTCCCAGATCCCACTGGCCGGCGAGGGAGGATGCCACAGAGCCGGGCTGGTGCGCGAGGCCGAGCTTCACGATGCGCTCCTCGAAGGGCGATCCGGACCCGCCGGCGTTCGTGCTCTTCGATCTCGCGCGCTTCGATCTCGACCTCGTCGATTCGTCCAGCCACTCTCGCTCCTCCGTTGCCGGCCATCGGCCGATTCAGGGGCTGGCAGCCCCGAGCGCCTGCTCGAGCTGACCCGCCAGTCCCTCGACCCTCTGTCTGATCTCGTCGCCTCCGCTCGCTCGCCCGGTTCCTGTCTTGGCGAGTTCTTCCGCGAGATTGAGCGCGGTGAGGACCGCGACCTTGGTGGCGTCCACGACGCGGACGTGCTGTGCGATCTGACGCATCTTCTCGTCGACCAGCGCGGCCAGCTCCTGCAGTCGTTCGGGATCGTCCCCGCGGACCTTGTAGATCGAGCCGTAGATCTCCACTTCGACGGTTGCTGTCACTTTGCCCTCTTGCGGAACGAGCTTCGACATGATTGTGCTGTAGGTCTCCGACCTCGCGGAGGATCTCCACTGTCTTCGGAGACGGCGCGAATATAGCAGCCGTTCGAACGCGCCGTCGTTCGGCGAGGCCGGGACGGTCGCCTTGCGAGCACGTTTCGCGCTCCTGCGGTCTCGAATCCCGCCGCTCGCGGAGCTCCGGTGCGTGTGCGCGCAGCTCGCCGCTCCGCGCGCTCAGGAGTCTGCGCTTCGCACTCCAAACGCCGGCGCCTGCCGCGCGCCAACCGGTGCCTGCCGCGCGCTCAACCGGCGCCTTCGACCGACGCCAGCAGCTCGTCGAGGCCGCCGACGAGCTTCTCCACCCGCGCCACGAGCTCGTCCCGCTCGTTCCGCCACTCGTCCTGGCCTGCGTCGCTCGCGACCCCCTCCCCGCCGGTCCGTTCGGAGGCCCCGCGCTCGAGGACCGAGACGCGCTCGCGAAGTCCTGAGTTCTCCTCCTCCAGCTCGCGCAACCGCGAGCTCGCGCGGGCCACGAGCTCCTCGAGCCGATCCAGGGACTGGGTGCTCATGCTTGGCTTCTCCGGCTCGATCCTCGAAGGAAGGGCGGCGTCGCGAGGTCGCAAGAAGGCGCCGCCCGACGGGAGCCCCGAAGGGGGCCGCCTCCGAGCCTACACCTCTGCTCGCCGCGCCCCGGCGGCCGCGGACGATGAGCCTCTCAGGGCTCCATCTGCAATCTGTTCCGAGCCGAGCCGGCGCGGCGAAGACCGCTCCCGGTGCCGCAGTCGCTACGACGTCGCGGCAGCCTGCGCCTCCTGCGCCACCTTGGCCAGCTCCGCGAACGCCGCGGCGTCGTGGACCGCCAAGTCGGCGAGCACCTTGCGGTTGACCTCGACGCCGGCGAGCCGGAGCCCCGCGATCAGACGGCTGTAGCTGAGGCCGCTCTCGTGGGCGGCGGCGTTGATGCGAACGATCCACAGGCGCCGGAGCTGGCGCTTGCGCTGGCGTCGATCGCGGTACGCGTACGCCAGGGATTTCTCGACCGCCTGCTTGGCGAGGCGGTGAGCCTTCGACTTCAGGCCGTAGTAGCCCTTGGCCTGCTTGAGGATCTTCTTTCGGCGCTGGACGCGCTTGTTTCCTCGCTTGACACGTGGCATGGCTGGAACCTCGTTCTAGGGGTTGGGGCCACCCGCTCGTCCTCCGCCAGGAGGGGACGGGTGGTGGCGGCGCGGACGGTTCCTCCGCGCTCGCCGCGCGACAGAAGGCGGACTGCCTGCCGTGCGCAGTCGTGGCCTCGAGCCTCGGACGCGCTCGAGCTTCAGACCTTGATCATGTCGCGGATCGACTCCGCGAACTTGCCGGTGACGATCGCCGGCTTGCGGAGCTTGCGCTTCCGCTTCTGCGACTTCTTGGTGAGGATGTGGTTCTTGCCCGCGTGGTGGCGCTTCACCTTGCCGCTGGCGGTGAGCTTGAAGCGCTTGACGGCCCCGCGGTGGCTCTTCTGCTTGGGCATCGGTCTCTTCCTGATTTTCGATGAAAGCGGTTGTCCCCGGTGGGACGGCGGTCTCGACGGCGGAGCCGGTCAGCTCCTTCGTGGCTCGCCTCCCGACCGGTCAGCTCGGCGGGAGCACGCGAATCGGCCGAATCTAGATCGGGCGCCGCGAGGCGCTCGCCACTGGGCGAACTCTCCGCCAGACCGTCGATCCTAGCACCGCGACCGCCCCCTGTCAGCCTCCGCCGCGCTCGCCGGCGCTGCATGAATGGCCACCGACGGCAACGGCGCCAACAGGATCGCAAGACACAGAGCATCGTCCAACGGACCGCGGCGCTCAGCTCGAGGGTCGACCTCCTCGGAGAGCTCCCGACACGAGCCCAACCGCCGGCGGAGAGTGTCGCCGGCGGGCGGGCGCGGCCGGCGCGTAGCCTCCATCGCTGCCGGGCTCTCCGCTGCCGGGCTCTCCGCTGCCGGGCTCTCGGGGATTCGCGCTCCGGCGACCGGCAAGCTGCCGGCGCACGCAGCCGACGCCAGCGACGGAGGCCGACGCGAGGGCCACGAATCGTCGTCGGGCATCTCAGCCAGCCGCCGCGCCGTCCGTTTCGAGATCGAGCCCCAGCGCGCGTGTCGCCACCAGCTCCCGGCAGCGCGCCGCGAACTGCTCGATCGGCATCGCGCCGAGGTCTCCCGCGCTGCGCGAGCGCACCGACACGTTGCCGCTCTCCGCCTCCTTGCCGCCGACGACCAGCATGAAGGGGACCTTCTGGAGCTGGGCGTCGCGGATCTTGTAGCCGAGCTTCTCGGAGCGGGTGTCGACCTCGATGCGCAGGTCGTGCTCGCGCAGGCGCGCCGCGATCTGCTCGGCGGCGTCTAGGAAGCGGTCCGAGACCGGCAGGACGACCGCCTGCACCGGCGCCAGCCAGAGCGGGAAGGCGCCGCCCAGGTGCTCGACGAGGATTCCGATGAAGCGCTCGAGCGAGCCCAGCATCGCGCGGTGGATCATCACCGGCGTGTGCTCGGCGCCGTCGGCGCCCGTGTACGCGAGGCCGAAGCGCTCCGGCATCTGGTAGTCGAGCTGGACGGTGCCGAGCTGCCATGAGCGGCCGAGCGCGTCCTTGACCTGGAAGTCGATCTTGGGCCCGTAGAAGGCGCCATCCCCCTCGTTGACCTGGAACTCGATCTCGCGCCGGCGCAGCGCGTCCATCAGCGCCGCCTCCGCCCGCTGCCAGAGCTCGGCCGAGCCGATCGACTTCTCGGGGCGGGTCGAGACCTCGATCAGCAGGTCGCTGAAGCCGAAGGTCTCGTAGATCGACAGGATGGTCTCGACGCAGTCGATCACCTCGTCCTCGATCTGCTCGTCGGTGCAGAAGACGTGGGCGTCGTCCTGGGCGAAGCTGCGCACCCGGGTCAGGCCCGAGATGACGCCGCTGCGCTCGTAACGATGCAGCCGGCCGAAGTCGGCGTAGCGGATCGGCAGGTCGCGGTAGGAGCGCAGCCGCGTGCCGAAGATCAGGCAATGGGTGGGGCAGTTCATGGGCTTGAGCGCGAAGGTGCGCTCCTCGACCTCGGTGAAGTACATGTTCTCGCGGTAGTTGTCCCAGTGCCCGGAGGTCTTCCACAGCTCGACGTCGAGCACCTGCGGGGTGACCACCTCGCCGTAGCGGTCGTCGATGCGCTCGCGCACGTAGTCGGCGAGCGTGTTGTAGAGGTGCGCACCGCGCGGATGGAAGAACGGGCTGCCGGGAGCGTGCGGCGAGAACGAGAAGAGGTCGAGCTCGGGGCCGAGGCGCCGGTGATCACGAGCGCGCGCCTGCTCGATCGCCTCGCGGTACGCCTCGAGCTCCTTCTCGCTCGCGAACGCGGTGCCGTAGATGCGCTGGAGGCGCTCCTTCGATTCGTCGCCGCGGAAGAACGAACCCGAGCTCTCGAGCAGCTCGAGCGCGCCGATCTGGCCCGTCGATTGCGCGTGCGGCCCGCGGCAGAGGTCGAGGAACGGACCGTGCCGGTAGAGGGTGATGGTCTCCCCTTCCGGGATGTCGTGGAGCCGGTTGACCTTGAGGTCCTCGCCCATCTCGGCGAACAGGCGTGCCGCCTCCTCGCGGGTCGTCTCGATCCGCTCGAGGGGGTGGTTCTCGTTGGCGATCTCGCGCATCTTGGCCGCGATCTTCTCGAGGTCCTCGGGGGTGAACGCGCGCGGGAACCGGAAGTCGTACTGGTACTTCTCGGAGTGATCGACGCGACCGACGTCGATGATCGTCTCGGGCCACAGCCGCTTCACGGCGTCGGCCAGCATGTGCTCGGCCGTGTGGCGCAGGAACGGCCCCGCTTCCGGGCTCTTGGTGGTGAAGATGCGGAAGCGCCCCGAGCGCAGGAGGGGCGTGCGCAGGTCGACCGGGGCGCCGTCGAGCTCGGCCCCCACCGCATCCTTGGCCAGGCGAGGCCCGATCGAGGCGGCGACCTCCAGCGGGGTGGTTCCACGGGAAACCTCGCGGGTGCTGCCGTCGGGCAGCGTGAGCGTGATTCGCTCCTCGGAGCCGCTGACTTGCTCCTGGGAGCTCACGTTCTGGTCGCTCTCGGCGGAGCGTTCGATCTCGGCAGGCATGGCGGTTTCCTCGTTCGAGGGCAAGGGTCCAGGATGGGACGAGCCGGCGGAGTCGCTCGGAGCTCGTCTCGCGTGGGGACGGGGATGGGGCCTCGCGCCGGGCGGGCGCCGGCGGCTCGGCGATGGCGAGACCGTATCGGAACGGTCGGCAAATGCCGAAGAGCAAGGACGTCGGCCCGGGGCCGCCGAGGGCGCAACGCTGGAGACTTGGTAGGCGCTAGCGGACTCGAACCGCTGACCTCTACCGTGTGAAGGTAGCGCTCTAACCAGCTGAGCTAAGCGCCTGAAGTCCCCAAGGAAGGCTCTCCTCGCAATGCGCTCGCGCCGGCGCGGGCGGCGCCGTGGTAGGCCCGAGCGGACTCGAACCGCTGACCTCTACGATGTCAACGTAGCGCTCTAACCAACTGAGCTACGGGCCTGAAAACACCTCTCGCGGCGCGCGCGCGCGCCGGATCGGAGCGATCCGGCGAAGGCGGGAAAGCTAGCAAAGCGCTCGCCGAAGTGCAACGAGTCGCGGGCCTCGGACGGCGGAGGATCTCGGCCGCGGAAGCTCACGCGAACCCGGGTCGCCCGCCGCGAGTCGACGGTCCCAGCACGCTCGGGCGGCGGGGGCTCACGTGGCCGGGTCGCGGACCTCGAGGCCAGCCTCGAGGAGGGTCCGGGTGAGGGAGCGCAGGTGGTCCTCGCCGCGCGTCTCGAGGGTGAGCGCGACGCAGACCTCCCCGAGATCGACCCAGCGGGAGGTGCGCTCGTGGTGGACCTCGAGCACGTTCGCCTCGGCCTCGGCGACCAGGCGCAGGAGGGCGGCCAGCGAGCCGGGCTGATCCTGGATCAGGACCTCGAAGGAGACCCGGCGGAAGTCCTTGGCCAGGCCCCGCTCGATGATGCGAGAGACCAGGTTGACGTCGATGTTGCCGCCCGAGAGGACCATGCAGGTCCTCCGGCCCAGCGCGCGCGGGACCAGGCCGTTGTAGAGCGCGGCCAGCGCCGCCGCCGCCGCGCCCTCTGCCACGGTCCTCTCTCGCTCGAGCAGCAGCAGGATGGCGTTGGCGATCTCCTCCTCGTCGACCGTCACCACGTCGTCGACGTAGCGCTCGACGATCGGCAGCGTCAGCTCCCCCGGCCGCTTGACGGCGATGCCGTCGGCGATTGTCTGCGCCGGCGGCAAGGTCAGGCGCTCCTTCTGCTGGAGGCTCGCCTGCATCGAGGGGAGCGCCGCGGTCTGCACCCCGACGATCTGGATTCCCGGCCGGCTCTCCTTCATCGCGATCGAAATGCCCGAGATCAACCCGCCGCCGCCGATCGGCACGATGACGACCTCGAGCTCCGGCTCCTGCTCGAGCAGCTCGAGCCCGACGCTGCCCTGCCCGGCGATCACGCGTTCGTCGTCGAACGGGTGCACGAAGACCAGGCCGCGCTCGGACTCGAGCGTGCGCGCATGCTCGACGGCCTCGTCGAAGTTGTCGCCCCGGAGCACCACCTCGGCGCCGTAGTCCCGCGTGTTCGAGACCTTGATCAGCGGCGTGCGCCGGGGCATCACCACCGTCGACGGGATGCCGACGCGGGTCGCGTGGAAGGCGACCGCCTGCGCGTGGTTGCCGGCGGACGCAGCGATCACTCCCCGCTGCCGCTCGTCTTCCGACAGTCCGAGGATCTTGTGCAGGGCGCCGCGTTCCTTGAACGAGCCCGTGATGTGCCGGTTCTCGAGCTTGAAGTAGGCCTCGACCCCGCAGGAGCGCGAGAAGTGCTCGGAGCGGGCGAAGGGGGTGACGCGCAGCAGCGGCCCGATGAGCTCGCGAGCGCGGCGGACGTCGTCGAGGGTCAGCATGGAGGAGCCGTGGGACCGCCGGCCCCCGGTCGAGCGGCGATCTCGCCCGATGCGCAGACGGTTGGTCGAGACCGAGCATACCCGCGAGCTCCGCCGCGATCTGCTTGCGCGGGAAAACCCTCTCCCCAGGGCGTCGATCCTGGTAAACTCGCCGTCTGGTGATCGACGACCCTCCTGAACGCCCCCCGCCTCTTTCGTCCGATCCGAAGGCAGCGCACGCTGGGAACCCCCGGCTGCCGGCGCCACGACCCGTGGGCTCCGAGGCGCCACCGCCGCGCGTTGATCGACCAGCCCTGGAGCCGACGCTGGATTTCTTGCGAGGCGGCAGGCCCCGCTCGCGAGCCCGTTCGCTCTGCGATGCCAGCGCCCGCGGCCAAGGCGGCGCTCCGCATCTGCGCCCATGGGCATAGGTAGCCACATCTCGCTGGCGGCGATGCCGTTCGGCGGTTTCGAGCTGAACCCGTTCACGGGGATGGCGGTGGCGCTCCTGCTCGTCCTCCTCAACGGGTTCTTCGTCGCCGCCGAGTTCTCGCTGGTCAAGGTGCGCACGACGCAGATCGACCAGCACGGCGAGACGCGCAGCGGTCGCCTGGCGCGCCACATGGTCGAGCACCTGGACGCCTATCTGTCGGCGTGTCAGCTCGGCATCACCCTCGCCTCATTGGCTCTGGGTTGGGTCGGCGAGCCGGCGGTCGCGCACACGCTCGAACCCGCGTTCGCTGCGCTCGGACTGGGCGAGGTGTGGGTGCACTCGACCAGCCTGGTGATCGCCTTCGCGATCATCACCATCCTCCACATCGTGCTCGGCGAGCTGGCGCCCAAGACCCTGGCCATCCGGAAACCGGAGCCGACCAGCATGGGAGTGGCGATTCCCCTCTTCATGTTCTACAAGATCTCGTACCCGGCGATCTGGCTGCTCAACGGGATGGCCAACGCACTCTTGCGTCTGCTGGGCCTCGAGCCGGTCGGGGAGGACGATGCGCACGAGGAGGAAGAGATCCGTCGGCTGCTCGCCTCGCACCAGGAGAGCCGACTGACCGAGCACAAGCGGGAGCTGCTCGACAACATCTTCGAGCTGTCGTACCGGGTGGCCCGCCAGGTCATGGTGCCGCGCTCCGAGGTGGTGTTCCTCGACACCCTCGCATCGCTGGAGGAGAGCCTCGACGTGGCGCGCAAGAGCGGCCACACGCGGTTCCCGGTGTGCGAGGCGGACCTCGACCGCACGATCGGCCTCGTTCACATCAAGGACCTGTTCCACGCCAAGCAGGTCCCCAAGCACCTCGAGGAGATCCGTCGCGAGATCTTCTTCGTCCCCGAGACGCTGCCGCTGGACCGGCTGCTGCGCCGCATGCGCCACGAGCACCAGCACATGGCCGCGGTGCTCGACGAGTACGGCGGCGTCGCGGGCATCGTGACGCTCGAGAACGTGATCGAGGAGATCGTCGGCGAGATCCAGGACGAGTTCGACGCCGAGCGCCCCGAGCTGGTCAAGGTGAGCGAGAGCGTCTACCAGATCCTCGGATCGATGCTCATCCAGGACCTCGAGGACGCTCTCGCGATCGACCTCGGCGACGAGCGTGACGAGGACACGCTGGCGGGGGTGACGCTCTCCGAGCTGGGGCGTCGGGCCCGCGTCGGCGACCGGGTGACGTTCGGGCCGCTCGAGCTCGAGGTGCTCGAGGTGGATCGCAATCGGATCCTGTCGCTACGGGTGACGATGCCGAGCCGGGACGACAGCAGCGAGACGCCCTCCGAGGCGGTGGGGTAGCCAAAACGTATCCCCAGTGCCGGCCGCGCCTGCGCGGACTGCACGCGTTGGGGATCTGCACGGTCCGATCATCGCTCGTCGCAGGGCCGCCGCGCCCCCGCAAGGCGGTTCGCGTGGGTGCGCTCGGAGAGCGTAGCGGTCGCAGAGCGAGGTGGTGCACTCGTCGGCCGACCAGGAGGTGGGCCGCTACGGGTGCGTTCGAAAAATCGCGGTGTTGGCGAGTCCGCGTCGCAGCGGGCGTCGGCGGTCGACAAAGGCGCCGGCCGCTACGGGAGGAGGTCGCGAACCCGCTCCACGGCCTCGGCGATCGGCACGCGCTCCTTGTCCTTCGGGGAGGCGCGGCGGGAGAGCTCGACGACGCCGTCGGCGAGCGACCGGGCGCCGACCGTGACCCGGATCGGGATGCCGACGAGGTCGCCGTCGTTGAACTTGACGCCGGGGCGCTCGTCGCGATCGTCGTAGAGCACCTCGACGCCGGCCGCGAGCAGCTCCGAATCGAGCGCGTCGGCGGCTTCGCGCACGGCGGCGTCGCCGGGATTGAGCGCCTGGACCAGGACCTGAAAGGGGGCGAGCGGCAGCGGCCAGACGATGCCGTGCTCGTCGTGATTCTGCTCGATCGCGGCCGCGATCGTGCGCCCGACGCCGAAGCCGTAGCAGCCCATGACCATCGGCAGGTCCTTGCCGTTCTCGTCGGTGAAGGTGCAGCCCATCGCCTGGGAGTACTTGGTCCCGAGCTTGAAGATGTGGCCGACCTCGATGCCGCGCGAGCTCTCGAGCGAGCGCTGGCAGCTCGGGCAGGGATCGCCCCCCGCCACCAGCAGCAGGTCGACCCACGCCTCCGGCTCGGCGTCGCGTCCCCACTCGACGCCCACCAGATGCGCGTCGGCGCGGTTGGCGCCGCAGGCGAAGGAGCCGAGCCCGCGCACCGAGGGATCGGCGATCAGGCGCACTCCCTCGGCGAGCCCGACCGGACCGGCGAAGCCCACCGGAGCGCCGGTCGCCTCCCTCACCCGCTCCTCGGAGGCGAGCACCACGACCTGGGCGTCGAGGAAGTTGCCGAGCTTGACCTCGTTGATCTCGCGGTCGCCGCGCACGGCGACCGCCACCAGCTCGGAGCGCTCCCCCTCGATCGCGTCGTAGATCAGGGTCTTGACCATGAGATCCGGCCGGGTCTCGAGCTTCTCGGCGACCTCGGCGACGGTCACCAGTCCGGGCGTCGGGACCTCGCGCGGCGCCGATCCGGGCTCCGCCTCGGCGATCTTCGAGTCCCGCGGCGTCTCGAGCGTGGTCGTCGCCTTCTCGACGTTGGCGGCGTAACCGCAGGACGGACAGTGGACGACCACACTCTCGCCGGTCTGAGCGAGCACCATGAACTCGTGGGAGCTCGAGCCGCCGATCGTGCCGGTGTCGGCCTCGACCACGATGAACTCGAGGCCGCAGGCCTCGAGGATGCGTGAGTAGGCCGCGTGCATGTCCCGGTAGGTCAGATCCAGGCTCTCTGCCGTGGCGTGGAAGGAGTAGGCGTCCTTCATCAGGAACTCGCGACCTCGCATCAGCCCGAAGCGAGGGCGGATCTCGTCGCGGAACTTGGTCTGGATCTGATAGAGGCTGATCGGGAGCTGGCGGTAGCTCTTGACGTCCCCGCGCACCAGGTCGGTGATCACCTCCTCGTGGGTCGGTCCGAAGCAGAACTCGCGCTCGTGCCGATCCCTGATGCGCAGCAGCTCCTTGCCGTACGCCTGCCAGCGGCCCGACTGCTGCCACAGCTCCGCCGGCTGGATCGCCGGCATCGACAGCTCGTGCGAGCCGATGCGGTCGAGCTCGCGGCGGATGATGGCCATCAGCTTGCGCATGCTCCGCCAGCCCGCCGGCTGATAGGTGTAGATCCCGGCGGCCAGCTTCGCGAGCATGCCGGCGCGCACCATCAGGCGATGGCTGACGACCTCGGCGTCGGCGGGGCTCTCTCGGGCGGTGAGGAGGAAGTACTGGCTCCAACGCAAGGTGGACTCCGATGTTCTTGTCGGGATCTGGACGCCGCGCAGGCGGGCGAGTCGGCGGGAGCAGCGATCTTTCCACAGACCCCAGGAGCCCGTGGTGAAACTCAGCACGGGCTCCTAGGGAGACGGGATCGGGATCGGACGGCGCGGGCGGGTCGCCCCCGGGTTCGCCCGGGCCCAACGGTGACCGCAACGGGAGCGAGCGGCGCTCCTCTTGGCGCGTCCTGGTCTCGCGCGAGATGATCTCGCGAGCTCGTCGGCCGGCGCCGGCCGGAGAGGCTGCTACCGCCGGCGCACGCGCTCGTGGAGCTTGGCGCTGTCGCGCATCAGCTCCATCATCTTGTCCTCGAGGGCGCCGCGATCGCCCAGCCGGCGGGCCTCGTCGAGGACGCCGCGCGCCTGCTCCTCGTCGCCCGCGGCGAGCAACGCCATTCCGAGGTGGGTCATGGTGGTCGAGCTGCGGCCGAGCTCGGCCGAGCGGGAGAGGTAGCCGATCGCCTCCTCGAACTCGCGCCGCTTGTAGTGGACCCAGCCGAGCGCTGCGAGCGGAAACTGCTTGAGCTCCGCAGGCGAGCACTGGAGTGAGCGGCGGGCATGCTCGAGCGCCTCGTCGAGGTTCTCGTCCATCTCGGCGAGGTTGTAGGCCATCTCGTAATAGGCGATGGTGCGGGTGAAGTCCGAGCTCCCCTCGTCGAGAAGCCGCTGGCCGACGCGGTTGCCCTCGCGGAGCTTTCCCTCGAAACGCAGCGAGGCGATGAGGGTGGCGTAAGCGGTCGCGGTGAGCATCTCGCCGGGCTTCAGGTCGATCACGCGCTGCGTGAGCACGCGCGTCTCCTGGCAGCGGTCGAGCTGCAGGCAGACCAGCGCGTAGCTCATCAGCAGCGTCGGATTGTCGGGCTCCTCGACCAGCGCCTGCCGGTAGAGCTTGACCGCATCGCGGGTATCCCCCCGGCCGAGCCGGCTCTCGGCCTCGCGCTGCCAGCGGGCGGCGACGGAGCCGACCTTGGGAATCGCCTCGACGTCCTGCCCCGACAGGTAGGAGACCAGCTCCTCGTAACGCATGCGCTTGGGGTTGAGCCGCTGGGCCTGGCGAAAGGCCTCGAGCGCCTTGCGGTTCCAGCGGCGGTCGAGGTAGCAGAGGCCGAGCAGGTGGTAGCAGTCCTCGAATGCCGGATCGGCGCGGATCGCCTCCGACAGCGCCGAGATCGCCTGTTTGAGGGCGCCCATCTCGTAGCAGCAACTGCCCAGGAGGTAGTGCGCCTCGGGCACCGAGTCGATCGAGAGCGCGTTCTCGAGGAAAACCACCGCCTTGCTCAGGCTGCCGCGACGCGCGTAGATCGCGCCCAGCGTGAAGTGGGGGAGGAAGGCATCGGGATAAACCGCGACGGCCCGCCGCAGGCACTCCTCGGCGCGCTCGCTCTCGCCCCACTGGTGATAGATCACGCCCGAGTACACCAGCCCCTCGTAGTGGTCGGGCTTGAGCGTGAGCACGATCCGGAAGGACTCGAGCGCCTTGTCGTTGAGCCCGTCATGGAAGTACGACTCGGCGAGGAAGAGCGCCAGCTCGTGGTTGTCGCGATCGAGCTTGAAGGCGCCTTCGAGCGCGCGCATGGCGCGCTCGACGTCGAAGGCGTAGAAGGCCTGCTCGGCCTCGTCGAGCTGGCGCTCGAAGCCGGTGCGCCTGTCCCCCTGGTAGAGGCCCGAGATCGCCTCCCGGCGCCGGGCGAAACGGTCGCGGCGCTCGAGCGCGAGGAGCTGATCCTGGAGCTTGCTCTCCCACAACCCCTCCCACTCCTCGACCGCCACCACGCCGTTGCGCTCGAGGAGCTCGCGCACCGTGGCCAGCCCGGCGTGATTGACCAGGATGTTCTCCTCCTGCTTGTGCAGCGCGTTGAGGATCGAACGCACGGTCTCCCCGACGCGCTTGAGGACCTCCTCGAGGATGGAGATGCGCTCGAGCAGGTGCTCGTCGAAGGAGAACGAGTCCTCGTCGGCGCCGGTGAGCTCCTCACCCTCGCCGGAAGCGCCCGAGATCACCAGCAGCTTGTGCTGACACCTCGAGCAGTACTCGGCCTCGTCCGAATTGGCTGCGCCGCAGACCTGACACCACATGGGCGGGTCCTGTTCGAGGAGAGGCAAGAAGTCGGAAGAGCGCTGGAAGAGCGGCGAGGGGCCGCAGCAACCTCACCAAGGGTCGCCTGCAGGCTAAGGGATCGATCCGGGCAAATCAAGGCGGTTGCAGGATCCGGTCGTAAGCGGTCCGGCTCCCATCCTTCAACGGATCCCGGTGAGGACGCCCGCGGGGGAGGGCGCCAGCCATGGCTCGCGCGACCCGAACTTGGTGCGCAGGGCGGCGCCGATTCCGATCAGGGTCAGGGTGGTCCAGACCACGACGCCGGCGTAGGGGAGGAGCTTGGTCAGGCCAAGGAGGACGAGTCCGACCATGATCGCCTCGAGCAGCTCGGCCCGCCGGCGGCCCAGGCGCGACAGCACCCAGGCGCCGAGCGCGAGAAAGACGGCGACCGAGCCCCAGAGCTTGAGCGCGAGCGCGGCGAGCACCACGACCAGGATCAGCGGCACGCCCACGATCGCCGAAGCGAAGCCGCTGGTCAGGACGACGCCGAGCGCGGCGGTGGCCACCCCCACGACCCCCGTGAAGAAGCAGCGGAACGGCTCGACGCTCACCTCGCGTGCGGTATCGGCCAGCGGGCGCGGAAAGGTCACGACCAGCAGGAGCGAGACCGCCAGCCAGGCGGCGAGCAACGCGAGCTTCGCTCCCAGCACCAGGGGCGAGAAGGGATCGAGGCCGACGCTCGGTCCTTCGATCAGCAGCAGCCAGCCGGCTGGAGCGGCGGGATAGGCGACTGCCCGACCGTCGACGCGCCCCCCCTCGTTGTGGACCTCGCCCCCCAGCGCGTAGACGTCGCCCGCCACGTGCCCGGTGGCCGAGACGATGGCGTCGCCGCCGAGGACGATCACGTCGCCGGCGACGCTCCCCCCGATCCGGGCCTCGCCGTCGAGCACCACGGCGTTGCGCAGCGCCTCGCCGTCGATCACCAGATCGCGCCCGATGGCCACGATCTGACGGCTCGAACGGCTGCCCCGCTCGAGGTGGATCGCAGGGGTCGAACGTTCGACGCCCGACTCGCCGGCCTCGCTGGGCTCGGAGGCCTGCTGCGCCGGGATCGGACGCACACCGACGAGGCCGAGCAGGGCCACGACCGCCGCGGCCGTCGCCTTCGAGGAGGGCCAGCCGCGGGAGGGGTCAGGGAGTCTCATCCCCGTCGGGACGTCCTCCCGAGCGGGGGCGTCATCCCGCTCAGGGAACGTCATCGCGACGCGACGAACGGCTGCGCTGCAGCGCCGGCACGCGACGCCGGAGGAGCGAGATCAGGAGCAGACAGAGCGAGAGCATCACGGCCGCCGCGATCACCCAGTTGAGCGGCGAAGGCCCGAGCCACTCGCGAACCGCCGTCCCGATGCCGCTCCAGGTGGCGCCAAGCAGACCGGCGCCGGCCAGCAGGCTGGTGGCGACGAAGTCGCCGAGAGCCGAGAACAGGCCGAGCGAGCCGCCGTCGAGTCCGGAGGCACTGAGCAGAGCGGCGCCGCCGAGAGCGAAGCCGAGCAGGAGAGCCGCCGCGATCGCCCACGAGACCAGCGACCGGCGCCGCGGCAGCGCCGACATCACCCGGTCGGTGAAGTCGGCGTCTACGTCGACGCGGGCTTCCCGGAGCTGCGTGAAGAGAGCCCGCATCGAGCGCTCTTCTTCCGCGAGCAGGGGGCTGCTCGCCAGGGCCTGCGACAGTCCGGCGGGAGCGGCCTCCTCGGCATCGGCGGTGCAGTCGTCGGGCTGTTGGTCGAGCCGTTGGTCGAGTGTTTGGTCGAGCCAGAGGTCCAGCCTCATCAGGGTCTCTTCGTTCATCGTGTTCATCGTCGCCACCCCCGCGCTGGTCTCCGGCGTTGCCGCGCCGCCGCAGCGGCGGCTTCTAGTTCGAGTACGGCTCTGGGAGCGAATCGTTTCGGCCAGGAACCGGAAGCCGGTGCGAACCGTCTCCGGCGCTCAATCGGTGAGGAAGTCGCCGAGCTTGGCCTTGAGCATCTGGCGGCCGCGAAACAGCTTGTTCTTGACCGTCCCCAGCGGCATTCCCTTGAGCTCGGCGATCTCCTCGTAGGAGAGCTCGGCGAAGTGTCTGAGCTCGATCAGCTCCTTGTACTCGCCGCGCAGGCTCTCGATCGCGCGGGTGAGGGCCTCGCCGCGCTCGACGTTGCGAACCTGCCGATACGGGTCCGGGTCCTCGCTCGGGAACTCCCACTCGCCTCCCTCCGAATCGCCGGTCTCCGGCCGGTGCATCGACACCACCGCCAGGCGCCGCTTGCGTATCTGGTCGATCGCAGCGTTCTGAGCGACCCGGAAGAGCCAGGTCGAGTAGCGATAGCGGGAGTCGAAGCGGTCCAGGGCCCGATAGACCCGAAGAAACACCTCCTGTGCCAGCTCGTGCGCCTCGTCCACGTCCCGGAGCATCCGGTGGAGGTAGTTCACCACCCGGCTCTGGTAGCGGACGACCAGCACGCGAAAGCAGTCGTCGTTGCCGGCGAGAATGTCGGCGACCAGCTCTTCGTCCGTCTTGCCGGTCTGGCCCATTCCCGCCAATCTCCGTACGGCTCGTCGGGGACAAGGTTGCAGCGCCACCGGGCTGCCGGCGGCCGCCTGCCGAGCGCAGCGCCGAGGGGGGCACCCGCTGCGGCGCTGGCCGCGGCGAAGGCGGAGTCTACCCCGCTGCCCTCGCGAGCGGCCCCGCCGATCGGATCCGAGGGCCACGTTCACCTTGCCGCCCGGCAGTTCCACTATGCGGAAGATCACCGGCGAGGACCTCGAGAACTCGATCGCCTGGAACCAGCCGGCGCGCCACGTCGAGGCCCGCCGTCACCCGGCCCACGAGCACCACTTCGTCGGGGAGCCACGGCTGCGGGCTCAGCAGGAGCCGGAGCCTCGAGCCGCAGCCGGCCGGTGAGGAGCAGTCGAGCAGGAGCAGCCCCTCCTCGGCGGGGAGGAACGCCGAGGTCTCAGGCAACGTGCGGTAGCCGGCATCGCCGAATCCGGTGCCGCTGGGGTCGCCGAAGGCCACCTCGACACCCGGCTCCAGGCGCTCGATCGTCTGGTGGTCGTAGAAGCCCTGCCGGGCGAGCTGGAGCACGCTCAGGCAGCCCTTGGGCGCCCGCCGGCAATCGGTTCGCACAGCGATCCGGCCGCGTTCGGTGACCAGCTCCAGGTCCACCGCGTCCTCGACGGAGGCCGCCGAGATCGCCGCCACCGCCCGGTAGGCGGGCAGCTCCTGGCGCCCTGGATGAGACCGCGCGGCGGGAGCCTCCCCGCCCAACGCAGCGAGCGCCCAGCGCGCGGCAGCGCGAACCGCTCGCTCGGGGTCGCCGGCCGCGATCCTCTCGAGGGTCTCGAGGATGGCGCCGCGCTCGAGACGCTCGGCGCGACCTCGCGCCTCCAGTGCCACGACGAGCTGGCGGCGGGTCGCGGGCGCGCGTTCGCGCTCGAGCGGATCGCCTCCGGCCGGGCGCACGAGGTCGCCATGGGCGAGCAGCGGGCGCTCGCGAAGGAGCTCGAAGAGGGTGCCTCGAACCGCGGCCGAGGAATCGCTGCGCGCATCGAGCGCGAGCTGCGCAGGCTCCGCCTCGAGCTCGAAGGATGCCGCCAGCGCCGCCGAGCGCACCGCCGGGTCGGCATCGACCAGGAGCTTCCCGACGATCTTCTCGGCGATCCCGTCGACGATCGCGGCCGCGCCGAGCCGTGCCGCCGCGCGGAGCCGTGCCGCCGCGCGCGCCGCGGCGGCACGCAGCAGGGGATGGTGCGCCGCCGCCGCGTCAGCGATCCGGTCGGCTGCCCGCGGTGCGCCGCCGCGCGCCATCGCAAGCAGCGCCGCGGCCCGATCACCGACCGGCGCCTCGGGGTCGGCGAATCGCGCGTCGAGAGCCGCCTCGAGCTCTTCGTCCAGCAGCCAGGCCGCCGAGGCCTCGATCGCGGCCAGGCGCACCGACGCGTCGGCCGCGTCGAAGCGCGCGAGGAGCGCCGGCACCAGCTCGGGAGGGGGCGCTGCGACGCCGCGCTCGACGAGCGACTGGAGCGCGACGATCGCGGCGACGACCGGCGGGCCTTCGGGCTCGTCGAGCATCGCGATCAGCCGCGGGAGGTCCCCCGCCGCCCCCTGCGCACCCAGCGTGCGCGCGGCGGCCGCACGCACGAAGGAGTCCTGGTCGCCGAGCAGCTCGCGCACGGCCGGGAGCGCTCGCGCCGGCGAACGCCAGGCGAGCGCCAGGCCCGCGAGGCGATGCAGCTCCGCGGGCGCCTCGGCGAGCGCCAGGCTCGCCGCCTCGAAGCGCTCTTCGGCCGTGAAGCGAAACAGCGCGGGGACGATCCTCCGCCACACCTCGGCGCTCTCGATCCCGCGCAGGCTCTCGAGGACCTCGCTCAAGGGAGCTCCCAGGCGCGCGAGCGCCGCGACCGCAGCGGCCGCCGCCTCGCGATCGTCGCCACCTGCGATCGCCGAGAGCGAGGCGAGGACCACCGGCGAGGGATGGCCTGCGAGCGCCGTCGCCGCCGAGGCACGCACGCCCGGGGCGGAATCGGCCAGCAGCTCGAGGAGGACGTCGCGACCCCGCGCATCGTCGATGCGGCCCAGCGCCCGGGCCAGCGCCTCCCGCGTCTCGGGCCGGGGCGACGCGAGGCTCTGCGCCACGACCGTCGGCTCGAACAGCCCGCGGTCCTCGAGCAGGAGCAGGAGCGCGCGCAGCTCGAGATCCAGATCCTGGGCGCTGGGGCCGGAGGCCCCGGTGGCAGCGGGAGCGACGGACGGACCCAGCCCACCACAGGCGACCAGCGAGAGCGACGCCAACAATAGAAGGGCGCGCAGCGAGACCATTGGCCGATGCTACTGCGCGCGGCGCAGGTCGCCCGCTGGTCGCGGCCGCCAGCCGGAGCCCGGCCGCCTGCTCCCACGCTGCGCCACCCCCGCGCGCCGGCCTCTCGAGACTTCCGAGTCGGCGGCGCGAGCGGTTGCGATAGCTTCCGCCTCGCAGCGCTGGTCAGGCCACCGCGGCGGCGAGGGGCGGCGGGGAGTCCGTCGCCGGCTCGAGCCGGTGCGTCGCCGACGCCGGCCGCTTGCCAGGAGCGAGCCGACGCAGAGCCTCTTCGAGCGCTTCGGCGGCGCCGCGCAGCGACTCGACTTGCCGCTTCCTCGTCGCTCACGTCCTTGCTCGAGATGTCCTCGTCTCCCGATCACCCCATCGTCTCGACCCGCGGTCTCGGCCGGCGGTTCGGTCGCTCCTGGGCGCTCGCCCACGTCGACCTCGACGTCGAGCGCGGGGACCTGGTGCTGCTCGCCGGCGCCAACGGCTCGGGCAAGACGACCCTCCTGCGCACCATCGCCGGTCTCATCCACCGCACCACCGGCGCGCTCGCGGTCTTCGGCCGCGATCCCAACCGCGCCCGCGCCTTCTGCCGCAGCCGCCTGTGCCTGGTGACCCACCACGGCTACCTCTACGATCACCTGACCGCGCTCGAGATGCTCGAGCTGTGGAATCGCCTCTCCCCGAGCCCGCTCCCCGCCCCCGAGCTGATGCCCCTGCTCGAGCGCATGGGGCTCGCCGAGCGCGCTGACCACGAGATCCGCGGCTTCTCCGCCGGGATGCGCAAACGGCTGACCCTGCTGCGCGCCGAGCTCGAGAAGCCCGAGCTCGTCCTGCTCGACGAGCCGTTCTCGGCGCTCGATCCCGACGGCCAGCGCTTCCTCGAGCGCTGGATCCGCAGCTCACGGGAGCAGGGGAAGACCTTCGTGATCGCCTCGCACGCGCTGACCCGCGCCACCAGCCTGGGAGGACGCTCGGTGCTCCTCGAGCGCGGCCAGATCGCCTGGCGGGGGCCCTCGAGCCAGCTCCTGTCACGCTTCCAGGAGGCGGCGACGTGATCGTGCTGCGCCAGCTCGTCGCCCTGATCGGCAAGGACCTGCGCCTCGAGTGGCGCCGCCGCGCCCGCCTGCTCGTGGTGTTCGTGTTCGGCGCCATGACCCTCCTGCTGTTCTCCTTCGCGCTGCCCGAGACCGAGATGCTGGTCCGGGCGTCGGGCGGCCTGCTGGTCCTGGCGCTGCTGCTCAGCTCGACGCTCGGGCTGGCCGAGAGCTTCCGGGTCGAGCACGAGGACCGGGCGCTCGAGGGGCTGTTCCTGCTGCCGGTCGAACCGGTCGCCGTGTTCTATTCGAAGGCGATCGCCAACACCCTCTTCCTGTTGGCGCTCGGTCCGGTGCTGGCGCCGGCGGCGCTGATCCTCTACAGCGTGCAGGTCGATCCGAGCGCGATCGCCGACTTCGCGCTGATCTGGGCGCTGGCGGCGGCGGGGCTCGCCGCGCCGGGCACGCTGTACTCGGGGATGACCTCGCGGATGCGGGGGCAGGACGTGCTGCTGCCGCTCCTGCTCTTTCCCCTGGTGGGGCCGCTGCTGCTGGCGTCGGTCAAGTCGCTGAACCTGGTGATCCTGGGCGACGCGATGGACCAGCTCGGCTCGTGGCGGAACCTGTTGATCGCCTTCGATGTAATCTACTGGTCGATCGGCGGCGTGCTCTACCCGTTCGTCTGCGAGGAGGGAAGTTGAAACCGCTCACCTGGCAACACGGCCTCGGAATCCTGGGTTTCGGGCTGCTCGTGACCGGTTCTGTCATGGGGCTGACCATGGCCCCCCCCGAGCGCCACATGGGCGACGTCTCGCGCATCGCCTACATCCACGTGCCGACCGCCTGGAGCATGCTGCTCGCCTCCACCTTCGCCTTCGGCTGGGCGCTGACCTCGCTGTGGACGGGGAAGGAGCGCTACGACGACCTGCTCGCCGGCTCGCTCGAGGCGACCGTGATCCTCTCGGTTCTCATGCTCCCCTCCGGCATGATCTGGGCGAAGCCGACCTGGGGCGTCTGGTGGGACTGGGACGTCCGCCTGACCAGCTCGCTGGTGGGCCTGCTGCTCTTCGCCGGAATCCTGGCCCTGCGCACCTTCGTCGACGAGCCGAAACGCCGAGCCACCTGGACCGCGGTGGCGACGATCGTGGCCTACGTCGACATCCCTCTCATCTACTTCGGCGTGCGTTGGTGGCGCTCGATCCACCAGGTGCAGTCGTCCCCCGAAACGGTGAGCGGGGGGATGATCCTCCCCTGGCGAATCAACGCCTTCGCCGTCCTGTTCATCACGCTCTGGTTCATCGCCATGCGCTCGCGGATCGAAGCCGGGAGGCGCCAGCTCGAGCAGGCCGGCGAGCCCGAGAGGATCGCCGAGGCGGTTGCCTGACTCCCAGGGGTCGGTCGGTACATCTCCGGACGGCAGAGAGCAATTCGATGGTGCCCGAGGGCGTTATAGTCGGTGGCTGGAGCTTCGTGATCGCAGCGTATGCGGTGGTTTGCACCGGTCTCGTTCTCTACGCGATCCATCTAATCACCAGGCTCCGCTCGGTGCGCCGGCAGATCGTCCGTGAGAGCGGCGATTCCGGAGCCGGCGGAGAGGGCTCGTCGCCCGCACGACGCTTCGAGGCCCCGGCGACCGACACGGTAGGAGGAACTCGTCGATGATCTCTTCGGCTGAAACCGACACCGAACGCGCCGCGGTGCGCAACCGGCGGCTGATCGCTCTCGGCGCGCTCCTGGTGGCAGGCGGCGCCTTCTCCTTCCTCGCGTTCGGCAACATCGGTGAGAACCTCGTCTACTACTGGAGCCCGAGCGAGCTGGTCGAGGCCGGGAAGCAGGCCGAGACCGCCTCGATCCGGCTCGGCGGCCTGGTGGTGCCCGACAGCATCGTCCACGGCGAGGACGGGCTGACGCTGGATTTCGAGGTCACCGACGGTGAGACCACGGTGCCGGTGTCGACCCAGGCGGTGCCGCCTGCGATGTTCCGCGGCGGGATCGGCGTGGTGCTCGAGGGCAACATGCAGGCCGACGGCAAGTTCCACACCACCCGGCTGATGATCAAGCACGACAACGAGTACCGGGCGCCGCACGAGGTCGACGAGCGCGACATGCAGGAGCTCGTCAAGAGCCTCCAGTTCGACCGCACGAACACATGACGCCGGCCCTCGGACAGGGCCTGGTTCTGCTGGGTCTGCTCCTGTGCACGATCGGGGCCCCGGTCGGCTTCGTCGCCGGCGCTCGCCGCTCCGAGCTCGGGCTGCTGTGGACGCGCCGGCTCGCTCTCGGTTTCGCGCTCGCCATGATCGCGGCGAACGTGCTGATGGTGGTGGCGCTGGTGCGCCACGACTTCTCGGTGAGCTATGTGGCGCAGGTCGGCTCGACCACCACGCCGCTCCACATCACGATCGTGTCGCTGTGGTCCTCGCTCGAGGGGTCGATCCTGTTCTGGGGGATGATCCTCGGGCTCTACACCGCCGGCGTCGCGATCCTCCAGTGGAAGCGCGGTCACGACGACTACCTCGCCTACACGCTCGGAACGATCCTGACGGTCGGGATCTTCTTCAGCTTCCTGATCGCGGGCGCCGCCAACCCCTTCAAGCCGGTGCCGCCGCCGATCCCGATGGAGGGTCCGGGGCCGAACCCGCTGCTGCAGAACCACCTGTTGATGATCGTCCATCCGCCGACGCTGTACCTGGGCTACGTCGGCATGACCGTGCCCTTCGCGATGGCGGTCGCGGCGCTGCTGCGCGGCCAGCTCGGGCCGACCTGGCTGCGGCCGTTGCGCAACTGGCTGCTAGTGCCCACGTCGTTCCTCACGCTGGGCATCATGCTCGGCGGATGGTGGTCCTACGAGGTGCTCGGGTGGGGCGGCTACTGGGCCTGGGATCCGGTCGAGAACGCCTCGCTCCTGCCCTGGCTGACCGCGATCGCGGCGCTGCACTCGGCGATCGTGCTGCAGCGGCGCGGCACGCTCAAGGCGTGGACGGTCGTGCTGATCATGATCTCGTTCCTGCTGACCATCCTGGGGACGTTCCTCACCCGCTCGGGCGTGGTCAACTCGGTTCACGCTTTCACCCAGAGCGCGATCGGGCCGATGTTCCTGGCGTTTCTCGGGGTCGCGGCCTTCGCCGTCGTCATCCTGCTCGCGCTGCGCGTCGATCGCCTCGGCGGCCCCGCGGTCGGCTCCCCGCTGCCGTCTCGCGAGAGCGCCTTCCTGGTCAACAACCTGCTGCTCCTGGCGCTCATGTTCACCGTGCTGGTGGGCACGCTCTATCCGATCCTGGCGGAGGCGGTGCGCGGCGTGAAGGTCTCGGTCGGGGTCCCCTGGTACAACCGGATGGGGGTGCCGATCTTCCTCGGCCTGATCCTGCTGATGGGGCTCGGCCCCGCGCTGCCGTGGGGATCCGGAGATTCCCGGCTGCTGCGCCGGGCCCTGCTCTGGCCGCTGCCGGCCGCTGGGGTCGCGCTCCTGATCGCGCTCGCTCTGGGCGGACGCGGGTTCCCGATCCTGTTCTCGGCCGCGCTCTTCGGCTACACGCTGTGGGTCACCGCCGACCAGGGACTGCGACCGGCCCGCACGCGCGTCGCGCAGGGCGAATCGCCGCCCGCCGCGCTCAAGCGCTCCACCGAGCTGGCGCCACGGCGTCTCGGCGCCTACATCGTCCACTTCGGCGTCCTGGTGACCTTCCTGTCGATCGCGATCTCCTCGAGCTACCAGGTGGAGCGAGAGGCCCAGCTCGCGCCCGGGACCTCGACCGAGATCGACGGCTACACCCTGACCTTTCTCGACGCCCGACTCGCGGCCGAGCCGCACGTGACGCGACAGATCGCGCGCATCGACGTCTCGCGCAACGGCCGCAGCCTCGGCGTGCTCGAGCCCTCGATCAACTTCTATCCCACCCAGCGCGAGCCGATCGGCACCCCCAAGGTCCGCACCCGGCTCACCCACGATCTCTACCTGACGCTGATGAACGTCTCGGCGAACAGCGCCGGGCTGCGTGCGATCGTGACTCCCGCCGTGCTCTGGATCTGGTTGGGAGTCTTGATGATGGTGGCCGGCACCGCCGTCTGCCTGCTGCCTCCACGCCTGCCGGTGCGGCGTGCGGTGGCCGCGGCAGCGGGGGAGACGGTCGGGGAAGGAGTCGACGACTCGGTGGCGGAAGCGAGCGCCGGCGGATGAGCGAGGGATGAACAAGAAGGTCCTGCTGATCGGTGTGCTGTTGATCGTGCCTCTGGTCGGTCTGCTCGCCGTCTCCTTCCGCTTCGACCCCAAGATCGTCGAGTCGCCGCTGATCGGGAAGCCCGCTCCCGATTTCACGCTGCAGGACCTCGACGGCAACGTGGTGAGGCTCTCGGAGCTGCGCGGCACCCCGGTGGTCATCAACTTCTGGTCGACCTGGTGCCCGCCCTGCATCCAGGAGCACCCGCTGCTCGAGTCGGCGGCCGCTCATTACCGGGGGCGCGTCCACTTCCTGGGAGTGATCTATCAGGACGATCCGGGCGTGATCGCGCGCTTCATCGACGAGCTCGGCGCCTGGGGACCTGCGCTGATCGATCCCGAGAACCGCGTCGCGATCGCCTACGGCGTGTTCGGGCCGCCCGAGACCTTCTTCATCGACGAGGAGGGCGTGATCGTCGACAAGGTGATCGGCGGCCTCCATGCGCAGATCCTGCGGGAGGCGCTCGACGCTCTGCTCTGACCGCTCTGACCGCTCTGACCGCTCTGACCGTGACGTTCACGCGGCGCCGTGGCCCTCCGGGAGAGGACCAGGAGGCCTCGCGACGGAACAACCCAACGAGGCCTCGGCCGCACCGCGGCCGGTGGCCACGGAGACATCGAGACATCGAAGCACCGAGGCATCGAGAGCTTCCTATGAGATCCACCACCTGCAAGCGCCTCACGGGCGCGCCGAAACCCGGCTCGGGCTCCACGCGCCGTAAGGCGAGCCGCGCGCTGGCGCTGGCGATCCTGCTCCTCGCGGTCCCGCTCGCGGCGTTCGGCGCCGATTCGGAAGAGGAAGCGACCGGGACCGACTTCGGCGTGGTCCAGGACCTCGGCCCCCCGGCGGACGCTCCCAAGACCGGACAGGAGCTCGAGGAAGCCACCCGCGACCTCTCGTCGCGGCTGCGGTGTCCGGTCTGCCAGGGGCTGTCGGTCGCCGACTCGACCGCGGTCTCGGCGCTCGCGATGCGCGACGAGATCCGCGAGCTGTTCGCCCAGGGCTATTCCGAGGAACAGATCGTCTCGTACTTCGAGAGCTCGTTCGGCGAGTTCGTGCTCCTGGTCCCCAAGGCGCGTGGCTTCAACCTGCTGGTGTGGCTCCTGCCGGTCCTCGGCCTGCTCGTCGGGCTGTTCATCGTCCTCCGCCAGACGCGCGGTCCAGCCGCCCTCGCGCAGCGAGCCCTGCCCGATGAGGGCGGAGAGCTGGCCGAGTACCGGGCGCGCGTCCTGCGTGAGGTCGAAGGAGGCGGGGGCCCGGTGGAATGAGCGAGCTCGGAGAGCTCCCGCTCCTGGTCCTCGGGCTGGGCCTGTTGGCGGGCGGCATCCTGGCGCTGCTCGTCGCGCGGCGATCGACCCGGCAGACGAGGCGGGCTCGCAGCGATCTCGACCTGCGCATCGAGGACCTCGAGGCGCAGCGGGACGAGCTCTACGCACGGCTGCGCGGCAGCGAGGGGCCGGATCTGGGGGCCGCCGATCGCGACGAGCTGGAGCTCGCGGCGGCCCGTGTTCTGCGTGAGCTCGACGCCGCGCGCGCGCGCCTTCACCAGCAGCGTGGGGCGGCGACGGGACCTCGCGAGGCGGAGCCCGCCGGGCACACGCCGCCCGAGCCCGCTGCGGGGAGCTCCTGGAGCCGCCGCCATCCGGCTCTCGCCGGCGCGCTGCTCGGTGGCGGCGCCGTCGGGCTGGTGGCCCTTCTCGTTTTCTGGGCGCAACGCGACGCGGTCCCTGCACCCGAGCAGCCGATGGCCCAGCAGGGACCTCCGGCCGCAGGTGCGGGCGGGGGCGGGGGCGACTTCGACCGCGGCCAGCCCGCCCTGCCGCCCCAGGTCACGGCCCAGGTCCAGGCGCTGAGGGATCGTGCGTCCCAGAATCCGTCGGACCTCGACGCCCGGCGCGACCTGGCGCAGCTCCTGATGGCCCACGAGCAGTTCTTCGACGCCTTCCAGGAGGCGCAGCAGATCCTGGCTCAGGCGCCGGAGGACCCGATCGGAAACTACGTCTCCGGCATCGTCCGCTACACCATGGGGCAACCTCAGGACGCGCTCGTCCTGCTCGAGCGAGCGCTCACCGCCGATCCCACCCTCAGCCAGGCGGCCCTGATGCGTGGCCTGATCCAGCTCCAGCTCGACGACCGCGAAGGCGCGATCGCCACCTGGGAGCAGGGTCTCGCGGCGGCGGACGGCAGCCATACCGTTCTCGAGCACGTCCTCGGACTGGCGCGCGAAGGGCGGAGCACGCAGGAGATCATGACGACGCCGCCCCCCGGGGCGTAGCCCGCCGAAGCTCCCTCTATCCGCGGACCGTCGCCTGCCGGTCACCTGGGAGGCGGCCTCTCGGGGCGGGCCCACCGGCGCTACACGCCGAAGTTGAGGCGGTCGGCGAGTGGCGCCGGCAGGCCGGCCTCGAGGATCCGGCGCCGGGCGACCTCGATCGGATAGTCGACACGACGCCAGGAGAGGACCCGTCGTTGTGAGTCGTAGATCATGAAGGCGGCGCGCCGGTCGCGATCGCGCGGCTGGCCGATCGAGCCGGGGTTGACCAGGTAGCGGAGCCGGTCGCTGATGTGCACGCGCCCGTCGCCGCGCAGCAGCATTCCGCGCACGCCCCCCTGATGGAGGATGAACAGCGACGGCAGGTGCGTGTGCCCGAAGAACGTGAGGCGGGCCTGGGGCTCGGCCTGAAAGGCCGGCCAGGCATCCTGCTCGGCGAACAGGTAGTAGTCCTCGTCTCCCGGCGAGCCGTGGCAGATCGCCAGCTCCACGCCGTCGTCGCTCTCCTCGATGACCCTCGGCCCCGCCGGCAGCTCACGCAGCTCTTTCAGGTGCCGCTCGGTCAACCGCGTCGTCGTCCACTTCGCCGAGAGCAGGGCGATCTCGTTGAAGCCCTCGCCCGACTCGAGCCCGGCGACTACCTTGTCGTGGTTGCCGCGCACCACGAACAGATCCCCCGGCAGCGAGTGCATCTCGTCCATGACCTGGTTGGGCGCGGCGCCGTAGCCGACCAGATCGCCCAGCAGCAGGGTCCGGTCGAATCGTTTGCGCTTGACCTTGCGCAGAACGGTCCGCATCGCGTCCCAGTTGCCGTGGATGTCGGAGAGGATCAGGTAGCGCACGAGCCGTTCTCCAGCCGCTCCGACAGTCGCTCCACCAGTCGCTCCACGATGCGCGCTGCGACCTCATCGGCGGCATCGCCCGCGGCCACCGGTATCGCCAACTCTGCGTCGCGATAGCCCTCGAGGCGTCGCTCGTAGAGACGACGGGCCTGATCGCGGTCGCGAAACAGCGGACGGCTGCGCGAGGAGCGCTCGATCCGATCGAACAGCACCTCGAGGGGAGCATCGAGAAAGATGCTCCTGCCGGAGCGGCGGATCAGCTCCCGATTCTCCGGGCTGCTCAGGGTGCCGCCCCCGGTCGCCACCACGATGCCGCGGCGCCTCGACAGCGCTCGCAGGGCTGCGCGCTCGCGCTGGCGAAAGCCGCTCTCTCCCTCGCGCTCGAAGATCACAGGAATCGCAACCCCTGCCTGTCGCTCGATCTCGGTGTCCAGATCCACGAAGGAGAGGCCCAGACGCCTCGCCACGCGTCGCCCCACGGTCGTCTTGCCCGCTCCCATGAACCCCACGAGGTAGATGCGCATCGGCGGCTTCGTCACAGGGGTCCGCATCCGGCGTGCCCGGAGAGCTCCACCTCGGCGAGTCGCCGAGGGCGAAGCAGCATCGGCCGCTCAGCTCCCGCGCTGTCGGCGGCTCTCACTGCGCACCGCGGTGACAACGAGCAGGACGGAGCCTCCCCAGACGATGCTGCAGATCACGATCATCGTCACCAGCGCCAGGGAGCTCATTTCTCATCCTCTCGAGAGTCCGGCAAACGATAGCAGGAGGGGACGCCGAACGTGGCGGATCGGGGATCGCGGCCTCTCGGGACGAGCCGGATCTCCAACCTGAGAGATCGGTACCTGTCCCCGAACTGGGATCGGTGTGAGATAGGTACCTGTCCCCGAACTGGGACCTTTCCCCCGCGAGGGGCAGCACCGCCGCACGCGGGGGTCTACCTCACCGCCGCCAGCAGCCGGCGGGCGTTGGGCTCGATCTCGCTCCCTCGCCCGAGCGCGCCGATCACGGCGACGGAGTCGGCGCCGGCGGCGAGCACGGCGGGCGCCCGCTCGGCGTCGATCCCGCCGATCGCGATCAGCGGCTTGCGGCCGAGGGAGCGGGCGTGCTCGACGCCGGCGAGGCCCACGACTCGGTCCGGAGCCCCTTTGCTCCGCGTGGCGTAGATCGGACCGACGGCGACCACGTCGACCGCGGAATCGCTCTGGCCGGCGCGGCCCTGTTCGATCGTGTGGGTGGAGAGGCCGATCCACGGGTCGGCGCCGAGCACCCGCCTCGCGCCCGCCGGCGGGAGGTCGAGCTGACCGAGATGGACTCCCGCGACAGGCAGGCAGGCCGCCACGTCGACCCGGTCGTCGACCCACAGCGCGACCTCCGGGTGTCCGGCGAGCCGGTCGAGGCAGCCCTCGACCATGGCGAAGACGTCGCGACCGCAGAGCCGCTTCGCACGGAGCTGGATCCAGTGGACGCCGACCGCGGCCAGCATCGACACTGCCTCCAGCACCGGGTCGAGGTCGCCGGCGCCGGCACCGAGCGCCTCGACGTCGGCGATGGCGTAGAGGCGAGGCAGGGGCTCGAGCGGGAGCCACGGGCGACGACCACCGTTCACCGACACCGAGCTCTCCTACGCCCGGATCCCGCACGGGCCGAGATCGGGGACAGGTACCGATCTCGTCCGGACGTCGAGATCGGGGACAGGTTGGAAACTCGGTTCGGGGGCAAGTCGACGGCGACGCCTCGCTTCACAGGGAGGTCCGCTTCAGAAATCCCTCCATGAAGCGCGTCGACAGGCGGCCGGCGCGATACTCGGCGTCGCGCATGACGAGGCGGTGCAGCGGCACGCTGGTCTTGATCCCCTCGATGACGAACATGTCGAGCGCCCGCTCCATCCTGACGATCGCCTCGTCGCGGCTGCCGCCGAATGCGATCAGCTTGGCGATCAGCGAGTCGTAGTAGGGGGGGAAGAAGTAGTCCTCGTAGGCGTGGGTGTCGACCCGGACGCCCGGGCCCCCCGGCACGTGGAAGGTCTCGATCTGACCGGGGCTGGGCCGAAAGGTCGTGGGATCCTCCGCGTTGATCCGGCACTCGATGGCGTGACCGCGCGGCTGCAGGCCGTCTGGCACCTCGAGCCGCTCGCCGGCCGCGACGCGAATCTGGGTCTTGACCAGGTCGAGCCCCAGCACGGTCTCGGTGACCGGATGCTCGACTTGGATCCGAGTGTTCATCTCCATGAAGTAGAAGCTGCCGTCTGTATCGAGCAGGAACTCCACCGTTCCCGCGTTCTCGTAGTCGACCGAGCGCGCCAGTCGAACCGCGGCGTCGCCCATCGCCTCTCGCAGCTCTGCTCCCAGCCCCGGCGCCGGCGCCTCCTCGATCAGCTTCTGGTGGCGGCGCTGGATCGAGCACTCCCGCTCGCAGAGATGGAGGATGCGACCGTGGTGATCGCCAAAGATTTGGAACTCCACGTGACGCGGCTCGACCAGGTACTTCTCGAGGTACAGCGAGCCGTCGCCGAAGGCCCGCTCGGCCTCGGTGCTCGCGGTCTCGAACTGCTTCTGGACTGCGTCGGCGTCGTGGACGACACGCATGCCGCGTCCACCGCCACCTGCAGCGGCCTTGAGGATCACGGGGTAGCCGACCCTTCCGGCCACCCGGCGCGCCTCGCCGGCATCCATCAGCACGCCCTCGCTGCCCGGCAGGACGGGGACGCCGGCCGCGATCGCCGTCTGCCGGGCGACCGCCTTGTCCCCCATCCGGCGGATGGTGTCGGGCCGCGGCCCGATCCAGGCCAGATTGCACTCGTCGAGGATCTCGGCGAAGTGAGCGTTCTCCGACAGGAAGCCGTAGCCCGGATGGACGGCGTCCGCGCCCGTGATCTCGGCGGCCGACAGGATCGCGGTGACGTCGAGATAGCTCTGGCTGGGGGAGGGCGGACCGATGCACACGTCCTCGTCGGCATAGGTCACGTGGAGGCTGTCGCGGTCCGCGGTCGAGTGGACGGCGACGGTGGCCACGCCCAGCTCTCGGCAGGCGTGGATCACGCGGAGCGCGATCTCTCCGCGGTTGGCGATGAGGATCTTCTTGAACAAGGCCGGCGTGGGATCTGGGAATGCGGTGCCCGGCGGCGATTCGGACTCGGTCTGATCGAGGATCTGCGGCGTTGCGGAGAGCGCGACGCAAGAGGCGAGCCGACGCTTCAATCTGGCCGGATCGCGAACAGGGGCTCGCCGTACTCCACCGGTTGCGCGTTCTGTGGAATGACCTCGACGACGACGCCGTCGACGTCCGCCTCGATCTCGTTCATGAGCTTCATCGCCTCGACGATGCAGACGATCTGGCCCTTCTCGACCCGGTCACCGACTCGGACGAACGGATCGGCGTCCGGGCTCGGGCACACGTAGAAGGTGCCGACGATCGGCGAGGTGAGGAGGTGGGCTCCGGAGTGACGATCGTCGTCCTCCTCCTCCTGCTTACCGCTGGCGAGCGCGCCCGCGGTGGCAGGCGAGCTGCGGGGGCTCTCGGCCGGCGCCGCCACCGGCGCCAGCGGTGCGGCCGGCACCGGAGTGCCGACGGCCGAGGGTCGGGCGGGGCCGGCGATTCGCAGGCGGAAGCCGGAGCGCTCGATCTCGAGCACCTCCAGCCCGCGTTCCGACACCAGGCTCGCCAGCTCTTTGATCTGATCGAAGGTCAGCACGATCCCATCACCTCACAGGTCCAGCAGCTCCGGATCCGAGAAGCCACAGTATTTCAGTCCGCCCCCCGGATCGCGAGTGGCCGACGCCGAACCCCGTCGTCTCCCGCACCGTTGCCGTGGCGTAGCAGCGATGTTCCGCGGCTCCGGCCGACCGCCCCCGACCTCTGGTCGCCTTCACCTCAGCCCAGGCTGGCGGCGAGCTGAAGGGGGGCCCGCCTCAGCTCGAAGCGGATGCGTCCCAGGGTCGACTCGTCGTCGGTTGCGGCCAGCAGCAGGAATCCCTCGGCCACCGTCGACAGCGACAGGTTCAGCCGCTCGGTGACCAGCGACAGGCCGTGCACCGCGTCGCCCCCGAACTCGCGGTGATTCTCGGCGATCGAAGCGGAGAGCGCCACCAGCTCGGCCGCGAGCATGTCGAGATCCGGGATTTGCAGACCTCGTGCCGAGCGCACCACCGAGTCGACGACGAGACCGTCCGCGCTCACCAGCGCCAGCGCGGCGTCGCCGTCCAAGGACGCCAGCAGGGCTCGGAGCTGCTCACGAAACATCGGTGTGGTCCGTTCGGCCCCGGAGCCGGGCGAGATAGCGCTGCAGGACGTAGACCTGCTTTGCGGTCAGGCCGCCGCGCTCCGGCTCGAAGTCCCCGATCAGCGCAGCGGCGCTCAGATCAGCCCGCACGCGCTCGACCTCGGCCAGTCCCTCCCGAGCGGCTTCGTTCTCGGGCTCGCGCTCGAGGATGGTCCCGTAGAGGGCCTCGGCCTCCGTGGCGTGCCCCTGCTCCAGGTAGAGGTACGCCAAGGTGGGGGTGGCGGGTCCCTGGGATCGGGAGGAACGGGCGGGCGATCCCGGGTGCGTCAACCAGAACGGGATCGACAGCGGCCGAGTGGGGATCGAGGCCAGGTCGATCTCGTCGAACAGATCGCCGGCGTCCAGAGCGAAGACGGTCGACGATCCGTTGTCCACAGAGCCCGTATGCAGCTCGGGAAACGGATCCGAGGCAGGCGCCGGCGGGGCGCCGCCCTCCCCGCCCCACAGCCTGCTCCAGCGCGCGTCGGGGGCCTGACCCAGACCGAACAGGTCGCTCCCGTCGGGCTCGGCGACTCGCTCTCTCGGCGCAGGCGCCTCCTGGTGCGGGGTCCCGGCCGCTTCCGGAGCAGCCGCGGCCTCGACCGCTGCCTCGTCCTCCGTGAGCGGCCCGGGAAACCGGGGAGGTTCGACCGGTTGGCCCCCGATCTCCTCGCTCGCGTCCGGGAGTGGGGGCGCGGGCGTGGCGTCGGAGCTCTCGGAGTCGGCGGGGCGCTCCTCGTCGGCCGGATGGAGTGCTTCGTCGCCGGCCAGATCGACCATGCTCGTGGCCGCCTCGGAGAGGCCGTCTTCGTCGTCGTCGCTGCGGGGGGAAGGCTCGAGGAGGGCGGAGGTGTCGAAAACGCCCGCGGGCGCCTCGGACCCGGCAGGTTCCCGCTCCTCGGGGGGCTGCCGCTCGCCGGCCGGCTCCTCCGGATCGTCGGTCGAGGGAAAGGGCCCGACCGCGGCCTCCTGCGTGTCCCAGGGCGAGGGGGTGGGCCGGGGACGCCACCACGGAACCTCCGCGGTGACCGCTTCGGCGGGGACTGCCGACCTGGCGGTTCCGTTCTCGGGCTCGGCGGCGTCCGGCTCCGCCGACTCGTCCGGAGTGTCGTCCGCCGTGTCTTCCGCCGTGTCACCCTCCCCCGATCGGGCCGCCGGCGGGTCGGGGAAGAGCCCCAGCGATGCGAGGCGGTGCTTCGCGGTCGGCGCTTCGGTCCGCGCGTGGGGCGCGACCACTTCGTCGCCGTCGTCGGCAGTCGGAGCCGAGTCGGAAGCCGGGGCGGTCTCGGCGGAGGCCCCGGATCCCTCTCGGCGGTTCCAGGGCCACAGCGCCGGTGCGCCCGCTCGATCGCTGAATCCTCTCTCGGGGACATCCTCCGGAGCATCGTACCCGGCGTCTCGGCTCGCATCCCGATCGCTCTCTCGGCCTGCAGCCGGGCGCTCCGCATCGGCGAGGGGCACGGCGCGCGTGGGCGCGTCGCGCGCGGCGTCGGGAGTGGAGGGCGTCGGGGACAGCTCCTCGCGTCGCAGGGCGACCGTCGGCTGCTCCGATTCGACGAGCTTCGGATCTCCCAGCTCCGGCGGAATGGGCGTCAGGATGGTCGGCGCTTCGGTCGTGCGGGCGTCCGGGCGAGACGGTGTGCCCGAGCTCGGCGGCTGGACGGATCCCTCCGCTCGCCGAGCCGGATCCTCGAGCGCGACGAGACGCCGGCTCAGATCCGAGAGGTCCTCGCCCTGAGGGTTGAGCTGCGTGTAGACGTCGAGGCGCCGCCGCGCCTGCTCGGCGTCACCGAGCTCCAGGTACGATTCCGTCAGCCAGCGATAGGCCACGATGTGGGTCGGATCCCTGCTGACGACCTCCTCCAAGGTCGCCGCCGCGGCCTCGACCTGGCCCGACTCGAGCCGGCAGCGCCCCTGGAGAACCTTGCCGGCGACCGATGACGGATGCCTGCTGAGGCCCTCGTCGAGCACCGCCATCGCTTCGAGCGGCTGGCCCTGCC
The DNA here is from genome assembly GCA_035546295.1 of Thermoanaerobaculia bacterium. Classification (GTDB taxonomy): domain Bacteria; phylum Acidobacteriota; class Thermoanaerobaculia; order Multivoradales; family Multivoraceae; genus DATKBT01. The sequence goes on along the minus strand of DATKBT010000122.1, from coordinate 14,812 downwards.
GCCGGTACTCCTCGGCGAGCTGCAGGAACAGTCGCGACCTGCGGTCCGCCTCCCAACGAGCGCGCAGGTCCGAGAGTCGCTCGCTGCGATTGCCAGTGTCCGCCATGCTCTACTCCGGCGATCTCGCCCGTCGGATCGTCTTCCGGCGGACGCTGGGCCAGGGGCCGCAAGTGCCCGCACTCTGTTTGGCTTACCGAAGCGCTCCACTATATCAGCGCGGCCCGGTTCAGGACCCGCACTTCGGATGCAGGCAGCCTCCCCGCTGCGCGACGGCCGTCGGGTAGGGCGCTGCGAGCCGGATCGTGAGAGCGCGAGAAGGCGCCACCGGTGCGTACCCGGCCGCGCCAGCAGCCGAGCCGCAGGCTCCTATCGGGCACCTGCCCGGGCACGACACCTCGTGGTCCAGGAACCGGCAGCGAGATCGAGCCTGGCCGCGCCGTCCGCGCTGCGCGGACGAGTCGCGAAGCTACTGCCCGGTCACGGAGACGAACTTGGAGATGGTGTCGGCACCCTGACTGTTGGTCGCGGTCAGGGTCACCACATAGGTGCCGGCGGCCGCGTAGGTGTGGCTGGGATTCTGCAGGTTGCTCGTGTTGCCGTCGCCGAAGTCCCAGATCCACCGGTTCGGGAATCCGGTGCTGGTGTCGGTGAAGACGACCGTCAGGTTGTTGGTGCCGAACGTGAAGTCGGCCATCGGCAGTCGTTGGATGCTGAGCGTGATGCTGTCGCTCAACAAGGTGCCGGTCGCACTGCCCACCTCGGCCGTGACCTCGAAGCTGTCGCCCTGGATGACGTCGAGGTCGCCCGCCGAGACGTTCAACACGTCGGCGACCTCGCCGGCCTGGTCGGTCTCGAGGAAGGAGCCACCAGATCTCAGCGTTCCGGTCTCGCTCGCGAAGTTGACAGTGGCGCCTGCCAGCGGGCGTCCCTGATCGTCGCGGACGAGCGCTCGGAGGTCGACGCTGCCCCCGGTCTCGGCGACGCTCGACGGACTCGCCTGCACCGAGATCGAGCCCGCCGGCAGCCCGACCTGGACGTCCACCGTGACCGCTTCACCCCCCACCGAGGCCGAGACGGTCGCGGTGCCGAACTCGCCGTTGCCGAGCAGGAGGGTCACGGCCTCGCCGCGCTCGTCCACCGGCACGCTCGGCGCGATCGTTCCGACCGTGGTCGCGAACAGTACCAACGTCCCGGGGTTGACGGGCGTCCCGTTCGGGCGGCGCGCGACGACCCGGATCACGGCGGACCCGCCGGACGCGATGCGGGTCGGCGACGCCGAGATGGTCAGCGTGGTGCCGGGGGGCGCGATCGGATCCGCGGAATCGCACCCTGCGAGGGCGAGAGCGAGGAGGACCGGCGAGGAGAGGAGCAGCAGGCGTCGGCGGATGGTCGAGCTCATGGCGATGGGTCTACGGAATGGTGGGCCCCCTCGTCCAAGATCAGGGACCGGAGTCGACGAGAGGCGGGGTGCCGGGGCTGCGAGCCCCAGCAGCGAGTTTATGCCCACGCCGCCGGAATCGAACCCCCTTCGGCCGAGCCTCCGGTCCGAGACCCTGCTTCGCTGCGCCCGCGAGTCGCGCCTTCGATGGAGAAGCGACCACCTCCGAGTCCCCCGATCGAGGGTCCGGTAGGGGCTGCCCGTAGGATTCCGAGGAGTCTCGAGCTCGGGGGGCGGAGATCCTACGGATCTCCGCCCCGCCAGGTGCCGTTGCCCGCCGTCAGGGAATCGGGACCGTGATCACCTGAACCGCGGTGTCCGTCCCACCGGCGTTGCCGACCGTCAGCGAGACCGAGTAGTTGCCGGCTGCCGGGAAGGTGTGGACCGGGTTGGCCGTCGCCGAGGCCGGGCTGCCGTCGCCGAAGGTCCAGAGGTACGACGCGATGTCTCCCGTCGACTCGTCGATGAACTGCACCGTGAAGGTCGACGCATCCAGGTTCTGGGCCGAGAACGCGGCGGTCGGCGGATCCACCGGCTCGACCGGGCCGACGTCGTTGCGGCAGCTGGTGTCGGTCGGCAGGAAGGTGAAGCCGCCGGCGAAGGTCGACGAGCAGGTGTTGAGGACGTCGGTGACGACGATGTCGGCCACCGTGGCGATGTATCTCTCGCCGCTGGTGCCGTCGTCGTTGTCGTCACAGGCCTCGACCTCGAAGTCGCTGAGCTGCGGCGTCGGCACCACCACCGTCAGGGTGCTGGGCGTCACGTTCTGGATGGTGGCCGCGAGCTCGCTGCCGCTCTCGATCGCGAACTGCACTTCGGTGTCGGCGGTGAAGTTGCTGCCACCGATGGTGGCGATGCCACCGCCGGACCCGGAGTTGGGGGTGATCGAGGTGACCCGCGGCCTGAATGGCACCACCCGGTAGATGTAGTTAGGACCCGTGGCGGTGGCGCCGGTCTCGATGTTGGTGACTCTGGTGTCGCCTGAAACCGCGCTGTCCGAGCAGCTTGCGGGATCGACCGCCACGGTTCTCACGATGATCTCGGTCCCGGTGACCGAGATCACGGACTGGCCTACGCCCGCCAGCTCCACAGCCACCGGCTCGTCGAAGCCCTGACCGAACAGGGTGACGAGCTGACCACCGGTGAACGGGCCCTCGCCCGGCGCGATCGAAGTGATGAGGATTTCCACGCCATAGCGGAAGGCGCTGGAGAAGATCGCCGTGTCCCCGCTGTTGCGGTTGCGCACCAGGATGTCGACCAGTGCGTTGAGGTTGATCTGGCCGAAGCCGGTGGCGGTGGGCGCGATCGCGACGATCCGATTGCCCGTCACCGACTCGACCACCGCCTCGACGCCCGAGAACGTGGCGGGCGAAGCGCCGGACCCGAACAGCACCTGGACCGGGGACTCGAAGCCCTCGCCCTCGATCACCACCCGCGTCCCGCCCTCGTTGGGGCCGGCGTTCGGGGTCACCGAGAAGATCACGGGCTCGGTCGGCGTGCCGCCGCGGGTGTAGGTGAACGCGCTGGCCAGGGTGTCGGTCTGCTCGTCCTCGGTGTTGAGACCGACGGTCACGGTGACGCCGACGCGCTGGGAGCTGCCCACCGGCAGGTCGATCGCGGGGGTGCGGACCCGGATCGCGTCCGGACCGACGCTCAGGACCTGGGCGGGAACCCCGCCGAACAGCACGCGCACGGGCTCGAAGAACCCGCCGCCCGTGATGCGCACCACGTCGCCGCCGGCGGGGGTTCCGATCGTGGGGCTGAGCGATTGGAGGAAGAACGTCGCGGCGCCGACGAAGGTGACGTTGACGCGTGCGACGCTGTCCTGGAGCTGCGCCGTCACCACCGCGGTTCCCTCGATGTCGCCGGGGAACAGCAGCAGCTGAGCCACACCGCCGACGAGCTCGACGAACCCGGTCTGCTGTCCGCTGCCGGGAGCGTTGAACGACCCCAGCGTCGTGGACAGGGACACGGTGGTGCCATCGGGCGGCGGCTGGTTGTTCGAAGCCTGCCGGACGCTCACCGTGATGGTGACCGCTTCGTTGCCGCCGAGCTCGACCTGGGGGGCCGACGCCGTGAGCGTGATGACGAAGGAGTCCGAAGGGGGCTGGCCGCCTGGAGGCTGCGGGTTCTGGCGCGGCTCGGTCGGAGAGTCGGTCGAGCACGCGAACGCGAAGAGGAGCGCTCCGGCGAGGAGCACCCGGGCATACGAAGAGAACAGCTTGTGGGACTCGCTCATCGCGGGCGTCTCCTACGGGACGAAATCGACGGTGAAGGCATCGAATGGTCCGGTCTCGACCTCGTCCCCCGAAAGGGTCCTTCCGAAGAAGCGCAGCCTCAGGTTCAAGCTCACGACCTGCGCGCCGGTCTCGCTATCGAATCCGCCGTTGATGAACAGCAGGTCGGTCAGCGGGGGTGCGTCGAGCTGATCGTTGGTCAGGATCGGCAGGTTCTCGTAGACGTTGGTTCCATTGACCGGCGCGACGCCGAAGATCTGGCGCACCAGCGGCGGCGGGAGCCGCGTGCCGGTGTCGGCGCGGCTGAAGATCACCTCGTACGCCGAGAGCTCGACGTTCATCAGCGAGCTGGTCGGCGAGGTGGGGTCCTTCGGGATGTTCTGGATGGTGATCTGTCCCACCGTGACCAGCCCCGCCGCGTCCGCGGCGTTGACGCTCACTTGCGTCGGCAGGCCGTCGAAGTCGCTGATCGACAGCAGGACCGAGCCCTCGCTCTTGTCGGTGCGATCTTCGCAACCGGAAAGGCCCAGGGCGCAGAGAACGAGAACGAGGATGGAGACGAGCTTCGTCATGGACCGCATCGCAAAACCCCCAAAAATCTGAGAGCCGGTTCGAGTGACCGCACACGACTTCCCGAACGGAGGGAATGGACCCCTGGGATCCGATCTCCCAGCGACTTCGCTCCGCGGCGCGCCGACCACGCCGGCCGGCCGGCCCGACCCGGCAGGATCCGCTGCGCTGCTCTGGCGTCGCCGGTGCCGGCAGGATGTGGTGGTCATCTCGTGCGCCTTCTTGATCGTGAATCGAATCCGGACGTGGACTGCAACCCCTGCACAGCTAGAGCTGGATCACCCTCGGAGTGATGAAGATCAACAACTCCTCGTTCTGGTTGGAACGGTTGCGGTTCTTGAACAGGTGGCCGAGGACCGGGATGTTCGCCAGGCCGGGGACCTTGTCGACGTTCTGGTTCGAGGAGACGGTGTAGATGCCGCCGATCACGGCGGTCCCACCGTCACGCACGATCACCCGGGTGCGCGCCTCGCGCGTGGCGATCGGAGCGTTGGTCGCGCCGACCACGGCGAAGGCGAGCTGGGGCTCGCGCTTCTGGATCTGGATGTCCATCTGGATGGTGCCCTCCGCGGTGACCTGCGGGGTCACGTTGAGCCGGAGGGTGGCGTTGACGAACTGCACCGAGACGGTGTTGTTGGCGACGGTCTGGATCGGGATCTGCAGACCGGTCTGGATCTCGGCGCCGACGTTGTCGAGCGTCGAGATCTTGGGAGCCGAGATCACGTTGATCAGACCGTCCGCCTCGGCCGCCTGCAGCGCGACGTCGAGCTGGAAGGTGTTCAGCACGTTGCCGAGGCCGAGGTTGAGGAAGCCGTTGGCGCCACCGGTGAGCAGCTGGACGCCGCCGTCGGTGTTGATGTTGTTGGGGAACTGCAACCCGGTCGTGTTGCCGGTCGCGGCGCTGGCGATCCCGCTGAAGCTCCAGTCGATGCCCAGCGTCCGGCTGAAGTTCCGCGTCGTCTCGACGATGCGCGCCTCGATCATCACCTGCTCGGTGGGAGTATCGAGGTTCTCGATGATCTGGATCACGGTGTCGAGGTACTCGGGAAGCTCACGGATGATCAACGTATTGGTTCGGCCATCGACACTGACCGCCCCCCGCTGCGACAGGATCCCGGTCGGGAAGTTGCCCATCCCACCGAGGCCGGCGGCGCCGAAGCCGCCCGACCGCAAGCCGCTGGTCAGGATCTGGGCGATGTTCTGGGCGCTGGCGTAACTCACCCGCTTCATGATCGTGGTCAGCGGCACGGCCAGGGCCCGCGCCTGGGCCAGCCGCTGTTCGTTCTCGGCCTCCTGCTGTAGCCTCGAGACCGGCGCGATCCGCAGGATCGACCCCTCGAGATCCATGCCGAGACCGTTCACCTTGAGGATCGAGTCGAGAGCCTGGTCCCACGGCACCTGGTTGAGCTCGACGGTCACCGGTCCACCGACCCCCGGCTGGATCACGATGTTGAGGTCGAACTCCCGCGCGAAGCTGCGCAGCACCTCGGTGATGTCCGCGTCCTTGAGACTCAGGCTGACCGGCTCGCCGAAGAACTGACGCTCGGTCGAGAGGTTGCGCACGCCGAAGGCGGGCTCCTCCTCCATCTGTTCTTCCTGCTGAGGCTCTGGCTCGATCCGCACGTCCTGCGCCTCGAACAGCGAGACGTCGCTGGGCTCCCTGAGGCTGGGGCGCTCGTCGGCGCCGACCACCTCGATTCGCAGCGGCTCCTCCTCCTGAGCATCCCTCAGCACGATGCGGGGTCTCGCGCTCTCCGGCTCGCCGGGGGCGGCGGGATCGATCTGCCGCTCGCGCGTGCTCATCGACTCCTCGAGGGCCGTCTGCGGGGACTGCTCGGCGCCCGCCGAGCCGGAGCCCGCTGCGGGGGCGACCGGAGGCACGAGCGCGGCGCTCGGGAGTCGGGCGGGCTCGGGCTCGGGCAGCTGGATCTCCTCGACCTGGACCTCGGCGGCCTCGAGCTCGCTGGTCCGGATCTCGGCGCTCTCGAGCTCGCCGGGGCGGATCTCGGCAGTCTCGAGCTCGCCGCTGGGAGTGGCGGATGCCGGCTCCGTGCGCTCGGGGGGTGCAGCCGCTTCGGCCGCGATCGCCGCCGACTCGATCGGCCGCGTCGCCTCAGCCTCCCTGCCGGGGGCCGTCTCGGAGCCCTCCTCCACTGCCACCTCGAGCACTGGCGCTTCGAGCACTGGTACTTCGAGCACTTCCGCTTCGAGCACTGGCGCTTCGAGCACTGGCGCTTCGAGCGACCCCGGGTTCGCGGGCGCCGAAATCGACCCCCCGGCGAGCCCGGGCGGTGGGGACGGCGAGGCCGCGAGAGCGCCGGCCTCGGCCGGCTCGACGGGGCCGTCGCCCGAGCTCTCGCCGAAGGACAGCAGCAGTCCGTCGGCGCTCGAGGTGACGACCGGGAGCTCGCGAGAGCGGAGATCGACCACCACCCGCGCGACGGGGTCCGGATCCGAGCGGAACTGGGCGAGACGAACCCGTTCGACCGCGCCCGTATCGACCTCGACCGCGGAGCGGGAGCTGCGATTGACCACACCCTTGAGGTCGAGCACGAAGCGGTCGGGGTTCTCGAGCGCGAAGCTGGAGAATTCGAACTCGCCGTTGCCGCGAATCCGCAGGGACGGGCGGTCTGCCTCGACCAGCTCAACCCCGTCGAGCCGATCGGCGATGAAGCCGGACGACGGCACGAACTCGACCGGCGCCTCAGGCGTGCCGGTCGCGGCCAGCGGCACGACCGCGCTCGCGGACGCCATCGGCCGGTCGGCGTCCGGGATCGCGGGCGCGGCCGCGGCCGCCGGCCGCACCGGCTCCACCAGCTCGTCGCGGGCGACTCGTGGGGGTTCGCCGTCGTAGAACTCGAGACGGAGGACACCGTGGTCGTCGATCAGGGCGTGCTCGACGGGGGTCGCGGTCTCGACCAGGAGCCGTGTCAGCGGCCGGCCGCTGTTCTCCTGCGACTCGATCCGGACGTCGCGCAACAGCCCCGCGACCGGCGGGCTCTGGTCGAGCGCGGCGCCGATGCGGGTGTTGGGCAGCTCGACGACGAGGTTGCCGTCGTCGTCCCGGTACTGAGCCCAGACCAGGGAGCCGTCGGCCGACAGCTCCAGCAGGGCGCCGCCGTCCATCTCGCGCACCTCAAGCTCGGTCAGCTCGACGGGGCCGGCCGGTCTGGCGGCGACCTGAGGAGCATCGGGCGTCGCGTCGGTCGGCACGGAAGCACAGGAGGCGATCAACGGGACCACCACCGTGCCGGCTAGGACCAGCGCCCGAGTACGCATCCGCTTACAGTTCTCACGCATGGCAAACTCGCCTCCCTCGCAACCCTCGAGCCGTCAGGCTAAGGTTGGAGCCTCTTGACCACCTCTCTGAACGGCTTGGGCGCGGTCGGATCGTCTTCTCTCTGTCGAAAGACGACCTCACCGGCGCCACCGCGAATGTAATCGATGCGAATGACGTCGCCGTCCCACAGCTGATCCCCCGGTCGGATCAGGTAGGAGATCGGGCTGCCGGTCGAGCGCACCTGCGCCACCGGACCCTCGGCGGTCACCATCAGCCCCGTCACCGTGAGCTCGTCGATGTCGAGCCCGGGAATGCCGGGAGGGCGTGGACCCTCGGGAGACGGGACCTCGGCGACGCGCACCAGCGACCGGAACGGATCGCGCCGGCCGCGAGCGTCGTAGATGAACCCCGTCTCGAGCAGGACGGCGTCCTCCTCGAGCAATTCGTCGATGCGATCGAGATCCTCTGGCGGCACGCCCTCCTCGAAGAAGGCCCGCGGCTCCTCCCCTTCGTCCGCTTCGTCGAGGGGATCCTCGATGGGATCGGGGAACGCCTCCTCCTGGGGGGTCGGCAGCTCGTCGGGAGGGGGCTGCTCGGTGTCCTGCGCCGGCGCTCCGGTCGCAAGACCTCCCGCCAGCGCGGCGACGAGCAGCCAGCGAGCCCTTCCGCCGTCGAGGACGCTCATGGCTGCCCCGCCTGCGGGTCGCCCTTGTAGATGAAAGTCTTCGCGACGAACGAGGCGTCGATCGTCCGGTTGTTGGTCTGCCGCGAGAGCGCGGAGATGGTCAACTGGTCGACGTTGATGATCCGTGAGAAGCGGCTCAGTCGATCGAACAGCCGCGCCAGGTTGTGGTAGGTGCCCTGCACGTACACGCGGATCGGCCATTCGTAGAAGAACTCCTGCTCGACCTCTCCGGACGGAGTGACTCGCGACAGCGTGAAGTCCTCGCGCTCGGTCAGCGCCCGGAGCTGACGGAGGATCTGGTAGACCATCCGGCGCTCGGGAAGGATCTCGAGCAGCTTGTCCAGCTCGATGCGGAGCGCGGCGACGCGGGACTCGAACTGCGGGAGCTGGGCGCGCGCCGCTTCGCCGCGCCGGATCTGGTCCTGGAGATCGGCGAGCCGCGACTCCTGGGACGCGATCTCCTGCCTCATCCCCTGCAGCTTGAAGCGATAGCCCAGGCCGACCAGCAGGCCGCCGACGACCAGGCCGATCACCAGTCCGAAGTACCAGGGTTTTCCTTCTAGACCCGTTTCCATGGCGTCAGTTCACCCCCGCAGGACTGCTCGCGGCGCCGGCAGCAGCGCTCTCGGCGTCCTCTGGCTCGTCGGGCACGGCGACCTGCTGAAAGTCGATGGTGTAGGAGTAGACCCCCCCACCCCCCAGCGGCATGTCGCGCAGGAACGGCTCGTTGAACCCTCGCACCTCGCTGAGGTTCTGGATGAAGTCCGAGATCGCGTTGCTGTTCTGGGCCCGGCCCCGGATCGAGATGCGGTCCCCCCTCGACTCCATCCGGTCGATCCACAGGCGGTCGGGCAGCGCCTGCGACACCTTGTCCATCAGGTCGACCGGGCCGCGCTGGTTGTTCTTCAGCTCGGTGATGACGGCGATCTTCTGCTCGAGCTCGGCCTGCTCCCGCTCGAACTCCTCGACCTTCCGGATGATCTCCTGCAGCTCGTCGACGCGGCTCTGGGCGACGCGAATACGGTCCTGGTTCTCGTTGATCGTGCCGCGGAGCATGAAGAACCAGACACCGAAGACGATGGCGCCGACCGCGAAGCCGAGGATCAGCGCGTAGAGCGCTGCATCCTCGCCCGAGAAGGCGGGCAGCTTCATCTGCTTCTTCTCGCGCCGGGCGATGACCGGCTTGCGACCTTCACCGACTAGGTTGATCTTGATCATCGGCCGCTAGTCTCCGACCTTGCGGACCGCGAGCCCGACCGCCACCGACATCATCGGCGCGATCGACTGGATCCACTCGCTGTTGAAGTCGCTCTCCCGATAGGCGACGCGCCGAAACGGGTTCATCAGCTCGGCGGGTACCCCGAAACGCTCCCGGAGGGTCTCCAGCAGGTGCGACGTCAGCGCGCAGCCCCCCGCGAGCAGCAGCTGATCGACCGAGCCTTCCGAGGAGGTCGCCGAGAAGAAGTCGAAGGTCTTCTGGATCTCGCCGGCCATCTCGGTGGAGACCGCGTCGAGCACCGGTCGCGCATCGGAGGCCGTGTAGCGATCGACGTTCTCCCCGCGCTTGAGCGCCTCCGCCTGGTCGTAGGAGAGGTTGAACTCACGCTGCAGCGCTTCGCTGAACTGGTTGCCGCCGAACGACATGTCGCGCCAGAAGACGGTGTTCCCGCGCGACAGGATGTTGATGTTGGTGACCCCCGAGCCCATGTTGACCAGGGCGACCACCTTCATCGAGTCGAGGTCGTAGTTGACCTCGTAGGCGTTCTGCACTGCGAAGGCGTCGATGTCGACCAGCGCCGGGACGCGACCCGCCTGCGAGATGACCGAGACGTAGTCGTTGACCTTGTCGCGCTTGACCGCGACCAGCAGCACCTCCATGTGGTCGCTGCGCTGGCCGTCGGAGAGCAGAACGTAGTCCAGCTTGACGTCGTTGATGTCGAACGGGATGTACTGCTCGGCCTCCCACCGGATCGACTCGGCGAGCTCCTCGGGCGCCATCGACGGCAGATCGATCTTCTTGATGATGACCGAGTGACCGGAGAGCGAGGTCGCGAAGTTGCTGTTCTTGACCGCGGTCTCGTCGCTCAGCTTCTGGATCGCCTCGACCACCAGCGAGGAGTCCATGATCGAGCCGTCGACGATGGCCTCCGGCGAGAGCGGCTCGATGCCGAGCCGCTGCAGCTGGTATTCGCCGCCCTTGCGCTCTTTGATCTCGACGAGCTTCACGGCGAAGCTGCCGATGTCGAGACCGACCACACCTTTGGGACGAGAGAAGAGGGCCACGAGAAGACTCCTACAGCCGCACGGGGGAAAACCGGGCGGAGCTTACCACTTTGGGTACAGGGCTTTACGGGAAGGGTAGCAACGCTCGCAAACTTATGTCAAGAGACGAATGAGTCGGGATTCTGGGCATGCTGGTGCGCCTGGGGTCAGCGACGCCCGCGGTCGCGCCCCGCACCGCCCGCTCGCAGCCCGCGCAAACGAGCGCCACGTCGACGTCCGCGCTGTTGCTGCCGCGGCTCGGGCAGCTCGGCGGCCAAGCCGATCGCGCGCTGCTCGGCAGGAGGCTTTCCAGGTGTTCGGGATCCGGTTCTCCGGCTGTCCGCGGCGACGTGCCGGAGGCGCCTGGAGCCGCGAGAGATCGCTAGCCGATCACTCGTGCGCTGCAAGCCCGCAAGGCGGGCGCGGCCGGGTCGACCAGGCCACAGCCGTTTTCTCTAGGCGATCGCACCGGCTGATCGAACTTTGACCGTTTCGTGAGCCTTGGTCTCGCGCTTGCGCGAGGCCAATGACCGCCGCCTGCCGCAGGCAGGCAAGAACTCCACGACGGCCTAGTCGACCTAGCGGGCTCGTGGTGGTCACCACTCCCCTTCGAGTCGCCGGAACGAGCCGCGGTCATACCACGAGCCCGCTAGCTGATGTTTCCCGCCCAAGCGCCCGCAGACGGGCGCGGGCTCAGGCCGACTAGGCCGGGCACCACTCCCGTACGGCATCGGGTGTGGCTTGATCGAACTTTGACCACTGTCTGAGCCTTGGTCTCGCGCTTGCGCGAGGCCAATGACCGCCGCCTGCCGCAGGCAGGCAAGAACTCCACGACGGCCTAGTCGACCTAGCCGGAGATCTGCTATCGCGCGCGCAGCGCGCCACGCAGATCGTAGGCTAGCCGAGCGCCTTCTGCTCGGCCGCCATGCGGCGGTGCACGCTCGCGATGCCCTTGAGCGCGGAGACCTCGCGGCGGAGACGCTCGAGGTGCCGCCGGTTGCGCACCTCCACCACCACCTCGATCGTGGCCTTGCCGGTGTCCTCGGTCTGCGCCGAGATGTGACGGATGTTGCTGTCGAGCTTGGCGATCGTCTCGGTGAGACGCGCCAGCACGCCGGGCTGATCCGTCGCCTCGATCATCAGAGTCACTTCGTAGACGCCCTCCTCGCGGCGTGCCCACTCGACCTCGATCTCGCGCTCGGGGTGATAGAGCAGGTTGCGCACGTTGGGGCACTCCGCGGAGTGCACCGAAACGCCCCGCCCGCGCGTGATGTAGCCGACGATGTCGTCGCCGGGCAGCGGCGTGCAGCACTTCGCCAGGAAGGCGAGCAGATCGCCGTGGCCGCGAACCTGCACCGGACTGTCACCGAAGGGCAGGATCCGGTTGACCACCCTGCGGATCGCGCTCGGCTCCTCGTCGGCGCGCTCGAGCTCCTCGGCGGTGAGCAGGCGCGACATGAGTTGGCGCACCTGGGTCTTGCCGAAGCCGATGCGGCTGTAGAGGTCGTCGGCCGCCGCCAGCCCCTCCTCCTTCAGGTAGCGCTGACCGGCCTCGGACTCGAGCACCCGCCTGGCGTTGGCGCGGTGGCGCCTGACCTCTTTCTCGAACAACGCCCGCCCGATCTCGGTGGCGCGCTGCTTCTGCTGGGCGTTCAGCCAGTGGCGGATCTTGGAGCGCGCACGCGGGGTGGTGACGACGTTGAGCCAGTCGCGGCTCGGCGTCCGGTTCGGATTGGTCAGGATCTCGACGATGTCGCCGTTCTTCAGCGGCGTGCGCAACGGGACCAGCCGGCCGCTCACGCGCGCTCCGGCGCAGTGGTGACCCAGCTCGGTGTGCACCCGGTAGGCGAAGTCGAGCGGGGTAGCGCCGCGCGGAAAGGACAGCACCTCGCCCTGGGGCGTGAACACGTAGACCTCGTCGGGGTAGAGGTCGATCTTGAGCGTCCTCAGGAAGGTCCGCGGATCGCTGACCTCCTGCTGCCACTCCAGCAGATGTCGCAGCCACACGATGTCCTCGTCGGTCTGCGCCTTCTCCAGCTTGCCTTCCTTGTAGCGCCAGTGCGCGGCGATCCCCTCCTCGGCGACCTGATCCATCTCCCAGGTGCGGATCTGGACCTCGAAGGGCTGTCCCCGCTCACCGACGACCGTGGTGTGCAGCGCCTGGTACAGGTTGGGCTTGGGAACCGCGATGTAGTCCTTGAAGCGGCCCGGAATCGGGCGCCAGCTCTGGTGGACCACGCCCAGGGCGCCGTAGCAGTCGCGCAGGTTGGAGGTGATGATGCGGAAAGCCACGTAGTCGTAGAGCTCGGAGATGTCGATCTCCTGGCGCCGCAGCTTCTGGTAGATCGAGTAGTGCCCTTTGATCCGATAGCTGATCTCGGCCTCGAGACCGGCCGACTCGAGGGCGCGCGCAAGCTCATCGCGGATGCGCTTGGTCGCCTCCTGGCCACCGGCGACCTTCTCGCGGAGCTTGACCTGCAGCTCGGCGAACTGGTGCGGGTAGAGATGGAAGAAGGCGAGGTCCTCGAGGTCGCGCTTGACCCGCGACATGCCGAGGCGGTGGGCGATCGGCGCGTAGATCTCGAGCGTCTCGCGGGCGATGCGGCGTCGCGACTCGGTCGACTTGTGCTCGAGCGTCTGCATGTTGTGCAGGCGGTCGGTCAGCTTGACGACGATCACCCGCACGTCCTTGGCCGAGGCCAGCACCAGCTTGCGGAAGGTCTCCGCCTGCGCCTCGTCGCGGCGCACGTACTCGTGCTGCCCGATCTTGGAGACCCCCTCCACCAGCTCCGCGATCTCCGCCCCGAATCGCTCGCCGAGCAGGGAGCGGTCGACGCTGGTGTCCTCGAGGGTGTCGTGGAGCAGGCCGACCGCGACGCAGGTCTGGTCGAACTTCAGGTCGGCGAGCAGGTAGGCGACGGCGAGCGGATGGGTGATGTACGGCTCGCCCGACTTGCGGATCTGGTCGGCGTGACGCTCCTCGGCGAACTCGTAGACGCCGCGCAGCCACTCCTCGTCGACCGCCCGCTCGTGTTCGCGCAGCCGGCGCGGCAGATCCTCGAATCGCACGCGCCCCACGGCGGAAACGGGGGCTTTGGCGCGAGAGCGGGAGGGAGGCAAGTGGCGACTCCGGGAGGCGCGCGGAGCGCCGAACGCCTTCGATTATAGGAGGCCCGGGACCTGGGGCCGCGCGTCTTGCGAGATCAGGCGGCCCGTCCCTGCTTCTCCTTGGCGGCCCCGCCGGCGCCGGCGGCGACGGTCCTGCGCCGGGTGAGGTGGTCCCAGTAGAGCACCACCGGGCTGGCGACGTAGATCGACGAATAGGTCCCGACCAGGATGCCGACCAGGAGCACGAACGACAACCCGCGGATGACGTCGCCGCCCAGAACGAACAACGAGCCGACCGCGAGCAGGGTGGTGCCCGAGGTCAGCACGGTGCGCGACAGAGTCTGGTTGAGGCTCATGTTGAGCACGTTCTCGAGCGGCTCGCGACGGACACGGCGGAGGTTCTCGCGCACTCGGTCGAAGACGACGACGGTGTCGTTGACCGAGTAGCCGACCACCGTCAGGAAGGCGGCGATGGTGGTCAGGTTGAACTCGTAGCCGGCGAGGGCATAGAGGCCGAGGGTGATCAGCACGTCGTGGATGGTCGCGACCACCGCGCCGATGCCGAAGCGCAGCTCGAAGCGGACCCAGATATAGGCCATCATCCCGAGGATCGAGAAGGTGACCGCGAGCACGCCCTTGTTGCGGAGCTCGCGCCCGATCAAGGGGCCGACGTTCTCGGCCGCCAGCACGTGGAAGTCGCCGAGCACCGCGCTCTCCTCCAAGGCCGCGCGCACCGCCGGCGACACGCGCTCGAGCGCCTCGAGCTCATCCCAGCTCGTGAGGATGGCTCCCTCCTCGCGGAGGTCGATGATGGCTACGGCGACCTCCTCGTAGTGCGCCCTCATCGCCTCGTCGTCGCCACCGGCGAGCTGATCCGGGTCGAGCTGGGCAAGATGGGAGGCGAGCGCGTCACGCCCCTGCTCGTTGAGGTCGAAGCGCCCGCCGCGATCGGCGTTGAACGCAGCCTCGAAGGCGCCGATCACGGCCGCCCGCGATCCCTCCTCGCTGCCCTCGATCAAAGGGGTCTTGACGATGACCTCGTTGCTGCCCTCCTCGCCGAAGCGCTGGATGCCGGCGTCAGGATAGCCCGCGTCCGCCAATAGGCTGCGCAGCTGCTCGATGTCGGGCTGCTCCTTGAACTTCACAGTGAGCTGGGTGCCCCCGGCGAAGTCGATGCCGACGTTGAGGTGCGACAGGCCGAAGAGGAGCACGACGGCGGCCACCACGGCGAC
>DATKBT010000121.1:0-6844 GCA_035546295.1 Thermoanaerobaculia bacterium | reverse complement strand
AACCTCGAGCGGGCGATCGCCGCCGGCGCCACCGCGCTGATCGGCGCGGTCACCTTCACCGGCTCGCTGATCGCATTCGCCAAGCTCCAGGAGCTGATGAGCGGCAAGTCGATCACCTTCCCCGGGATGCGGGCGATCACGGCGCTGCTGGTGCTCGCCGGCATCGGCCTGGTCGTGCTGATGGCGATCGATCCATCGGCCGAGCTCGAGCTCTGGGCGCTCGCCTTGCTCTCGTGTCTGCTGGGCGTCCTGCTGGTGATCCCGGTCGGCGGCGCCGACATGCCGGTGGTCATCGCCCTGCTCAACTCCTACTCGGGGCTGGCGGCGGCGGCCACCGGCTTCGTGCTCGGCAACTCGCTGCTGATCATCGCCGGCTCGCTGGTCGGTGCCAGCGGGCTGATCCTCACCCGGATCATGTGCAAGGCCATGAACCGCTCGCTGGCGAACGTGATGTTGGGCAAGGGCTCGGTCGCCTCGGTGGCGACCGACGCCGACGAGGTCTACGCCGGCAAGATCAAGTCGACCAGCGCCGACGAGCTGGCGATGCTCCTCGACGGCGCCCAGCGGGTGGTCATCGTCCCCGGCTACGGCCTGGCCGTCGCCCAGGCGCAGCACGCCGTGCGCGAGTTGACCAAGGCGATGGAAGAGCGTGGAATCGAGGTCGAGTTCGCCATCCATCCCGTCGCCGGTCGCATGCCCGGCCACATGAACGTGCTGCTCGCCGAGGCCGAGATCCCCTACGAGCAGCTCAAGGAGATGGACGAGATCAACCCGACCTTCGAGCAGACCGACGTCGCCCTCGTGCTCGGCGCCAACGACGTGGTCAACCCGCTCGCCCGCGAGGACCCGAACAGTCCGATCGCCGGCATGCCGATCCTCAACGTCGACAAGGCGCGCACCGTCGTCGTGGTGAAGCGCTCGCTGTCACCGGGCTTCGCCGGCATTCCCAACCCGCTGTTCGCAGCCGACAACTGCCTGATGTACTTCGCCGACGGCAAGGCGGCGGTGGTCGAGCTGACCAAGGCCATCAACGAGTCGTAGCGGCCGAGCCCCTGCTCGGCCGACGGACGGCGGCCGAAGATCGGAGCGGCGCGCCCTCACTCCCCCAGGCAGATGCCCAGCTCGCGTGCAGTCAGGATGGTGTCGCCGTCGAGGGGCACCGTCTTCATCCCCGAGATCGCCTCGACCAGCGGCACGGTCCTCACGTCGGGAGGATCGAGGGCCACCATCGTGCCGAAGTGACCGGCCTCGACGATCCGCACCGCCGCGGCGCCGAAGCGCAGGGCCAGCACCCGGTCGCGCGCGGTCGGCACGCCGCCGCGCTGGAGATGACCGAGCACCAGGCTGCGCGTCTCCTTGCCGGTCTCCTCCGCGATCGCCTGGGCGACGCGCTCGGCGATCCCGCCGAGCCGCTCGGCCGCCCCCGGCTTGACGGGAACGTAGGTTGGCTCCCCTCCGCACGGCGCGGCCCCTTCGGCGACCACCGCGATGGCGAAGCGGCGGCCCATCGCCTCGCGCTCCCGCACCTTGCGAAACACCGCCTTCCAGTGGAAGGGGATCTCGGGGATCAGGACGATGTCGGCGCCGGCTGCGATGCCCGCGTAGAGCGCGATCCAGCCCGCATGACGCCCCATCAGCTCGACCACGAAGACCCGCTGGTGCGACTCCGCGGTCGAGTGCAACCGGTCGATCGCCTCGGTCGCCACCGTCGCCGCGGTGTCGAATCCGAAGGTGACCACGGTGCCGGCGAGGTCGTTGTCGATCGTCTTGGGGACGCCGACCACCGGCACGCCCCGCTCGTACAAGCGGTGGGCGAGCTTCATCGTGCCGTCGCCGCCGATCACGATCAACGCGTCGAGGCCCAGGTTCTCGGCGCCCTTGACCGCCTCGTCGAGGCGATCGACGACCCGCTCCTGGCCCTCCTCGTCGCGCACCCGCTCGTCGAAGGGATGGCCGCGGTTGTCGGTGCCCAGGATGGTGCCGCCGCGGTTGGTGATCCCGCGCACCGCGTCGCGATCCAGCACCACCGTGTCGTTGACGTCGAGCAGACCCGCGAACCCACGCTGGATGCCGATGACGTCCCAGCCGCGCTCGATCGAGCCCAGCGTCGCGGCGCGGATCACGGCGTTGACCCCGGGCGCGTCGCCGCCGCCGGTCGAGATGCCGATTCTCTTCCTCACCGCGCGAGTGTAGCGAGCCGGTGCGCGGGAGTGCAGTCCGGCAGCCCCGGCGGTCGGCACCGCGCTCCTCGCCCAGCGATCCGCGACATCCGCCACGCCATCTCGCCGCCGGACGCGGGCGGTCCGGGTTATCCTTCGGCGCCCGGCCGACGGCCGCTCGTCACCGCTTTCCGACGCAACATGGAGCTGCTCATGCTCACCATGATCGAAGACCTCTACGCGCGCGAGATCCTCGACAGCCGCGGCAATCCGACCGTCGAGGTGGAGGTGGAGCTCAGCGGCGGCGCCTCCGGGCGCGCGGCGGTGCCGTCGGGCGCCTCGACCGGCGCGCACGAGGCGGTCGAGCTGCGCGACGGCGAGGCCCGTTACGGCGGCAAGGGGACTCTGCACGCGGTCGAGCACGTCGACGAGATCGCGGAGGCGCTCGCCGGCCAGGACGCCCTCGATCAGGCCGGCATCGACCAGCTGCTGATCGCGCTCGACGGCACGCCCAACAAGAGCCGGCTCGGCGCCAACGCCATCCTCGGAGTGAGCCTGGCGATCGCCAGGGCCGCTGCCGAGTCGATCGGCGTGCCGCTCTACCGTTACCTGGGAGGAGTCGGCGCCTGCATCCTGCCGGTGCCGATGCTCAACATCCTCAACGGCGGCAAGCACGCCCAGGGCTCGACCGACTTCCAGGAGTTCATGGTGATGCCGACCGGCGCCGACACCTTCTCCGAGGGTCTGCGCTGGGGGGTCGAGATCTACCATGCGCTGAAGAAGGAGCTCCACGCCCAGGGCTACTCCACCGGCATCGGCGACGAGGGGGGGTTCGCGCCGGCGCTGGGCGGCAACGTTCGTGCCATCGAGGTCATCCTGAGCTCGATCGAGCGCGCCGGCTATCGCCCGGGCGAGGACGTGCACTTCGCGCTCGACCCCGCGACCACCGAGCTCTACGACCAGGAGACCGGGCGCTACCGCCTCGAGATCGAAGGGCGGGAGCTCGAGAGCGCCGAGCTCGTCGAGCTGTGGACCGACTGGTGCCAGCGGTTCCCGATCGTGTCGATCGAGGACGGCATGGCCGAGGACGACTGGGAGGGCTGGAAGGCGCTCAACGCGGCGATCGGCGAGCGCGTTCAGCTCGTCGGCGACGACCTCCTGGTCACCAACGTCGAGCGCATCGAGCGCGCGATCGCCGAGCATGCGTGCAACGCACTGCTGTGCAAGGTCAACCAGATCGGCACCCTGACCGAGAGCATCCAGGCGATGCGCACCAGCCAGTCGGCGGGCTGGCGGGTGGTCGTCTCCCACCGTTCGGGGGAGACCGAGGACACCACGATCGCCGACATCGCGGTCGCCTTCGACGCCGGGCAGATCAAGACCGGCGCCCCGGCGCGCTCGGATCGAGTCGCCAAGTACAACCAGCTGCTCCGGATCGAGGAGGAGCTGGCGGACCAGGCCGTGTACCCGGGACTGGCCGCGCTCGGCAAACGGACTGGCCTCACCTGAGCGCGACTTCCGCCCGCTCCCGCCGCCCCCCGCCCGATGGCGCCGCCAGGCGAGGATGGCCAGCCCGTCACGACGGCGTCGTCGATGGGTCCGCGAGGCTGATACCATCGGTTCCCGATGCTCGAGCCGACGCGCCCCGGGCGCTCCCCCGTCGACGTCGCGATCGCCCTCACGGCGGCGGCGATGCTCCTGTCGTCGGCGCTGCTCGGTGCCGGCGCACACGAGCATCTGACGCCGTACCAGCCCGAGATCGTCTGCACCGTCGACCACGGCGACCAGGGAGGCCCCGGACGCACCGCGGTCCACGCCTCCGAGCGGCCGCACCGGCACCACTGCGCCAGCTGCCAGCTCAGCGGCAAGACCGCGGCACAGCGCCCCGCGGCGAGCGCGCTGTACGAGCGCCCCGCCGAGAGCCCTAGCCCGGCTTCGGCCTCCCCGCCGGTGGTCCTGGCGGCGCACGACATCGCCGCATCCCCACGCGGACCACCGATCTCCTGAGGCTCCGCGCGGCGCCCCGACCCCGGGGCGCCTCCCTCCGGCCCGCCCGACGCCGCGCGGACCGGGGGCCGCCCCCCGGCAGACGGAGCGACCGCAGGCGTCGCGTCGACGCATTCCGTCGACGGTCGGACCGGCCGAAGCCCGTCGCCATCCAGGAGATCGCCATGAGACCCGATCATCAGCCGCGGGGGACCCCTTCCCGCCGCTTCCAGCTCCGCCTCTTCGTCCTCGTCCTTGTCTTCGTCCTCGCTCTCGCCCTCCTCCCGCCTTTCGCCGGTCACTCGGCCGCCCAGCAGACCGGCGCGATCGTCGGCACCGTGCTCGACGCCGCGGGCCAGCCCGCTGCCGGCGTCGTGGTCAGCGTCCCGGACGGGGGGCGCCGCCAGGAGACCGACGAGAGCGGCGCCTTCCGCTTCGAAGGCATCCCCTCGGGAAGCCACCTCGTGATCGCCGACGGCGGCCGCGGCGGCCGGTCGGTCGAGACCGCCGAGGTCGAGCCGGGAGGCACCGCCGAGCTGACCCTCGTCCTGCGACTCGCCGCCCACACCGAAGAGGTCGTGGTCACCGGCTTCGCGGAGGCGCGCAGCCCGCTCGACCTGGCGACTGCCACCACCGTTCTCTCCGGAGACGAGCTCAGACTGCGCCTCCAGTCGAGCCTGGGCGAAACGCTCGAGCAGGAGGCGGGAATCAGCTCGACCTTCTTCGGCCCGGGCGCCAGCCGGCCGGTGATCCGCGGCCAGAGCGGCGACCGGGTGCGCATGCTCGAGGGCGGGATCGGGGTCGGCGACGCCTCGGCGATCAGCCCCGACCATGCGGTCACCGCCGATCCAGGGCTCGCCGAGCAGATCGAGGTGATCCGCGGCCCGGCCACTCTCCTCTACGGCTCGAGTGCGATCGGCGGCGCGGTGAACGTCGTGGACCAGCGGATCCCCACCTACCGCGCGAGCGAGCCGATCCGGGGCACCGTCGACCTGCGTGGCGGCACGGTGGCGGACGAACGTTCAGGCTCGATCGCGCTCGATGGCGGGTCGGGACGCTTCGCCTGGCACGTCGACGCGCTGGTGCGCGACGCCGACGACTACGAGATCCCGGGCTTCGCCTTCGGCGAGGAGGAAGGGAACGGAGACGGCGAGGAGCACGGCGAGGAGGAGCACGAGAATCCCCGTGGCCTCGTGCCCAACACGGCGGTCGAGTCCGAGGCGGCGCGCGCGGGCGGATCGTGGTTCTTCGGTGACTCCGGGTTCGTCGGCGTCTCGGTGAGCGGCTTCGATAGCCTCTACGGCCTCCCGGGCGGCCACGGCCACGAGGAGGGCGAGCACGAAGGCGAAGAGGAAGTGGAAGAGGAGGGCGAGGAGGTCATCCGCATCGACATGGAGCAGCGTCGTGTCGACTTCCGCGGGGAGCGCACCCGCCCGTTCGGCGCCTTCTCCGGGCTCAAGGTCCGGGTCGGCGCCACCGATTACGAGCACGTCGAGCTCGAGGGGGACGAGGTCGGTACCCTGTTCCTCAACGAGTCCGTCGAAGGGCGCTTCGAGCTGGTCCAGAACCGGCGCGGACGCTCCAGCGGCTCGGTCGGACTGCAGCTCTCCAGCCGCGATCTCGAGGCGATCGGCGCGGAGGCCTTCCTTCCCCCCACCAGCACCGACAGCTGGGCGCTGTTCACCTTCCAGGAGATCCGATCGCGGGAGGACCTCCGCTGGCAGCTCGGCGCGCGCTGGGAGAGCCAGCAGATCGACGTCGCGCCCGGCTTCCCCGACCGCGATCACGACGGCCTGTCCGCCTCGCTCGGACTGGTGTGGGACTTCGGCGAGCGCTGGTCTCTGGCCGGCTCAGCAGCGCGCGCGGTCAAGCTGCCCGCTGCCGAGGAGCTGTACTCCGAGGGCCTTCACATCGCGACCCAGGCGTTCGAGATCGGCGACTCCGAGCTCGACGAGGAGAGCTCGCTCGGTCTCGACATCTCGCTGCGCCGCACCGAGGGTCGGGTCACCGGCGAGCTCACCCTCTACCGGCAGGACTTCGACGATTACGTGTTCCAGGCCTTCACCGGCGACGAGGAGGAAGGCTTCCCGGTGGTGCTGTACTCGCAGCAGGATGCCGACTTCATCGGCGCCGAGCTCAAAACGCGCATCGAGCTGTGGGAGCGTGAGGGCCGGCACCTCCACCTGCGGCTGATGGGAGACCGGGTCGAGGCGAAGCTCGCCGACGGCGGCAACCTGCCGCGCATTCCGGGGGCGCGCCTCGGCGCCGGCCTGCACTACCACGCAGGTGCGATCGACGGCATGGTCGAGGTCCGCCGCACCTTCGTCCAGAACGACGTGGCGGTCAACGAGACGCCGACTGACGGCTTCACCTTCATCAACGCCAGCTTCGGCTACCGCTTCACCTTCGGCAACCAGCTCCTCGACCTGCTGGTCCGCGGCCGCAACCTGCTCGACGAGGAGGCGCGCAGCCACACGTCGTTCCTCAAGGACATCGCACCCCTGCCTGGACGCGACGTGTCGGTGGGGATGCGGTGGTGGTTCTAGCAGCCCGTGGTGGAAACTCAGCACGCCCGCACGACAAGGTCTTTCCGCTCCACCGGCGGCCACGAAGCCGGTCGTGCGAGTGCGGGAGCTGGCTTTCTCTCGGTGGGCTTCTCGCCGCCGGCTCCGCTGCAAGTCCTTGTCGCCCCTCGGGTT
>DATKBT010000120.1:0-4649 GCA_035546295.1 Thermoanaerobaculia bacterium | reverse complement strand
GTCACCTGTGCCACGTCTCTGAGCAGCAGGGGTACTCCGCCCGGACCGCTTCCCAGGACCGCGTTCTCGAGATCCCTGATCTCGCGCACGTAGCCGCGGCCGCGCACCATGAACTCGCGCTCGGACATCTCGACCAGGCGGCCGCCGACCTCGACGTTGGAGCGCTGGATGGCCTGTCGCACCAGGTGCAGCGAGACGCTGTAGGCGCGCAGGCGCACCGGGTCGACCTCGACCTGGTACTGGCGAACGAAGCCGCCGATCGACGCCACCTCGGAGACGCCCTCGACCGAGGTGAGGGCGTAGCGCAGGTACCAGTCCTGCAGGCTGCGCAGCTCGGCCAGCGAGTGGCGCGGCGAGTTGAGGACGTACATGAAGGCCCAGCCGACGCCGGTGGAGTCGGGGCCGAGCTGGGGGCTGACGGCGCGCGGGAGCTGGCCGGAGAGACCGGAGAGGTACTCCAGGACCCGCGAGCGGGCCCAGTAGAGGTCGGTGCCGTCCTCGAACAGCACGTAGACGAAGGAGTACCCGAAGAAGGAGTACCCGCGCACCACCTTGGCGAAGGGAACCGCGAGCATCTTGGTGGTGATCGGGTAGGTGACCTGGTCCTCGACGACCTGCGGCGCCTGGCCGGGATACTCGGTGAAGACGATGACCTGGACGTCGGAGAGGTCGGGGATGGCATCGATGCGCGTCGTGCTTACCGCCCAGATGCCGCCGAAAATGGCCAGCCCCAGGCCGACCAGTACCAGAAGCTGGTGGCGCAGCGACCACTCGATGAGACGGTTCAGCATCGCGGCGCTCCTCAGTGATCCGAGTGATCGGGAGTCGATGGGGGTGCCTCGACCGCCGGCTCGCTCGGGTGCTCATGGGTCACCGGGGCTTGCGTGATCATCTTCTGGATCGCCTCCTGCAGGTTCGCCTCCGAGTCGATGAGGAACTGGGCGGAGGTGACGACCCGCTCACCTTCGGCGAGACCGTCGAGCACCTCGACGTAGCCTTCGCTCTGGTGGCCGAGCACCACCTCGCGCGGCGCGAAGCGTCCCTCGCCGAGATCGACCACGACCAGGCTTCGGCGACCGGTGCGCAGCACTGCGAGTGAGGGCACCGCGAGCGCCCCGCGCGCGGCTGACGGCAGGAAGGTGACGGTGGCGAACATCCCCGCGCGTAGGCGACGGCCGGGATTCGGCACCTCGAGCTTCACCCTCAAGGTGCGGGTCTGCTCGGAGAAGGCGGGCTCGATGAAGCGCACCCGGCTGCGGAGGGTCTCACCGGGGAAGTAGGTGAGGGACACCTCGGCCGGGGTGCCCACCTCGATCCAGGCGAGCTGATCCTCGAACACCTCGACGGTGAGCCAGAGGGTCGAGAGGTTGGCGATGTGGAAGAGCTCCATGCCGGGGCGGACCGCCATCCCCTCGAGGCCCTCCATGCGCTTCATGATGAGCCCGCTCGCGGGGGCGACGACCTGGAGCGTGCGCAGCACCTCCCCGGTGCGTTCGACCCCGGAGATCTGCGCGGGTGAGATGTCCCAGTAGCCGAGCCGGGTACGGGTCGCGTCGACCAGGTCGTGCGCACGGTGCTGTGCGGATTCGCCGGCCTCCGATGCGAGTCGGTCGGCATAGCGAATCGCCGACAGCAGCTCCTGCTGGGTCTGGACCAGCTCGGGGGAGTAGATCTCGAACAGCGGTTCGCCGGCGCGGACCGGTTCGCCGACGTAGTTGGTGTAGACCCTCTCCACCCAGCCCGAGTACTTCGTGGTGACCGTCACCATCCGCTCCTGGTCGTACTCGAGGTAGCCGACGGTGCGGATGCGGCGGGTGAGATCGCGGCGCTCGACCGCCGCCGCCTGCACGTTCATGTTCTGCACCACCGCGGGGTCGATGCGCACCGTGGTTCCCGCGCCCTTCCACGCCTCGGCCTCGTCGGCGTAGACCGGGATGTAGTCCATCCCCATCTCGTCCTTGGCCGGAACGGGCGAGGTGATCGTCGGGTCCATGGGGTTGCGGTAGAAGAGGATCGAGCGGTCGGCGCCGGAAGCGGCGGGGGTTTCGGTCACGTCCTGTAGGCCGGCACCGGCGTCGCTGGAAGGCCTCGGTCGAGACCGCAGCCTTTCGTCGATCGAGAGCATCTCCAGCGGATCGAGCAGGACGAGGGCCGCCAGGAGCAATCCGGCGACGAAGGCAAGAGCGGCTCCCACCCAGACTCGCGGCCGGCGGGCCCTTGGCACGTGCGATTCACTCATCTCGGGTACTCCGGGGTCGGTCGTCGCGGGAGGCTTGGGCCGCTTCAGCGAACGCTGGTGAGTCGAGCAGCGGCCCCCCCACCGCTCCCTCGAGCTGGGCAAGCGCGATGAGGAAGTCCGCCTGGTTGCGCGCGACCGCGGTGTGGGCGTTCCACAGCACGTGCTCGGCCGTCAGGAGGTCGAGGGCCCCGAGCGAGCCGGCGACGTAGGCAGCCTGCGCGGAGGCGAGGGACTCCTCGGCCTGGATCACCAGGACGTCGTCGGCGAGGCGGAGCTGCTGCCAGGCCAGGGGGAGCCGCTGGGCGAGGTCTCCCACGGTGCGGCGGATCTGGGACTCCGTGCGCCGGCGCGCCTCCCGAGCCGCCGTGCGTAGCGCCTCGGCCTCCTCGATCGCCGACGCGATGCGCCGTCGTCGTATCGGCAGCGTGATCCCCGCCTGCACGCCGAGGATGTCGTCGCCGTTGTCGGGCGGGGGCATCAACCGGCCGGCAGCGTCCTGGCGTCGCTCCACGAACGTGTAGCTGAGCCCGATCGTGAAGTCGGGCCTCGCTCCGAGCCGGGCGAGCTCGAGCAGCACTTCGGTGCGCTCTACCTCCGCGCTCGCTGCCGAGAGCTCGGGACGGGCACCAACGGCGCGACCGATGAGCGAGTCGAGGTCCGCCGGAACCGGGACCGGCGGTGACGGTGCACCGGCATTGACCGGCGCAGCGGGTGGACGGTCGCGTAGCTCGTTGAGCTCGGCCAACAGGCGGATGCGGCGGCCGGCGATGGCGAGGAGCTGGCTCTCGGTGTCGGTGATCGAGGCCTGGAGCTGGACCACCGCTTGGCCCAGGCCAATGCCCGCCGAGTAGCGGGCGCGCGTGACCTCCTCGTGCTGGAGCAGATGCTGCCGCAGCGTCTCGAGAATCGTCGCGTGACGGTCTTGGAAGGAAAGCTCGTGGAGCAGGCGCCGCGCCTCGGTCACGAGCGCGAGACGTCGCGCCTCGACCCGGGCCTCGAGAGCGCTGGCATGGTACAGCGCCGCACGCTCTCTGGCGGCGAGCTTTCCCTTCCAGGGGATCGCCTGCGACAGGGTGGTCATCAGGCGCTGCGGGCCGACCCGCGTCTCGGGAGGGGCGGCGAAGGCGGTGATGCCGACCATCGGATCAGGCAGCGAACGCGCCTGCGGAGCCTGGGCGGCTGCGGCCTGCGCCCTCGCCTCGAGCTCCCGAACCTCCGGGTTGCGGTCGAGCACCTCGAGCGCCAACGCTCGCAAGCCGATGGGGAGAGTGTCGAGGATGGCCTGCGACGGCCGCCCGACGTCGGTCGCGGGCACTGCCTGGACGGTGGCGGACCCGGCGGGCCCGGTCGCTCCACCCCCCGTCGCCGGGAGGGCGGAGGGCTCGGCGAGGATGATGAGCGATGCCAGGAACATCAAACGCATGAGCTGCGCCTCTCCTTGGTTCGTCTCTCTCTCTCTCTCTCTCTCTCTCTCTCTCTCTGCCGCAGCCGCCGGTCCTCCAGGGCGGCCGGCCGGCCGCGAGACAATCTCTTCGCGGAGCGGTGGCATCGCCGCGAACGCTGGTGGCGCAGCAGGCACGGCCGACCTCCGGGTGCGCCCCGGGCGACGCGACCGTTCGGCTCGCCCGCGCGAGCCTCAGATCAGGAAGGCAGCGTGCAGGGTGTACAGAGGCGCCGGCTGGTGTGGGATCTCGAGACCTCGGGAAGGGGGACTCGAGGCAGGGGTCGGAGGCGGCGAAGTTCGATCGGGGTGGGCGTGCGCCGGTGCCACTCCCGTAGGCTCGACGAGACGCACGGCGCCCGCGGCGTCGGCCACGATCGCATCCGGCACCTGAAGCGAGCAGCAGTCGAGACGGAGTGGGCTCGGCGCCCTGGTCGCGGGCGTGGCGTGCGACGGCGTGTCACACACCCTCGCGGGAACACAGTGCGAAGCAGCCGGCTCGAGACCTGCGCTCAGCAGTACGGCGGCCAGCGTCGGCACCAGTCGGACGGTCGATGCGCGCCAGGGTCCTCGCATGAGACGATCTTGCGAGGGCCACGCCACGGCAGCAATGTCCCTGGGGGTAGCGGTGGATTCTTCTGCGGGTAGGGAGGCCACCACCCTAGCGGTCGGTCGGTTTTGGCTCGGCCAGCGCCGGGCGGTCCGAGCAGCTCGAGGCCCGGACCGGCGACTCCGCTACGCCTGGAACGAAACTTGCACACAAGCGAGCCATAACGACGAAAGGAGACCTTCATGCGGAGACCAGGAAAAAGTACTCTGCGGGCGGCAGCCATGGCCATGGTGGCGATGTTCGCGATGGTATCGACGCTGGCCGGTCCCGCCTCCGCCGAGCACGAGGGTCAGAAGGCCTTCGTCGCCAACAAGTGCGACAACTGCCACTCGATCGAGAAGCTCGAGATCGAGCGCAAG
>DATKBT010000119.1:0-7527 GCA_035546295.1 Thermoanaerobaculia bacterium | reverse complement strand
CCAAGCGCCCGCAGACGGGCGCGGGCTCGGGTCGACGAGGCCGACAAGGGCGTGTGGCGGCCTCCTGAGCGCCTGACGCGGGGGATGGCATACTGGCGGGCAAGGAGGTTCGCCATGCGTGTCATCCCCCGCCACGTCGCGCGTCTCGGGTCGCTCGCGGCCGCCGTCGCGCTGCTCACGGTCTTCTCCGCCGCCGCCCGGGCCCAGCGAACGAACAAGCCGGTCTTGCACGGCAAGGAGTGGATGGCGATCACCGGCAAGCCGTTGGCGGCGACTGCTGGCGCCCTGATCTTCGCCCAGGGGGGCAACGCGGTCGACGCCGCCTGCGCCATGCTCGGCGCGACTTCTACGATGTGGGACACGCTGGGGTGGGGGGGCGAGACCCAGGCGCTGATCTACGACCCGCGCTCCGGCGAGGTCAAGGGGATCAACGCGCTGGGCGCGGCGCCTACCGGCGCCACCGTCGAGCTCTTCAAGGAGAAGGGGATACCGTACCCGCCCGAGTACGGCCCGCTGGCGGCGGTGACCCCGGGGACGCCGGGGGGGCTGATGACGATGCTCGCCGAGTTCGGCACGATGTCGCTGGCGCAGGTGCTGGCGCCCTCGATCGAGCTGGCCGACGGCTACCCGATCGAGCAGAATCAGGCCGACAACATGGAGAGCCGCCGCGAGATCCTCCAGCAGTGGGAGCACTCCGCCGAGGTCTTTCTGCCGCACCTGAGTGACGCCGCCGGCTCGGACGCGAGCGACGGCGAGCCGGAGCGCGCCGCGCCCTACCCGGGCGAGATCTTTCGCCAGCCCGGCCTGGCCGCCACGCTGCGCCAGCTCGTCGAGGCGGAGGCCGAGGCGCTGGCCGCCGGCAAGGGCCGCAAGGAGGCGATCTACGCCGCCTACGACCGCTTCTACCGCGGCGACGTCGCGCGCGAGCTGGTGCGCGCCACCCAGGAGGCGGGCGGGCTGATCACCCTGGAGGACCTCGACCGCTGGCAGGTCTACGTCGAGGAGCCGGTCAAGACCGACTACCGGGGCATCGAGGTCTACAAGCTCACCCACTGGGTGCAGGGTCCGGTGCTGTTGCAGACGCTGAACATCCTCGAGAACCTCGACCTGCGCTCGATGGGCTACAACAGCGCACGCTACATGCACGCGCTTTATCAGGCGATGAACCTGGCCTTCGCCGACCGCGACTTCTACTACGGCGATCCCTACTTCCCGCCCGAGGAGCCGATCGACGGCCTGCTGTCGAAGGAGTACTCCAGAGACCGGCTCGAGGAGATCGACTGGTCGAAGGCGCGGCTCGACATCAAGCCCGGCGACCCTTACCCTTACCAGGGCGGCAAGAATCCCTACCTCGAGCTGCTCGACCAGTGGACCCCGGTGCCGCCCAAGGGCGACGCCGAGGGCGAGGCGGGTTTCCAGCAGTCGAGTCTCGGACGGCCGGATTCCATGACCCCCGACGAGGCGTTCCTGGCCGGAACGACCTCGATCCAGGCCGCCGACGCCGACGGCTGGGTGGTCTCGGTGACGCCCTCGGGGGGCTGGATCCCAGCGTTCGTCGCGGGGGAGACCGGGATCGGGCTCTCCCAGCGCATGCAGAGCTTCGTGCTCGACGAGCGGCTCAACCCGTTCAACCTGCCCGAGCCGGGCAAGCGCCCGCGGGCGACGCTGACGCCCAGCCTGGCGCTGCGGGACGGCGAACCGTACCTGGCGTTCTCGGTGCAGGGCGGCGACTCGCAGGACCAGAACCTCCTGCAGTTCTTCCTCAACGTCGTCGAGTTCGGCATGGACGTGCAGCAGGCGGTGGAGGCGGCCAACCTCAACAGCTACCAGATGCAGAGCAGCTTCGGCGACCACCGGGCCGAGCCGGGTCGTCTCTTGGTGCGCGACGACACGCCCCCGTGGGTGATCGCCGAGCTGCGCCGAATGGGTTATCGCGTCGAGACGCGCCCCAGGACGTCGGGGCCGATCACCGCGATCGCGTTCGACCGCGAGCACGGCACGATGTGGGGCGGCGCGAGCGACTTCGGAGACGACTACGGGATCGCCTGGTAGTGCGTCGGCAGCATCTCCTTCCGCCCCGGTGACACCGCGCTGGCGCCGGGCTTGCGCAAAGCGAGACCGCCCGGCCGGGGCGACCGGTGTCCCAGCGGAGCGTCGCAGCCACCAGCGCCCGAGCCTGCTTCGCGCCGAGACATCCAGCGATTCCTTCGAATCGCCTCGAGGGCGCTCGTCGGGCCCGTTTGCATGACATACTTCGTGAAAGCTCCTCTCTCTCTCTCTCTGACCGGCCAATCGGCTCGAGTCCGCTGGGCGCGCGGTCGCCGCCAGGCGGTCCGGGCTCTCGTCGGGATCTGGCAGCCCGACGCGGCGGGCCGGTCCAGCGATGTCGCGAGGAGCCGATGCGCCGCCCGCGCGCACCGTCCCAGCGCCGGCGCTAAACGATGCGAGTGACACACGGCAGCGCGGACCTGCGAACATGAGCGAAGACGTCGACGACGGCTCCGCCCGCCCCGAGGTGACATCCGGGCTGGGCCGGCAGCTTCCACTGATCCTCACCGTCGTGTTGGGCGCCTCGGCCTCGCTCGTCGTGTTCTCGAACCTCCGCGCCCAGGAATGGCAGCGCATCGCGATGGACGTCGAGCGCGGTGTCCACGAGCTGGTGATCCTGACGCGCTCGCCGCTGGTCGTCGCCTTCTCGAGCCAGGTCGAGCGACGGCTCGGCGCGATGGCCGAGGAGCTGTCGTCGCTCGACGAGGTGACCCAGGAGGCGGTCGACGAGCATCGCTGGGTGATCCGCTGGGCGCAGGCTCCGGCGTTCTTCGTCAACGTCGAGTACCTGCCCCGGGTCCTCGATTCGGAACGTGTCGAGCTCGAGCGATCGGCAGGCCGGGGCGGCTCCCGATTCCGCGTCCTGCACGAGACGGCTGACGGCTCGGTCGTCGCCGCCGACGCGCGCCCCGTGTACTTTCCGGTCCTGTTCGAGACCAGCGACGTCGCGTCCCAGGAACGGCCGGGCGTGGACCATTACACCGATCCGCTGGCCCGGCTGGCGATGGACCGCGCGCGGGATTCGGGGGCGGTTGCGAGCCATGGCCACATTCCCCTCCAGCAATCGCCGCGCTACGACATGGTTTTTCACTACTACCTGCCGCTCTACGCCGGCGGCGTCACGCCCGAGAGCGTCGAGGAGCGGAGAGAGCGGTTGAGAGGGTTCGTCTCAGCCGTGAGCTACTCGACGCTCGACGAGCTCGGCTTTCTCGTGCCCGCGACGCTGCAAGGGATCGACACAGCGATCTACCCCGACGACGGGAAGCTCGAGGCCCACGAGCTTTCCCTCGAGCTGGCCGAGGCGCTCGCCCGCGGCACCCTGACGCAGACCTTTTACGAGGGCGCGGGCGAGCCGATCCGGCTGGTGGCGCGCGCCACCCCGCCGTACGTCGCGGCGCGCCGGAGCGCGGATAGCTGGTCTGCCCTGGCGCTCGGGCTGTTGACCACCGGTCTCGTCTCGAGCCTCCTGCTGCGAGCCGGCCAGCGGTCGGCGGCGGTCGCACGACTGGTGCAGGAGCGGACCCGTGAGCTCAACGAACAGACCGAGGCGCTGTCTGCCGCGAACCGGCGCCTGATCGTGGAGAACGAGGAGCGGCAGCGCGCCGAGGAGGCCCTGCGCGAGAGCGAGACGAGGTACCGGCTGGTGGCGCAGAACCTCTCCGACGTCATCTACACCCATGACCTCGAGTTCACCTGCACCTACATCAGCCCGTCGGTGACCCAGCAGCGGGGGTTCGAGGTCGACGAGATCCTCGGCAAGAACATCCTCGCCAACCTGACGCCGGAGTCGGCCGACGACGCGAGGAAGCAGCTCGAGTACGTGCTGCGAGCGATCGAGAAGCGCCCCGAGCTCGCCCGCGGCCATCGCACGAGCCAGTTCGAAGCGATCTGCAAGGACGGCTCGACGATCACGCTCGAGAACCGCACCTCGTTGCTGTTCGACGACGATCGGAGCATCATCGGCGTCCTCGGCGTGTCGCGAGACATCTCGGATCGCAAGCAGGTCGAGCAGGAGAAGGAAGAGCTCGAGAGCCGCTATCGCCACGCCCAGAAGATGGAGGCGCTGGGGACGCTGGCCGGGGGTGTGGCGCACGACTTCAACAACCTGCTGACCGGGATCCTCGGCTACACCGACCTGCTCAAGCTCGAGGTGGGCGAGGAAACACAGGCCGCGCACAGCGTCGGCGTGATCGAGCGGGCTGCGACCCGCGCCCAGGAGCTCACCGCCCAGCTCCTCGGCTTCGCCCGCAAAGGCAAGTTCCAGAGCGTGTCGGTCGACCTCAACGAGGCGATCGGCGACGTCATCGCCTTCCTCGAGCGCACCCTGCACAAGAACATCCAGGTCAGCCAGCGCTTGAGCGGGGAGACGCCGTGGGTCACCGGCGACCCCAGCCAGATCCACCAGCTCCTGCTCAACCTGGCGGTCAACGCCAGGGACGCGATGCCCGCCGGCGGTCAGCTCACCTTCTCGACCGAGCTCGTCGACGTCGACGAGGACGCGGTGCGCGCCCACGTCGGGCTCACCCCCGGCCGCTACAACCGGATCACCGTTTCGGACACCGGTGTCGGCATCCCGAGTGACAGATTGGAGCGGATCTTCGAGCCGTTCTTCACCGACAAGGTGAACGGATCGGGGACCGGCATGGGGCTGGCGATGGTCTACGGCGTCACCAAGAGCCACCGGGGCTCCGTCTCCGTCCACAGCGAGGAGGGGCAGGGATCGGTCTTCGAGATCTATCTCCCCTATTCACCCGACCTGCTGGTACGGGCTCCCAAGAAGCGCCCCGAGATGGTGCGGGGCGCCGGCACCATCCTGGTGGTGGACGACGAGGAGATCATTCGGGAGCTCGCGCGCGAGCTCTTGGGACAGCTCGGCTACACCGTGATCACCGCCAATGACGGCGTCCAGGCGCTCGAGGTGTTCCGCGCGCACCGAGCCGACATCGAGGTCGTGATCATCGACGTGATGATGCCCAGGATGGGTGGCCGCGAATGCCTCGAGAGGCTGCGCGAGATCGACCCCAACGTCAAGGCGATCTTCGCCACCGCGTACGCCAGCGAGGAGCTGCAGGAGCGGGAGCTCGAGGGCGAGGGCGCCGGCTTCCTGCAGAAGCCCTATCGGATGCAGCAGCTCTCCGAGTCGGTGGCGGAGGCCATCGGCCGCGTCCCGAGCGCTTTGAACGCGCCCTGAGCCGGCCGCGACCCTGCTGCCTCGGGCTGCGCCGTGATCCACCGGCTCGGCTCCCGCGACCCGCGGGAGGGGTGGTGCCAGCGGATCGGTCTCGCCGAGGCGCTCAGCCCAAGCGGCAGGGACCCGTCGGCGAGCTGCAGGATCAGCTCGGAGTGCTCACGAGCCCAGGTCGGGCCTGCGGAAGTCACGAACGAGAGCTCGGCGGAACCTCACCGAGGCTATCCAGGCCGGATCGAAGAGCTCGCCGCTGGTACAGTGCGCGCGTGCGTCTCGGCTCGCCTGCGCAGTTTCCCGAGGGACGCGTCCAGCGTGGCAACCAGGCATCGCCGGCGATGCGGTTCCGGCACGCCTCGCTCGCGCTCGCCTCCTTTTGGCTCGCCGGAGCTTGGGTGGCCACCGCGTCGGCGACCGTCGGGTTGCGGGGGGCGCGTACCGTCTCGTTGCAGGGCGCTGCGGCGCAGACCGGGTCGCCGTCGGCCGGTGCTGGAGCGCGAGCGCAGCGGGAGCCGGCGCCTCGCTTCGAGCCGCTTCCGGGCGCCGGCGCAGCCCGCGACGAAGCGCTCCAGGCGCAGTTGGTGAGCGCCGCCGATCGGCTGCTCGCCCGCGTGCCGCCCCGCACCGAGCACCTGCGCGCCGACGGCAGCCCGATGTACGCCAATCGGCTCCTGCTCTCGGACTCCCCCTACCTTCGCCAGCACGCCTTCAACCCGGTCGACTGGTACCCCTGGGGCGAGGAGGCCTTCGCTCGGGCGCGCGAGCTCGATCGACCGATCTTCCTGTCGATCGGGTACTCGACCTGCCACTGGTGCCACGTGATGGAGCGCGAGAGCTTCGACGACCTGGAGATCGCGCGCTTCCTCAACGAGCGCTTCGTCTGCGTCAAGGTCGATCGCGAGCAGCGCCCAGACGTCGACGAGGTCTACCTGACCGCGGTGCAGCTGATGACCCGCGGCTCCGCCGGCTGGCCGCTCTCGACCTTCCTCACCCCCGACGGCCGGCCCTTCTTCGGCGGAACCTACTACCCGCCCGATCGCTTCGCGGAGCTGCTGGAACGGGTCACCGAGGTGTGGACGAAGCAGCGGGAGCGGATCGAGCAGACCGCGCGTCAGGTCCACCTGCTGGTGTCGAGCGCGACAGCGGCGTCGGGCGAGTCGGCGGAGATCGGGGAGGAAGCGCTGGGCCGCGCCCGCGACGACCTGCTCGCGCGTTTCGATGCCGAGAACGGCGGGCTGGACGCAGCGCCCAAGTTCCCGCAGGAGCCGAGCCTGCTCTTCCTCGCGCGCCGGGCGTTGCGCAGCGGCGATCGGGAGGCGCTGCGCGTGCTCACCGAGAGCCTCGAGGCGATGGCGCGCGGGGGGATCTACGACCAGGTCGGGGGCGGGTTCCATCGCTATGCGACCGACGCCGCCTGGCGGGTGCCGCACTTCGAGAAGATGCTCTACAACCAGGCGAACCTCGCGCGGGTCTACACCGAGGCGTGGAGTCTCACCGGGCGCGAGCTGTTCCGGCGGGTGGCGATCGAGACCCTCGACGCCGCGTTGCGAGACCTCGGCGCGCCGGGCGGCGGCTTCTACTCGGCGACCGACGCGGACAGCGTGGGCCCCGACGGAGAGCTGGTCGAGGGCGCCTTCTTCACCTGGACGCGCGCGGAGCTGATCGAGGCGGCCGGCGACGACGCCGAGCTCGCGATCTCTCTGTTCGGCGTCACCGAAGAGGGCCATCTCGAGGGGCGCAACGTGCTCGTTCGGTCCGGCTCCTCCGGCGCGGAGGCCGAGGGGGCTGCGTCCGTGGCGCTGCTCGAGCGCGTCGACCGGTTGCGGGTCCGCCTGCTCGAGCATCGGGCTCGCCGCCCGCCGCCGTTGCGCGACGAGAAGCTGGTCACGGCGTGGAACGGCACGATGATCACCGCGCTGGCCGAGGCGGGGGCCGCGTTCGGCGAGCGGCGGCTCATCGACGTGGCCGAGCGGACGGCGGTGCGGCTCTGGAGTCGGCACCGGCGTCCCGACGGACGGCTGTGGCGCGCTTCGCTCGAGGGCGTGGCGGGCGGCGAGGCGCTGCTCGAGGACTACGCCTGCCTCGCCGAAGGCCTGCTGGCTCTCGACCGCGCGCAGGGAGGCGGCGGCGTCTGGCTCGAGCGCGCCTCGCGGCTCGCCTCGACCCTTCTCGACCTGTTCGTCCTCGAGCGGAACGGCGCGTTCTCCGTGGTCGCCGAGGGCGCCGCGCCGCTGCTGATCGCGCGGCCCTCGAGCCTCGCCGACGGCGCGACGCCGGCCGGCGGCTCGGTCGCG
>DATKBT010000118.1:0-11352 GCA_035546295.1 Thermoanaerobaculia bacterium | reverse complement strand
TGACTGTCGCCGTGGGAGTCATCCCGCCTGGCCATGTGTCACCGATGCACCTCCACGAGATCGACGAAGAGGTGGTGTACGTCCTGCAGGGAGAGCTCACGGCCATACTCGACGGCGAGGAGTACACGGTGGGGCCGGGTGGAACGGTCTTCATTCCACCGGGAACGTGGATGGCGCTGGAGAACCGGACAGAGACCTCGGTCTTCTCCTTGGGGGTGCTGTCTCGCGGCGAGCTGGAGGAGTGCTTCCGGGTGCTCTTCTCGCGCGACGCCGACGAGGCCGCGAGGCGTGATGCCCTGGGACTCTGCCGGCTCAAGATGCGCGCGCCGACGCCGAGTGATTGACAATATGATCCGGTCGGAAGTTCGAAGCACAGGAGTCCGCCTAACACGCTGCTGCAGCCGACGAGCGGCACAAGCGGGCTGAGGCCCTTTGCGAGGATTGTCATGGCCGCTCGCGGGTGAGTAGCTGAGGCGTTGGGCGGCAAGGGGAGCGGAGAAGTAGAATCCCCTCATGAAGGTTCTGACCGGGAAGGTAGTCGACGGGCGGATTGAGGTTCCTGCGGGCACCGTTGAAGAGGGCAGCACTGTGGCGGTCCTCGTGCCTGAGGGGGAGGCCAGCTTCACGCTGTCGTCTGAAGAGGTCGAAGAGCTGCAGCTGTCCATCGATCAGGCATCTCGCGGTGAGGTAGTGGACGGCTGGGAGCTGCTTTCAGAGCTTCAGGCGTAGTGCCTTGCGCCTAGTCGTAACGCTTGCCGCGGCGGCGGAGATCCGCGAGGCGAGCGACTGGTGGCTTGAGAACAGGCCGGCAGCTCCGAACCTGTTCCGAACCGATCTCAGGCGGGCCTTCGAGCTAATCACTCAGTTCCCCGAGGCGGCGCCTGTTGCCACCAATACAGAACTGGCGGGAGTTCGGAGAGTTCTTCTCCGGAGGGTCGGTTACCATCTGTACTACCGTGTTCATACCGACAGTGTCGAGGCGCTCGCCTTCTGGCACACCAGTCGTGGGGATCGGTCAGAGTTGTAGCAGCCGCCCAACCAGGCGGGTCGAGCGGACTGAAACAGCTTGCTCGCTGCGCTCGCGGCGCTGTTTCAGCCGCTCACCCGCAAGGCGTTATGGGGCGCAGGACACACGGGAGGTTGCCGTGAACGAAGAACGAGTACGGACGACGTTCGCTCATCCCACGCCGGAACTTCCAGTCGAGGACGTGGAACGGGCTCAGCAACATTACCGCGACGCACTCGGTTTTCAGATCGAGTGGCTCTACACGGGAGGAGATATCGGTGCCGTTTCGCGAGACGACGTCGCCATCTTCTTTCGAAGAAGAAATCGACCGTTCGAACCTGCCGTGCACTGGGTCTTTGCGGCGGATATAGACGCCGCTTACCAGGAACTGTCCTTGCTGGGCGCTAAGATCGTTGAGCCTCTCGAGCGCAAGCCTTGGGGCTTGCGTCAGTTCACCGTTGAAGACATCGACGGAAATCGGTTTTATTTTCACTGCGACTGAGTTGGCGCTGCCGAACAGGCCGCTGCAGCCGGCGAGCGGCGCGGGAGCTGTATGCTGTTCAAAGCGGTCGTGATCGAGAGGCGCGTACGCCAGCTCGAAGCCGGCACGGCCGAGACGATCCCATGGTCTGAAGTGCGAGCCCGCCTCTTCAGTGGCTTCGAGTGAACCTCGCTGGCACGCCGAGGCCGTCGAAGATGCTCGCCAGCGGACGAACCATCCCTTTTCGCCGAGCTCCGCCGTTCATCCGGCAGGTGCCCGGCACAGCGTGACGCGATAGAGCCGCGAGTTCCCTCGCTTCCCCTCGTCGCAGAGGAGACCTGTCCTGCGGAGGCAATAGGCCATCTTCTGCGCGACGTCTCGCGAGACGTCCAGGCGCTCGGCGAGATCGGCCGTCGTGAAGGGAGCGGGGAGATCCCGCGGAAGCAGGCGCTCGAGGTCGCGGGCGCCATCGAAGAGGTGGCGCTCCAGGACGTCGACGAGCCGGCGCTCGACGACCACCCAGCCTCTTCTCCGCCACGCGCGCCCCGGCTCGTGCCTGCGCACCTCCTCTTCGCGCGTGAGCAGGATCTCGAGCGAGAAGCGCGGATGAGCGAGGAGCCTCGGCAGGCTGACGAGCTCCTCGAAGGCGTGCTCGAGCCGGCCCCGCTTCGGCGACCTTCGGCGGCTCAGCAGGCGCTGATCGTCGCGATCGACGCGCAGGATCCATCTCTCGCGCGCCACGGGGAGTACGAGCCGGACGAGATGGTCGTCTTCGAGGAGTCGCTCGAGCTTCTTGCGGAGCGACGCGAGGCTCCGGGTCTGGATCTCGATGAGGAGGTTCCCTCGGACGATGTCGATCTGGCGACCGTCCACGGGGACCTCGGTGCGGTCGCCTTCGCGCCGGTACCAGGCCTTGAGCGCGGCGTGGAGCGGGCCCTCCTTGAGGGTGGCGATCGGCTGAATGGCCGCCGTCGTGGCGCGTGGCATGGGGAAAGTCTGCACCAATCCGTAGGGAGGCGTTCGAGGGCGGGGAGGAGGCGAGATCGATCCAGGCGCG
Organism: Thermoanaerobaculia bacterium; assembly: GCA_035546295.1. Taxonomy (GTDB): domain Bacteria; phylum Acidobacteriota; class Thermoanaerobaculia; order Multivoradales; family Multivoraceae; genus DATKBT01. The sequence continues at coordinate 8,808 of DATKBT010000118.1, read as the reverse complement.
CGGAGGCTCGGCGAATGCTCCGCTTCGCAGTCGCGTGGCGGGCCTCGAGAGCGACGGTGACTTGGGTGCGGTCGGTGACCGGAGCGGGTCTGGCACTGGGGGCAGGTGACCCTAGGCTCCGGTGCGGACGAGACCACGGGCGGGACCGCGAACGAGCTGCCGCACTTGCACTTGATCTTCAAAGCGATCCCGACCGGTTCGATGCGCGATCCGACTCGCCTTGGTATGCTTCTCGGTATGCGAGCAACGGTGACGATCGACGACGATCTCTTCCTGGAGGCCGACCGTCGTGCTCGCGAGATGGGGCTCAGCCGCTCCGGCTTCTATCAGCGGGCCGTCGAGCGGTTCCTCCGGGAGCTGCGTGATGGCGCTCTCACCGAGCAGATGAACCGCTACCTCGAGAAGCACGACGATCCGACCGATGACGCGATCAAGGATTACGTGGCGGAGGTCTGGGGTCGCGAGATGGGGGAAGACGAGTGGTAGCTGCGCCCGAGCCTCGACGCGGCGAGATCTGGTGGGCGGTCGCCGACAAGCGGCGTCCCGTCGTCGTGGTCCAGGCCGACTTCCTGAATCGCAGCCGCGTCGGCTGGATTCTGGCGGTGCCGCTGACCACCGCGCTCGAGCGGAGCGGGGCTCCGGGCAACGTCCGGCTGTCGCAGCGCGAATCCGGGCTGAAGAGGGCCTCCGTCGCGAACGTCTCGCAGCTCGCGCCTCTGCCACGAGCCGGCTTTCGCGAGCTGGTCGGCTCGGTGTCGCGGCCGGTGCTGAGCAGGATCGAATCGGGTCTGACGCTGGTGCTGGGGCTGGAGTGATCGCTCGACTTCGCCGGTGCAAAGAAAGGTGGCGCACCGCGTAGCCCGCAGCCCACGACCGGCGGCCGCACCCGCGGCGCGGGCCCGGGCGCCGGTCGTGATCAGCGCAGCGGCCGCCGCGCCTCGAACAGCGGCTGGTAGAAGCCCGACTCCGCCGGCTCGATCCAGCGGCTCGCCACCAGCCCCGCACGCTCCGCCACGCTCTCGAGCTCGGCTCGCAGGAGGGTCCGGTAGCGCCCGGTGCGCGAGCGCACGGACCATTCGCCCGCTGTCGTCCGGCGCAGGATCAGCAGGTCGAGCGTGTAGCCGCGGCCGTCGCCGTCCCAGTCCCACACCTGGAGCACCACTCGCCGATCCTGGCCGCTTCCGAGCGCTCGCGGCGGATCGAATGCCGGGCGCTCCTCGATCAGTCGGTCGTAGTCGCGGATCGTGGCGAAGTATCGCCCTCCCGGGCGCAGCGCCGCTCGGGCCGCTCCGAGCGCGCGCTCGAGGTCGGCATCGGTCTCGAGATGGGGCAGGGCATTGTCGATGGCGATCACGGCGTCGAAAGAGGCGGCGTCGCACGCCTCCTCGAGCTCGAGCTCGCGCATGTCGCCGACCTCGAGGTCGAGCACGGCCCCGAAGCGCGCCGCCGCCGCGCGCGCTCGCTCGATCAGGGCCGGGCTGAGGTCGCGTCCGACGACCTGGTGACCGCACAACGCGAGCCCGATCGCCTGGGTCCCCATCCCGCAGGCCACGTCGAGGATGCGCAGCGGTCCACTCCCGTCCGAGCCGAGCCAGCTCTCGATCAGCTTGCCCTGACCGCGCACCGACGCCTCCCAGTCGGCGTAGATGAGGTCGTAGTCGTCGGCGAGGTCGTCGTAGAAGCGTCGCGTATCGCTCACGGTTCCCTGTTCCCTAGCTCCGCGTTCCCGTGAGCGCGCCGGCACGGTGCTGGGTCAGCGGGATCGGCGGGCGGACAGGATCCGCCACAGCGCGATTCCGCCCCCGGCGAGCAGCGCCAGCGCCCAGAGGAGCTGCGCCGAGGGCAGGATGTTGCGAATCACGGGGTAGGCGGCGACGAAACCGAGCAGCCCGAGGACGCAGAAGACGATGCCGACCAGCAACAGCTCCCCACGTCGTCGGCCGCCGGCGAGCCAGGTCGTGAGGATGGCGAGCCCGAGGATCAGCGGGACACCGGGGAACCAATCCCAGAAGGTGAGCAGGCGGGTCCACCCCAGGGTGATCGAGAACAGGAGCAGGCCGAGGCCGATGCCGAGCATCGCCTGGCCCGCCGAGCGCGGCGGCCCGCCCAGCCACAGGAAGTCGACCAGCGAGGCGAGGCCGCCGACGATCAGGAAGATCGGCCAGTAGCGCCCGAACGACGGCACCGGCACGCCGAAGGCGTCGAGCAGCAGCCAGAGCCCGAGGGTCACCGCGATCGCGCCTGCAAGCAGCGCGAGGCGAGTCGAGGAGCGGGGGGTGGTCGTGGGGGTCATGGGGCCGAGGGTCGGTGGGCGGGGCGTTGCGGAGTGGAGATCGGTGGAGGGGCGGTCGCTCATGACGACATGACGTTCGCCGTCACGACAACGTGACCTCGATCACGGCGCGCTGGTCGATCTTGCCCGTGATCCTCGACCCGAGGTCGGTGAGCCACATCTGCCAGCCGTACTTGTGGCGCAGCGCGCGGTAGGCGCGCGCCTCGGTCGCGGGGTCGTCGACCAGGATCGCCTGAGCGGGGATCCAGTCCCCACGCAGCTCGCCGCGCACCGAGCACGGCGCCACCTCGGCGATCGGGCTGTTGCGCAGCCGCTTGACCTTCCCCGAGCCGCCCGCCGTGAACACGTAGAGCTTGCCGCCATCCTCGGCGAACCACACCGGCGTCGCGACCTTCGCGCCGTTCTTGCGGAACGTGGCGAGGCTCATGTAGCGGTGGCCGTCGAGAGTGTGGTCGGGGGCCATGGAGTCGGGGGTCATGGGGGAGATGCTACGCGGTTGCGCCCGCGGGAAGATCAGTGCGGGTGAGCGGGTGGTTAGAGCGCGCCCCGCTCGCGCGGCACGACGCGGAGCCGTGACCGTGACGCGGCGGCCCCATCCCGAGTCTCAGGGCACCACCTCGGACGCGATCGCCTCGACCGTCTCGCCGAGGATGACGGTTGCGACGGCCTCGAAGACGCGGCCCGTCGCCGGTCTGGACGCGAACGCGCACGGCGCCCGCCGGGAGGTTGGGGAGGGTGGTGACCTCGCCGGTGAGCGTCGCGCTGCCGGCCGGAGCTTCGGGGCGTCCGGAGGCCGCGTAGGCGGAGGCCACCCCCGCGCGTTGAAGTCGAGGCCCGGCACGATCACGCGCAGCGTCCCGCCGCGATCGAGCCGCACCTCTTGCACGAGCCGGCCCGCGAGCACCAGCTCGAGGGTCCTCGCCGCGTAGCCCTCGGCGCGCACGGTGATCGCCACCGGTCCGCGCCCGATCTCGACCGGACCGTCGCCGGTCGGCGCGTCGTCACTGCTGATCGGGATGCTGCCGATCGGGATGCCGGGCACCTCGGCCGTGGCGTAGCCCTCCCGCTTCAGCTCGAGGTCGTAGACGCCGTCCGGCACCTGCGTGAAGCGAAAACGCCCCTCCGCGTCGCTCGTCGCGCTCGCCGTCTCGAAGCGCCGCCAGGTCTGCAGCCGCCAGGGAGGCAGGTCGTTGAGAGGCCTCGGCCACAGGAAGGCGCGCGCGCCCTCGACGGGTCTCTCGCCTTCGTCGACCACCACGCCGCGGGCGACCAGGCCGGGATCGAGCTGGAGGTCGAGAATCGCAGTCGGTCGCTCGCGGGAGAGCACCGGAAGGTCGACCCAGAGCAGCGCGTACTCCGAGTGCTTCGCCCGGAGGTCGAGCTCCTGGCCGTGGCGGAGGCCGGTCAGCCGGTAGGAGCCGTCCTCGCGCGAGAGCGTCCCCACCGTGTTCGTATTGGACCCGGACTCGCGGGCGCCGGTCACCAGCTCGACGCCCGGGATCGGCTCGCCTTCGGGATCCATCACCGTGCCCGAGATCACGCCGGCGGGCTCGAGGGCGATCGTCGGTTCGGTGACACCGAGCTCTGCCGTCCGGATTCGGATCCAGCCGGTCGAGTACCTGGCTGCGCCTGCCATGAGTGGCACGCCGTTGGCATCGCTCCACGTGGTCAGCGCGAACCGCCCTTCCGGGCTCGTCTCCACCACGTCCTCGGCTCGCCGCGCCGACCACACCAGCGCGCCGCCGATCGGGTCGCCCGTGCTGCGGTCGACCACGGCGCCGTGGACGGTCACCGCGGGCTTGAGCGTCGCCGCCACCACCGGAGGAGTCTCGGCCGCCGCGACGACCGCCGCCGCCGGGGGCTCGACTCGCGCGGACCCGAGATCCGCCGATTCCACCTGGATCTCCCTAGGCTCCGCGCTCGCCGGCACGCTCGCGCGTCCTCGCTCGTCGGTGACCCCGCGTGGGATCAGCTCTTCGCCCTCGTGCACCACCGCTCCGACCGCCGGCCGGCCCGACGCGTCGCGCACCTCGAGCACGGCCGCGGGGGCCGCTTCGAGCGTCACCTCGAGCCGGCTCGCGCCGGTCCGCTCGGAGTGGAGCAGGAATCCCTCGGCGACGGCGTGGACCGTTTGATCGAGCCCGCTTGCCACGGCGAGGACCGCGCGCCCCTGCGCATCGGTGCGCGACGTCTGGCGCTGCGGCCAGGGCGGGAAGCGGTCGCCGCCGCGTACGCGCGGGCGCTGGGCGTCGGCCACCACCAGCGCTCCCTCGATCGCCGTGCCGTCCGCCCCGCGCACGACCACCTGGAGCGTTCGCGCCTCGCGCAGCTCGATCGTCCCGGCCTCCTGGTCCTCGATCAGCGGCAGGAAGCGCAGCGCGATCTCGGGTCCGTCCTCGGGGATCGCGACCAGCTGCCAGGCGCCGACGTCCGGCGCGCGGATCGCGAACCGACCCCGAGCGTCGGCGAGCACGGAAGCGACGGGCTCGATCGAGGCGCGCCCGAGCTCGGCGAGGCGGCGCTGGTGGCTCGGCGCCCAGGGGCGCAGCTCGAGGCGCGCTCCCGCCGCCGGCTCGCCACCGGGGGCGCGGACCGCGCCGCGGATCTCGGGGCCCGCGACCGGCTGCGCCGCGAGCTCTCCCGGCGCCCACGAAAGCCCGATCAGGCAGACGCCGAGCAGCCACCATGCGAGCTGTCCTCGCAAGCGACCGAGCGGCTTCTCCGAGCCGCCCGCGCGGTCACGGTCCGTTCGCTTGACACCCCTCGAAGCCATGGGGTGGAATGGGCTTCCCGACGCGCCCCGCCGAGAGCTCCGGACCCGCCCCGTCCCCGCCGACGACCAACCAGCCCGCCTCCCAGGAGGATCCGAATGGCACTCGAGGCCACGCTCAAACGCCGCTCGTTCGGCGAGACCCAGCGGCCCGACACTTGGTGGCTGCAGCCGGCCGTCGTCTTCGCTGGACTCTCGGCCTTCGTTGTGTATTCGACGTGGGCGGCGTTTCAGGGGGTGCACTACACCTTCGGTCCGTATCTCTCGCCGATGTACTCTCCCGAGCTGTTCGGTGCCTCCGACCACGCCTGGTTGGGACCACGGCCCGGGTGGTGGCCGGGCTGGCTGCCGTTCTCGCCGGCTTTTCTCATCCTGTGGGCGCCGGGCGGCTTCCGGGTCACCTGCTACTACTACCGGGGCGCCTACTACAAGTCGTTCTGGGCCGATCCGCCGGCGTGCGCGGTGGGCGAGCCGCGCAAGGGATACCGCGGAGAGCAGAAGCTGCCGCTGATCCTCCAGAACGTCCATCGATACTTTCTGTATCTGGCCCTCGTTTTCATTGTCATCCTAGCGTACGACGCTTTCAAAGGTTTCTTCTTCACCGATCCGGGGACAGGTGAGGCGAGCTTCGGGATCGGAGTCGGATCGCTGGTGCTGACGCTCAACGTCGTGCTGCTCGGCGGGTACACCTTCGGCTGCCACTCGCTGCGCCACCTGGTCGGCGGCTTCGTCGACCAGTTCTCGAAGAAGCCGATGCGCTTCCAGTGCTGGCGCTGCGTCTCGGCGTTCAACCGCAAGCACATGCTGTGGGCGTGGCTGAGCCTGGTGTGGGTGGCGTTCTCGGACCTCTACGTGCGGCTCTGCTCGATGGGCGTCTGGACCGACCTGAGGCTCGTGTAGGTGGACACCGCACATCACGAGTACGACGTCCTGGTGATCGGCGCCGGGGGCGCCGGCCTGCGCGCCGCGATCGAGGCCTCGGCCGGCGGCGCCTCGGTCGGGGTGGTGTGCAAGTCGCTGCTCGGCAAGGCGCACACGGTGATGGCCGAGGGCGGGGTGGCGGCCGCGATCGGCAACGTCGACGAGCGCGACGACTGGCGAGTCCACGTCACCGACACGCTGCGCGGCGGCGCGTATCTCAACAACCCGAGGATGGCCGAGATCCACGCCAAGGAGGCGCCGGCGCGGGTCAAGGAGCTCGAGGCTTGGGGCGCGCTGTTCGACCGCACCGACGACGGGCGCATCCTGCAGCGCAACTTCGGCGGGCATCGCTACCCGCGCCTGGCGCACGTCGGCGACCGCACCGGTCTCGAGATGATTCGCACGCTCCAGGACCACGGCATCCATCGGGGCATCACCTTCCACATGGAGAACACTGTGACGCGCGTCCTGCTCGACGCGGGCCGCGTCGCCGGGGCGGTGGGCTACGACCGGGAGAAGGGGCGGTTTCGCACTTTCCTCGCCAGGGCGGTGGTGCTCGCCACCGGCGGCATCGGGCGCGCGTTCAAGATCACCTCGAACTCCTGGGAGTACACGGGCGACGGGCACACCCTCGCCTACGACGCCGGCGCCGAGCTGATCGACATGGAGTTCGTCCAGTTCCACCCGACCGGCATGGTCTGGCCGCCGAGCGTGCGCGGGATCCTGGTCACCGAAGGCGTGCGTGGGGAGGGCGGGGTGCTCAAGAACAGCGAGGGGCGTCGTTTCATGTTCGACGACATCCCCGAGCTCTACAAGGACCAGACCGCCGACACTCCCGAGGAGGGCTGGCGCTACGTGCTCGGTGACCGCGACGCGCGGCGCCCGCCCGAGCTCTTGACCCGCGATCACGTGGCGCGCTGCATCGTCACCCAGATCAAGGAGGGGAAGGGCTCGCCGCACGGGGGCGTCTTCCTCGACATCGCCTGGATCAAGGAGAAGATCCCGAAGTCCGAGGAGCACATCAAGAAGAAGCTCCCCAGCATGTACCACCAGTTCAAGGAGCTGGCCGGGATCGACATCACTCAGGAGGCGATGGAGGTCGGGCCGACCACCCACTACATCATGGGCGGCATCCGGGTCGACGCCGAGAGCCAGATGTCGTCGGTCCCCGGGCTGTTCGCGGCGGGGGAGTGCGCGGCCGGGCTGCACGGCGCGAACCGGCTCGGCGGCAACTCGCTCTCGGACCTGCTGGTCTTCGGCAAGCGCGCCGGCGAGTACGCTGCCGCCTTCGCGAAGGAGAACGCCGCGGTCTCGCTCGACTCCTCGCAGGTCGAGGCCACGATCGGCGCGGCGCTCAGACCGCTCGACAGTGATCCCGCGGGCGAGAACCCCTACACGATCCAGTACGAGCTCCAGGACCTGATGCAGGGCAACGTCGGCATCGTCCGTGTCGAGGCCGAGATGCAGGCGGCGATCGAGCGCATCCGCGAGCTGCGCCAGCGCGCCGCGAACGCGCACGCTCCGGGCAATCGCGAGTACAACCCGGGCTGGCACACCGCGCTCGACCTGCACAACCTGCTGACCGTCTCCGAGGCGATCGCGCGCTCGGCGCTCGACCGCAAGGAGAGCCGGGGCGGCCATTTCCGCGACGACTATCCCGCCAAGAGCGAGGAGGACGGGAAGGTCAACATCGCGGTGCGCAAGGGCGGCGACGGCGGGATGGAGGTCGAGCGAATGCCGCTGGTCGAGATGAGCGAAGAGCTCCGCCGGCTGGTCGAGGAGATGGGCTGATGGCGATTCGCCGCTTCAAGATCTGGCGCCAGGAAGGCCCCACCGGTGACGGGGGCTACCGCGACTACCAGACCGACGTCACCGAGGGGATGGTGGTGCTCGACGCCGTGCACCAGATCCAGGCCGAATCGGCGGGCGATCTCGCCGTGCGCTGGAACTGCAAGGCGGGCAAGTGCGGCTCCTGCTCGGCCGAGGTCAACGGCAGCCCGAAGCTCATGTGCATGACGCGGATGAGCGATCTCCCCGAGGACAGGCCGGTGACGATCGAGCCGATGCGGGCCTTCCCCGTGATCCGCGACCTGGTCACCGACGTCTCCTGGAACTTCGAGGTCAAGCGCGGCATCAAGCCGTTCCGCCCGCGCGAGCCCGACAACGCCGACGGCACCTGGACGATCCACCAGCAGGACGTCGAGCGCGTGCAGGAGTTCCGCAAGTGCATCGAGTGCTACCTGTGCCAGGACGTCTGCCACGTCCTGCGCGACCACCACAAGCACGCCGAGTTCGCAGGCCCGCGCTTCTTCGTGTACACCGCGGCGCTGGAGATGCACCCGCTCGACGTCGAGGATCGCACGTCGGGGGTCAGGAATGACCAGGGAATCGGCTACTGCAACATCACCAAGTGCTGCACGCGTGTCTGCCCCGAGCACATCACGATCACCGACAACGCGATCATCCCGCTCAAGGAGCGGGTGGCGTCGCGCTTCTACGACCCAGTGACGCGGCTGTTCCGGGTCTTCTCGGGGGGCTGAGAGCGCGCGAAAGGAGGTCGTCGCGCCCCGGGCTCCGTGGGGGTTCGCCCGACGGCGAGGCAAGATCGCCGCGAGGAGACGCACCGCGGCAGGGTGGGAGGTAGAGTTCGACGACATCCGAGATCGAGATCGACCGGCTCGGCTGGCCAGCGACATTTGGTGCGGCCGGCGACATCCGGTGGAGGGAGGCGACGATGGAGCTCAAGAAGATCCCGCACGAGGCGGTCACCGGCGCGCTCGAGCGCGCCAAGCACTACCGCGTGCTCAACGAGCCGAACCAGGCG
>DATKBT010000117.1:0-10510 GCA_035546295.1 Thermoanaerobaculia bacterium | reverse complement strand
ACGGCTGGTGGCCTGGTCGACCCAGCCGCGCCCGCTTGCGGGCTTGCGGCGCATGAGTGATCGGCTAGCGGGCTCGTGGTATGAGCTCGCCTCGCTGTCGCGGCTCGTTGGGGAGTGGTGACAACCACGAGCCCGCTAGCGACGTAGCGAAGGGCCCGGGTCATTCCAGAGCTCCTCGTACTCGACGACGCGACCTTCCGCCACATCCGCCAGGCCTTCCCCGATGGCCGAGCGCAGCCCGTCGGTGGGCCGGGAGCCAGTCGCGGATGGCCCCGCCGCCACCCGGGTGCGGCGCGAGCCGGGGATCTGATGGCAGCGCTCGGATCTCTCTCGCGGCAGGGCGTAGAGGCTCCGTCCCCGCCGGGAGGTGGATCAGGTCCGCGATTCGGCGTAGCGAAACAGCGCGCGGCCTGGTCTCGTGTGGCGTCGTCGGGGCACGTCATCTCTCCTTTCGCCGGCTCCCGTGCCGATCGGCGGCGTTAGGAGCACATACGATCGTCTTCCCATGTCGCCGCTGGAGCCCCTCTCGCCGCCCGTCGAGCCGACCGCGACCGCCTGGCTGCTCGCGATCGCGGCCGTCCTGATCGTGGCGAGCGCGCTCTCGAGCCGCCTGACCGCACGCTCGGGGATCCCGCTCTTCCTGGTCTTCATCGCGCTCGGGATCGTGGCGGGCTCGGAGGGGATCGGCGGCATCGAGTTCGACGACTACCACCTGAGCTTCCGCCTGGGCACCATCGCGCTCGCCCTGATCCTCTTCGACGGCGGCCTCAACAGCCGCCTGTCGGCGATGCGACAGGCGGCGGCTCCGGCGACCGTGCTGGCGACGGTGGGAGTCGCCGGCACCGCTGCGCTGGTCGCGCTCGGCGCGTGGACGCTCGACTTCAGCTGGGCCGGCGCCCTGCTGCTCGGCGCCGTCGTCTCTTCGACGGACGCGGCCGCGGTGTTCTCGGTGCTGCGCGGCGGCGGTCTCCGGCTTCGCCAGCGCGTCGGCCAGACGCTGGAGCTCGAATCCGGCCTCAACGATGCGATGGCCGTCATCCTCACCGCGACGATGACCGAGGTGATCGCCAGCGGGCAGCCGCCCGGCTTCCGGCTGCTCGTCGACATCCCCCTGCAGCTCGCTGTCGGCGCCGCCGGAGGGATCGGCATCGGCTACGGCGGGCGATGGCTGCTGGGCCGTGTCCGGCTTCCCGCCGGCGGCCTCTACGCGGTGATCACGCTGGCGCTCGCCTTCCTGGCGTTCGGCCTGCCGACGCTGCTGCTGGGCAGCGGGTTCCTGGCCGTCTACCTCGCCGGGGCGGTGCTCGGCAGCGGCCCTCTCCCCTACCGCGGCGGCCTGCTCCGCTTCCACGACTCGATCGCCTGGCTGTCGCAGGTCACGATGTTCCTCGTCCTCGGCCTACTGGTGTTTCCCAGCCGGCTGGTGGAGGTCGCGGGGATCGGCATCCTGCTCGCGCTGATGCTCGTCCTGGTGGCGCGGCCGCTGGTGGTGACTCTGTGCCTGCTGCCGTTCGGCTTCGCCGCTTCCGAGGTGCTCTACCTGGCTTGGGTGGGCCTGCGCGGCGCGGTACCGATCATCCTCGCCACGGTGCCGGTGCTCGCCGGTGTCGGCGGCAGCGACCGCCTGTTCCACCTCGTCTTCTTCGTCGTCGTGATCAGCGGGCTGGTCCCGGGCAGCACGGTCATCTGGGCCAGCCGCAAGCTCGGCCTGATCTCGAAACAGCCGCCCCCGCCACCGGCGGTGCTCGAGGTGAGCGCGCTGCGTCCGCTCGCCGGAGAGATCCTGTCGTTCACCGTCCAACCGGCGCTGCCGGTGTGCGGCGTCGCCCTCGCGGAGCTGCCGCTGCCCGACAAGGTGGTGGTCATGCTCATCCTGCGCGGCGATGAGCTGGTCGGCCCGCGCGGCGCGACGCGACTGCTGGCGGGTGACCACGTCTACGTGTTCTCGCCGCCGGAGGAGATCGGCTTCGTGACCCTGCTGTTCGGCGCGAACCAGATGGACTGAGCGGGACAGCCATTCGCCAAGCCGGCGCAGCGTTGACTGGGCGCCATACCGACCGAGTCCTCGGCCAGTACGAGACCTGCGGCGAGCAACCCGAGAAGAGGACGTCTGGACGTCTCGACGTCTCGACGTCTCGACGCTAAAATGGCGCCATGGCCGAGCCGCAGAAGAGGGCGACCGTCTACCTGGACCCATCCGTGCACCGGGCACTTCGCATCAAGTCCGCGGAAACCGATCGGACGATCTCCGACCTGGTCAACGAAGCGCTTCGCGCGAGCCTGGCCGAGGACGCGGACGACCTCGAGGCCTTCGAGGTGCGCGAGCGAGAGCCGGACCTCGCCTACGAGGAGGTCGTTCGCGACCTCAAGCGTCGTGGCAAGGTATGAGGTCCGGATCAAGCGCTCGGCGGTTCGAGAGATCGAGGCCATTCCCCGCAAGGCGGACCGCCGACGCATCCTCGAACGGATCGGTTTTCTCGCCGCCGATCCGCGCCCCCCGGCCGCCCAGAAGCTGACCGGCCAGGAGCGCTACCGGCTTCGGCAGGGTCCCTACCGGATCCTGTACTCCATCGAGGACAAGGTGCTCACAGTCTTCATCGTGCTGGTCGCCCATCGGAGCGAGGCGTACCGAAGACCCTGAAGGCCGGCGGCAGCGCGAGCCGGGACAAGATCACAGGAGGGTGACCGTGATGGCTCCTGCGACGCGAACTTCCTACGAGCACATCGCTCTCGGCGAGGCTGGAATCGCCTGGATCCCGAGCGCGAACACGAAGGTCGTCGAGATCGTGGCCAATGTCAGGGCTCATGGCTGGAGCCCCGAGGAGCTTGTCTTCCAGCTCCCGCATCTGACCCTGGGCCAGATCCACTCGGCCCTCGCGTACTACTGGGATCACGTGGCGGACATCGACAAGGACCTCTAACGCCGCGAGCAGGAGGTCGAGACGCTCCGTCGGGACGTCGGTGAACATCCGCTGATCGCCAAGCTCCGCGCGCGGGGCCAGATCTGACCCTTGTCGAGCAGACTGATCGCGGTGTCCGCCGACCGACGGTCCAGAACTCGAGACGCGCCTCGTCCGCTATCGCGCGATCCGCTCGTAGCGCTCGCCTTCGATCACCACCGCGGTCGCCGGGCCGCCGCCCTCCGGAAACTCGAAGTCGGCGACGACGCCGCCCCCGATCTCGATCCTCAGCGCGTCGCTCGCCGCGTCGTAGACCTCGGCCCGACTGCCGGCGATTCCCGCCCTCGCCTCGAGGCCTCCCGCGATCACCTGCCACACGATCCGGCCCGTGCGCGGGCTCTCGTAGGTCCCGGCGAAGTGCTCGAGAGGATGAGACAGCGGCGCGAGGCGGGTGGCGCGCTCGGCGAGGTGCGCGGCCATCCTCGCCTCGTGTTCCTTCCGTTCCGCCAGCAGCTCGGCCAGCCGCCGATCGTACTCGGGCTCCGAGTCCGCTCGGTTCGCCAGCCGATCGTAGACGTACGTCGCCACCAGGTCGGCCGCGGGCGACGCGATCCCGCCGCCGTTGGTCAGCACGACGACGCCGATGCCCGTGGCGGGCTCGAAGGACATGTGGGAACGGTAGCCCGAGAACGCCCCGAAGCGCTGGACGATCGTCCGCCCCTGCCATGCCGCCACGTCCCAGCCGTAGCCCCAGGCATTCCGCTCGAAGGGACCGAAGTCGCGATCCTGCTCGACCCGCGGCTCGTGCATCGACGCGATCGGCGCGGCCGGGAAGACGCTCTCGCCCTCGACCCGGCCGTGGCTCGCGTGGGCGGCCACGAAGCGGACGAGATCGCGCGCCGTCGTGAAGTGGCCACCGGCGGCGTGGAGGTTCGCGTCGGCCTTGGCGAGGGGGATCCGCTGCCAGCCCTCGCCGGGAACGAGGCCGTGGGGCAGCGCGACGCGCTCGCCGTCGAGCGCCGACAGCCGGGCGCTGGTCGACTCCATGCCGAGGGGCTCTAGCACCTCGCGCCGCACCACCTCCTTCCAGCCGTGACCGTCGTGCGGATCGAGAGCGAGCCCGAGGATGTTGTACGGCAGGTTGCGGTAGGCGAATGCGGTGCCGGTCTTCGAGGGGCCGTAGTTGCCGAGCAGCTCGACGAGGATCTCGGGTGTGAACTCTCCGGTGTACGCCGTCCGGACGACGACGGGACCCGCCTGTTCGATGCCGTCGGTCATCGTCAGGAGCTGCTCGATCGTGATCGCGTCCGCGTCGAGCGGCGCCCGCAGCTCGAGACCCGGCAGGTAGCGGGTGATCGGGCCGCCGAGGTCGATCTCGCCCCGCGCCGCCATGAGGACGATCGCGGTCGCGGTGAGCGCCTTGGTGCTCGAGGCGACGTAGAAGGCACTGTCCGCGCTCGCCCGTCGGCCCGAGGTTGCGTCGGCGACCCCGAAGCCTGCCGTGTAGAGGACCCACTCGCCCTGTGAGACGGCAACCGCCATGCCGGGGGCGAGGCCCGCATCGACCACGCGGCCGGCGAAGCCCTCGACGTCGTCGCGCCACTCGCCACCGATCGTGGCCTGGGGAAGTGCGGGGCCGGTCGCCAGCAGGCCGGCGCACATTGCGATGGGGGCGATCCTCGGGGTCATGTCGGACTCCTTTCGGACCGCGACGTTAGCCGCACCGAGCGGGCGGCATCTTGAACGGATCGAACCGGACAGGCCGGGCTACGCTCGGGCCGCCGCGCGGAGTCCGGAGGGGGTCAACCCCGTCGTGGCCTGGACCTCGCGGCACATGTGCGACTGATCGGAGTAGCCGGCGGCGTGGGCGATCGCGCACATCGTGCGATCCGTGCCCGCGATCTGCTCGGCCGCACGGCGCAAGCGCACCCTGCGCCGGTACGTCGTGACGGGAACCCCGTAGGCACGGCGGAACGCGCGGGTCAGCGAGACCGGATGGACCCGCAACAGCGCGGCGAGGTCGCGTACCTCGATGCCGCAAAGAGCGAGGTCGTCGAGAGCCTCGCGCGCGCGGCGGATCCACACGGGAGCGTCCCCGGATCGCGGCGTGGGCGCCTTGGCGACCTCTCCGAGCAGCTCGAGCACCATCTCGTCGAGAGCGGCGCCGCTCGCCGGATCGAGCAACGCCCGGCCGATGGCGAGGAGAGGCTGCACGCCCGGCCCGGCATGCATCCAGCGCCACGGGCCGAGACGGTGCGCGTCCTCGAGGAGCAGCGTCTCGTCGACGATCTCCACCCGGATCGTGCGAGCACCGCGCGGACCAACCTCGTTCCCGTGCATCGTCCCGGCCGGCTTGACGACCACGCTGAGCGCCGAGGCGTCCTCCTCGGTGCCGTGAGCCACCTCTCGGAGCAGACCGTCGACGACCAGGGTGATCCCGATCCTGTCGTGGGCATGAGGAGCCAATCGGTGCCCGGGCGCGTAATCGAGGCGTTGAACACGAAAGCCGCTCCCTGCGGCCGCCGGGCCTGGGATGACGGAATCGCTCGCGGGCGTCGCCGACATGATCGAAGATCCTCACCATCCCGTACGTACCGCGGGCCGGCGGGGTTCGAACCCGTGACTCGACGGGACGGCCTCGAGCAGGTCGAGGGCGCGCGAGCCTCGCCTCGCCATCCCTCGTGGATCGCTCGAAGCCACGGCCACGAGGCAAACCGGGGGGAAGTTGGCGGATCCTCGCCAACGCTCCGCCGGCATTGAAGCCCTTCCTGGCGGGCCAGGTGCGCGCAGTTCAGGCGAGAATCACGGCGCTCGAGAAGCGTGCGCGCCGACTCGGTTGTTCGTAGAGCGCGTGCCTGCGATTACGCTCGCCGGAGCCCCGAGCCAGGCTGAGGCTTACCTCTCCAGTCGCCCGAGCCGACCGCGTACCGCGCCGAGCTCGTCTCCTCGAAGCTCGGCCCAGACCAGCACCACCAAACCGGCGGCGCTGGTCGCCACAGCGGGGGTGTACAGGTTGGCGTCGTGGCCATGGGAGACCCTCATCCCGCGGCCGACTGACTCGAGATCACGATCGATCGTTGTCGCCTCGAGGGTGAACATCCCGATCGGCCGGCCCTCCGGGAACTGCGTCATCCAGACGGCGACGAAGTCCCCCGACGTCGTCGTGGCAACGGCTGGTGAGCTCATCTCGCCAGGCCGAATGGGGCTGTCGGGATCGATGGACGGCGCGAATCGGAGTGGCTCTCCGAGCCGTGCACCGTCGGTCCAGATCCGTCGAATGAAGACGCCTCGGTTCCCTGGATCACGAGTCGAAAAGACAGCGCTGAACGCGGCGCGACCATTCGCGGTTGAGGCCCCGACCCCTGTCGTCCCCTCGAGAGTGCTGACTCGAATCTCCGGGCCAGTCGGCTCGTGGTTCCGGTCGAACCGACGCGCCAGGACGCCGCTGACCAGCGACGATCGTCCTTGGCGACCGTCGTCCTTGACCCGCCAGGAGACGAGGAAACCGCCATCCGCGTCCAAAGCGACGACTGGGTGCGATGGATCAGCGGCACGTGTGATCACGAACTCTCCGGCGGACGGTGAGCCGTTGGCATCGAAGCTTCTTCCCCAGAGCTCATCCTCCTCGCGCCAAACGACCACGAAGCCACCATCGTCGCCCACGCCTACCGCCGGCATCTGTTCGAAGGCCGGTGTCGCCGAGATCAGGATCGGTTGTCCCACCGGGGCCTCGTAGGCGCGCAGAAGGCGGGCGCGAATCCTTGGCCCCGCCGACGTACCACCTTCCTTGCCCGACCAGACGGCGACCATGTCGCCAGACGCGTTCCCCGCGAGTCGAAGCCCATTCGTGAACTCGGTCGCATCTGAGCTCAGGAGCATCGGCTCACCACCCGGGTCGCCGGTCTCGCGAAAGTGACGCATGTAGGCCGCGCGCTCGCTCCAGACCACCGTGAACGTGCCCGACGCTCCGAAGGCGACGCCGGGGCTGTGACCACTCGACGCCACCTCGAACTCTCCGTCGAGCCGAAGGTCGGGTGCGCCCTCCGTGAACCCGCTCGCCAACGAGGCGAACAGATTCGTCCCGAGAATCAGCGCAACCGCAGCCGGCTTGCCCATCGTCACGAAAGCAGAGTAGCGCCTGCCGATTCGGCGATGGAATCGACCAGGCCTTGAGTGCTCTCGGTACTCGTCGTCGTCGAGGCATGGCTCTTCACGCCGCTTTACGCCTGGTGAGTCCTGCGGTCTCCGCGACATCCGTCACAGCGATCCTCGAGCAACGATCCACTGCGTGGCCTGACCCGTGATCGCCGAGATTCGATCGTAGTCGGCGTCGTAGTGCAGGATCGTCGCGCCACTGGACTCAGCGACCGCCGCGATGACGAGGTCGGCGATCTTGACGCTGCGGTGATGGAGGCCACCTCTGTGCGCAAGTCGGCGTTGGACCTCGAGGGCGCGGGCGAAGGCCGATGACTCGGTCGAGAGCGGCCGGAGGCCAGCGAGCTCCTCCCCGAGGGCGTCGTAGTCTCCGGCCGATTGCGCCGAGTAGAGGATCTCGAGTCTCACCTGGTCACAGATCGCCAGCTCGTCGCGCTCGAGATGACGGCGCCAGATGCCGGCGACCTCCGGCCGACTCGAGTGATGCCAGGCGCTGGTGTCGATGCAGAAGAGGCTCATCGAGTCGGGCGGCTCTCGGCGAGAAGCTCGGGAGACCGGTCGACGCCGGTCCCGGTCTCGATGCGTCGAGCAAGCCGATCGCGGAGATCACGCCGGATCGCCTCCTCGAAGGCACGGTCCACAGTCTCCTTGAGGCCCTTGGTTCCGAGGGCCTTCTGGGCTTGGCGCAACAGCTCGTCGTCGACCTGGATCGTCGTACGGCGCGTCATGTAGAAAGTATATCCTACTCGGTACGATGTATAGCTAGCGGGAGCCGAATGACGCATCTCTCGAGCCATGGTGCCCGCACTCGATCGCAGCTCGTCGAGAGGATCAGTACCCGCGACTGCGCCCGCGTCGAGAGGCCACTCCAGGGCACCGCCCCAAAGGTCGACCAGGCCGGCGGGAAGTCGACAACGGCGACATTCGCCTGAAGCCGCCTGGCGGGAACCACCTGGCGGAGGCTCTACCGGAAGACGCGCAGCACCTGCTCGAGACGCCCCTCCGCTGCCTCCAGCAGCTCTTCGATCTCGGCGACAAGACGATCGGCGTCCTCGGCGTCGATCAGCCGCTCGAGGCGCTCCACCTCGCCCTCGACGTCGAGCGCCGCGATCCGCTCTTCCACCTCCCGGATCCGCGAATCGGCGTCGTAAGCGGCAATCCGCTCCTCGATCTCGCGGACCCGCTGGTCGACGTCGTCCTGCCCGGAGCGCTCCTCGATCGCGCGGATCTGCGCCTCGGCGTCGAAGTCCGCGATGCTCTGCTCGACCTCGGCGACCCTCGCATCGGCGTCGTACTCGTCGATCCGGCGCTCGACCTCGTCGATCGCCTCCTCGACCTCGCCGATCTCTGCGACGAGTCGCGCCCTGGTCTGCTCGTCGCGGGTGGCGCGCCGGGCGCTCTCCAGGCCCGAGATCCGGCCCCGGAGACTCGAGATCTCACCCCGCAGGCTGCTCTCGTGGCCGCGGATCGACGAGATCTCTCCACGCATGCTCGACACTTCGCCGCGGATCGACGAGATCTCGCCCCGCAGACCGCTCTCGCGGCCGCGAGCCGACGAGATCTCACCGCGCATGCTCGACACGCGACCGTGGATCGACGAGATCTCGCCCCGCAGGCTGCTCTCACGGCCACGGATCGACGAGATCTCACCGCGCAGGCTCGAGACCCGCCCGCGGATCTGGGAGATCTGCCACCGGGGGCCGATCACGCCCAGCACCGCGTCGCGCCACGCCTCCGCGTCGGCGTCGAAGGCGCGCTCGATGCCGTCGACGGTCCACCGGCGCTCGATCCCGCCGGGTCCCGCCCACAGCTCGAGCTGCTGCGCCGCGCCGCCGTCCTCGCCGCCGTCCTCGGCCGCGATCACCACCCAGCCGCCGGTGCCGATCGACTCGATCCGGGTCAGGTCCTCGTCGAGCTCCACCGGATCGTGGGCGCGCAGGCAGAGCCGCACGTCGCCGAGGTAGGTCTGGACCACCAGGTCGCCGTCGCTGATGCCGAAGCGCTCGTAGGTGCTTCGGCCCCGGTCGTCCCTGATCTGCGAGAAGGTGCCGCTGAAGTCGCCGTGGAAGCCGTCGACCCAGCAGGTCCTCGCACGACCCGCCGGCGCGGGCTCCTGGACTGCTGCCGTCTCGCCGACGCCGCGCGCGCGCACGCCGACCGCCAGCGGCACCCCGGGTGTCGGTTCGAGCATGGCGGCCGTCGACGGCGCCACCCCCGGCAGCTTGATCTCGCCGCTCGCTCGCGGAGCGATCGCGGCCACCGACAGCGCCCACAGCGCGCCACCCAGCGCAGCCGCGACGGCGACGCCGCGGCGCCCGCCGGCATTAGGCTCGAGCACGGCTTCGATCCGCCTCTCCAGGTCGGACCTGCTCGACCGTGAGATCGCGGGGAGCGGAAGCGCGACCGGCTCGGCGAGCTCGATCAGGTGTCGAGCGTAGGTCGATGGACGTTGGCCGTGCGCCAGGACCGCTTCGTCGCACGCCTGCTCGCGGGCGAGCGACGCCTTGCGCGCCGCCCACCAGACCAGCGGATGGAACCAGTACAGGGCCACCACCAGCCGGCTCACGATCTGTCCGAGCGCGTCCGCTCGTGCGACGTGGACCAACTCGTGGAGCAGCACCAGCCGCCGGCGCTCTTCGTCCCACCGGCCGGCGCTCGCCGGCAGCAGCACGACCGGCCGCAGCAGGCCTCCCGTCATCGGCGTGCCGACGGCCGGGGTCGTGCGCAGGGCGACGGGACGCGCGATTCCGAGCGACCGGGTCGCCTCGACGAGCGCCTCGCGCCAAGCGGGGTCGACCACCGGCGAGCCCCGGCGGGCCGCGAGGTGCGCGCGCCACAGCCCGAGCCACAGTCCGAAGCAGCCGGCGGCCGCGCCGCCGAGCCAGACCAGGAGGACGATCGCCGAGATCGGCAGCGAGGGCACCGGCGTCGACGGCGCGGATGCAGCCGCAGCGCTGGAGCGAGCTCGCACCCCTTCGCCGCCAGTCTGGGCGACCGCGTGCGAGTGCTCCGCCTTGCGCTCTGCGGACCGCGACAGGTCGGCCGCGGTCGCCACCGCGGGTTCTGCGTCGACCCACCCCGTCGAGAAGTGCCGCGCGGCGGAGCCCTCGCCGCCCTGCGCGAACGGCACCGCGACGGGAATCGCCGGCAGGACCCAGCCGAGGACCGGCAGCGTCAACAGCGACGCCAGCGTCACGCTCCACAGAGCATGTCTCGTGCGGGCGCTGCGAGCCCGCACGAGCCAGGCCAGGACGGCGACGCCCGCCAGGAGCAGGGTCGCGCGCAGCACGGCCGAGGAGCCGAGCGCGACGACTGCGTCGGCGCCCGGTTGGAGATGCAACAGCAGGTCCTTCATCTCAGCGACCCTCCTCCTCGGCCCGATCGATCAGCTCCTTGAGCCGCGCCTTGCCTTCCGGTGTCAGCGGCCTGCCGCTCTCCAACAACGCCGTCATCGC
>DATKBT010000116.1:0-44523 GCA_035546295.1 Thermoanaerobaculia bacterium | reverse complement strand
ACAACCTCGAGCGGTTGAGCGCGAAGGGCTAGCGGGCTCGTGGTGGTTACCACTCCCCATCGAGCCGCGAAAGCGAGGCGAGCTCATCCCACGAGCCCGCTAGCCGATCACTCGTGCGCCGCAAGCCCGCAAGCGGGCGCGACTGGGTCGACCAGGCCACAGCCGCAATTCCATTCCCGCAACGAGGACGAACAACCCTTCGTCGGTGCGGCAGCAGGTGTGCGCTCGCTTCGTCGGCTGCTGGAATCTCAGTTTGCGAGAGTCTCAGTTTGGAGAGTCTCAGTGTGCGAGAGTTTCAGTTTGCGAGCGTTTCTGGGCGACAGAAGCGACCTCGACCGGGGATTGCGCGAGCCGAAGGGGGGGGGGCCCGACGCGAGGCTCTCCTGTCCGAGCCGCTGGAGATCGGGAAGATCAGGAAGCGAGCTGCTCTCGGTCCGTGCCTCGGGATCCGTGCTCGGGATCTGAGGCTTCGGCAACTCACCAGGCCGGGCGGTCGGGCTGGGGGGTTCCGCGCTGTGGTCACCCCTAAGAGTCTCGGGCCTTTCAGCTGAAACGTCGCAGCAACGAGGCCTCTGCCGAATCCTCTGCACCTCCCTCCCTGCGACTGACCATACCGATCCCGATCGGCCCTCCCGCGGACCGCCGGGAAGAACGTGCGGGAACAAGGTGTGTGAACGGCGATCGGAAGAAGAAGGTGGAAAGGACGTCGTTGGAGGCTCGCTCCGCGAGGGTCTCCCCTTCGGACCAGCTCCATGACCAGGTAGTGAACCGACGTGCCGCCCGCCTTTGCCTGGCCGACCTCGTAGATGCCGGCGATCGAGGGATGGTTCAACGCCGCGAGGTCCTGCGCCTCCCGCTCGAACCGGGCCGTGCGGTCCGGATCGGCGGCGACAGCCTCGGAAGCACCTCGACCGCCACCTCAGATCGTTTGGAACCGTCAACGCGCTCGCCTTCCAGCCCGACGACAGCATCGTGGTCGGGGGCTCCTTCACCCAGTTGGGCGATGAGCTCCGCCAGAACCTCGGCCGGGTGAGCTTCGGAGGCGTCGTCGACCCGGACTTCGCTCCGCTGGCCGGGGGGAGCGTGAACAGGGTCGTCGTGCAGCCCGACGGTCGCATCCTGGTCGCCGGCGGGTTCGTGTCGATGGGCGGCGTCGCGCAGGATCACATCGTCCGCCTGCACCCGGACGGCAGCCTCGACGAGACGTTCGACGCCGGCCCGGTGGCGCCGTCGGGCTCGCAGGTGAGGGCTCTGGCCCTGCAGGCCGACGGCAAGGTCCTCCTGGGAGGAAACTTCTCGAACATCGGCTCGACCCGGTGGGGGCTCGCGCGGCTGCACGCCGACGGAGCCCTCGATCTCGACTTCGACCTCGGCTTTCTGGAAGGGCTGGCGAACCCGGGGCAGATCTTCGCGTTGGCTCAGCAGCCGGAGGGAAGGACCCTGGTCGGCGGATTCTTCCGCTCGATCGACGGGCTCGACCGCGACAGCCTGGCCCGCCTGCGCGAGCCGGAACGCGCCCGCAACTCGTTCGAGGTGAGCAGCAACGGGCTCGAGGTCACCCTGCGACGCAGCGGCCCGGGGCCGGAGCTCGAGCGTGTCAGCCTCGAGTGGTCGGCGGACGGTGTCGACTGGGGGCAGGCACTCACCATGAGCCGCATCGGCACCAGCAGCGACTGGGCGGGGGACGTCGCGCTGCCGTTCGACGTGCCCCGGTGGTTCCGGGCGCGGGGGTTCTACGGCGAGGGCCGGAGCTCGGAGCTGGTCGCGGGCCGCGCCTACTTCCTCCAGGTCGACACCGACGGCGACGGGGTGCCCGACGACGGCGATCCGGACGACGACGGCGACGGCCTGCCGGGACGCCTGGGAGATCGCCCAGGGCTTCGATCCGCTCGATCCCGGCGACGCCGCGGTCGATCTCGACGGCGATCGTCTGAGCAATCTCCAGGAGTTCGAGAAGGACCCGTCGCTCGATCCGCGCGATCCCGACACCGACGGAGACGGAGTCGACGACGGCTACGACGATGCACCGACCGTGGCCAACGACAACGACTGCAGCGGGGGAACCCCGGAAGACCCCTACGTCGTGGCATTGATCTCGACCGACTGGACTTGTGTGGGGACGAGCTCGATCCGCGTGCTTCGGGGGAGCGAGGTGGCGCCGGGAGGCGCCCTGCGGCTGATCGCCCCAGTGGTCCGCTTCCAGCGCGGAGCCGCCATCCCGGGTCTACGCGTTCACACCGGCGGCAGGTTGACCGTGATCGCGGACCATCCCTGCGCGGCCTGCGGGTCCTGAGACGGCTGCGGGGAAGAAGGTGCCAAGGACGTCGTTGGAGGAAGGTGGCTGGCTCGAAGTTCCGTTGGGGCCACCACCCTTCCGCGTCCCGCCGCTCCCTCACAGCGGGAAGAAGACCGGCACCAGCAGGGTCATCAGCGCCAGCAGGATCACCGTCAGAGGCGTTCCCACCCTCACATAGTCGATCGAGCGGTATCCGCCGGCCCCCATGACCAGCAGGTTGGCCTTGTGGCTGAAGGGGGTCATGAAGGCGGCCGAGGCGGCCAGCGCGATCCCCATCATGATGGCGTAGGGGTCGATCTCGAGCTGCGCCGCAGCCTCGAAGCCGACCGGGGCCAGGAGCACCACCGCGGGGGCGCCGTCCAGCCCCTGGCTGAAGAGACTCGACATGACCACCAGCGCGCCGAGGACCGCCGTCGGGCCCAGCGGGCCGACGGAGCCGATCACCCCGTCGGCCAGCAGCTGCGCCGCGCCGGTCCGCTCCATCGCCACCCCCACCGGCAGGATCGCCGCCACCAGGAAGATCACCCGCCACTCGATCGCTCGGTACGCCTCCTCCATCCGGATCGCGCCCCCGAGGACCACCAATGTGGCAGCGGTGAAGGAGGCCACGTGGATCGGCTGCCAGCCGCCCACCACCAGCGCCACCATGAGCCCCAGCCCACCCAGCGCGACCGGGGCGCGGGCAGTCCGGCGGGGTGCGCGCGCCAGGCCGGAGAGCACCACGAAGTCGTCGTCGCCGGCCAGGCGCTCGATCCGCTCCAGCGGGCCCTGGAGGAGGAGCGCGTCGCCCAACCGCAGGGTGATGTGGGCGAGGTCCCGTCGGATCGACCGGCCCTCGCGCTCGATCGCCAGCACCTGGAGCCCGTAGCGCTCGCGGAACGTCAGGTCTGCCGGAGTCCGGCCGGCGATCCCGGAGCGGGGAGAGAGCGTGACCTCGACCACTCCGACGTCCTCCGACTCCAGCACGTCGGCGCCGCCCCGCTCCACCAGGTCGAGCTCGCCGATCTCGAGCAGTCGGGTGACCCGCGCCGGCTCGCCGACCACGAGCAGGCGGTCGTCGGGGTGGATCGTCTCCTCCGGGGTGACCGCGAGCCGAGTCTCGCCCTCCCGGACGACGGCGGCGACCGTGACCCCGGCCAGCTCGCCGAAGCGGCTCCCCTCGACCGTCTGGCCGGTCAGCGCCGAGCCGGGCGGGACGTGGATCAGGAACAGCCGGTCCCCGATCTCCCGAAGCGCCGAGAATCCGATCTCCACCCCCTCGAACTCGGGGCGCCCCGCGAACGCCTGGAGCCGGTCCCGCCGGCCGAAGGCCAGGATCCGGTCGCCCGCGCGCAGCCCCAGCTCGCCGATCTCGCGCAGGAGCTCGCCCTCCCGCAAGAGACCGACCACCACCACCCCGAAGCGCTCGCGAAAGCGGAGCTCGCGGAGGGTCCGGCCGCGGTGCGGCGAGCGCTCGGACACCACCGCCGCCAGGCCGCTCACGCCGCGGGTCGGCCGGGGGAGCTCGGCGGCCCGGATCGGACGCACCTCCAGGTCCCGCATCTGGGCCAGCCGCCGGAGGTCGTCAGGCGCGCCTTCGACGTCCAGCAGGTCGCCCGCCCGGAGCGTGGTGTCGGGCCCCGGCGCCGGCTGGGTCCGGCCGTCGCGCTCGATCGCCACCACCTGGACGCCCAGCGCGGTCCCCAGGCGGGTCTCGCCGAGCGTCCGGTCGGCCAGCGGGCTTCCGGGCTCGACGCGAATCGAGACCGTCCCCGACTCGAGCCCGAAGCGCCGGGCCACCGCCGCCTCGGCCCCCACCGCCCGCTCGTGCCGCGGGATCAGCCGCCGGCCCACGGTCACCATGTACAAGACCCCCACAGCCAGCAGTACCGCCCCGGGTGGCGTGAACGAGAACAGGCCGAAGGGCTCGAGACCGCGATCCCGGAGGAGCTCTCCCGACAGGATGTTGGGCGGCGTTCCCACCAGGGTCGTGGTCCCGCCCAGGATCGCCCCGAACGACAGCGGCATGAAGAGCGCGGACGGGGAGATTCGCGCCCGGCGAGCGATCGCGGCGACCGCCGGCATCAGGACCGCCGTGGCGGCGATGTTGTTCATGAAGGCGGACAGGACGCCGGCGATCACCATGATCGCCGCGATCAGGACGGTCTCCCGGTTGCCGAGCACGGTGTGGGCCCACTGGCCTGCGTAGTCGGCCACCCCCGTCCGCATGAGAGCGCCGCTCACGATGAAGATCGACAGCATGGTGATGACGGCCGGGGATGCGAACCCCTGGAACGCCTCGTCGGGGGTCACGTAGCCCAGGAACACCAGCACGACCAGTCCCGCGAAGGCGGTCAGGTCGATCGGGAGCCGCTCGGTCAGGAAGAGCCCGACCATGAGCACCAGCAGTCCCAGGAGGAGGCCGATCTCCAGCGTCATCGGCCGATGTCTAGACGGCCCCGCCGGCCGGGGCCAGATCTGGTGTCCGCCGCGGCCCTGCCTCCACCTTGGAGGCTAAGTCCCGCTCCGAGCCGGACCATGTGCACGCGCCCTACCTCGGGGAGGCCGAGGGGTCCGCCTGACGGGACCGGCCGGATTCTCCTCCGCCGGGGGGTCGTCGAGGTTGACATCACCGCCTCTCCGCGCATATTGCCCCCGCTCCGATCGGGAGTCGTGAACCCGTCTCCACAGCACCTCGAGGCGGGCGAGGGCTAAGGTATTCCAGCCGACCTCGGGCGGCAAGCGAGGCTCATTGGGGGACCTCGCCGGTTGGCGGGCGAGCATCGGACAGGACGCCCACTCGCTCGCCCTGGTCTCTGCTTCTCCTCTCTTCGTCGACGCGGCGCTCGAGAACTGCCGGCTGACCCGGCAGCGCGGCGGTCGATGCCGGGAGTGGCGGCCGACTCGGCGAACGCCTTCGACCCGACGGCGTCGCGAGACCGCAGGGCAGTGCCCCCGACCTCGGTGCCTTCGAGGGAGAGGACCGGCTGTTCGGCGACGGTTTCGAGGCCGGCTCGTCGATTCGCTGGTCTGGCCGCAGCCCTCCCCCCTGACCTCTTCGATCCGATCGATCCGATCGACCCGATCGACCCGACGACCGGGTCGGGCGTTGGCCGTCTCGGCGTCGGGGCTCCCGGCCGGGAGGGGCGTACGCGCGAGCGCGGCATCACGGGTCGCCAGGACGGGGACAGCCTTAAAGGGGGTATGCACCAAGATCTCTCCTCCTTCGTTCTTCGTCACGTTCGAGACGCTTTCATCGCAGACTGTGGATAGCGCGCGCGTTGCCCGTGCAGCACGAGCCACTGCTGGAGGCTCCCGACCGCATCTCGGATGCGCTCCTCGTCGGTCTCGGCCCAGCCGTTCTCGGCGGCCTCGATCTGCTCGGCCGTGAGCAACGGCTTCAGATCCTCCCAGCTCCCCGCCAGCACCACCTCGACCAGAGCCATCAACGCCTCGCCCGGCGCGCCGCCCCCCTCCGGCAACGCAGCAGCCGCTGGCGGCCGCGCGATGTTGGCGTCGAACGAGAGGTCGAGCGTGTAGGTCTCGCCATCAGAGGTCTCGATCGACTCGTCGGTCCACACGCGCCCCACGATGCGTTCCCCGGTGACGGGCTCGATCTCCGAGCGCAAGCCGATCCGTGTGTTGG
Source organism: Thermoanaerobaculia bacterium (assembly GCA_035546295.1). Classification (GTDB taxonomy): domain Bacteria; phylum Acidobacteriota; class Thermoanaerobaculia; order Multivoradales; family Multivoraceae; genus DATKBT01. The sequence goes on along the minus strand of DATKBT010000116.1, from coordinate 38,602 downwards.
CGATGAACTGAGCGTTGTCCTCCTCGTAGACGCCGCTGACGGCCACCATGCCGTCGTCCCAGACGTTGATCATCACGTGGTCGTCACCGAGCGCCTGCTGCTGGTTCGCTGCGTGCAGGTAGGGCTCGTCCGATTCAGCCGCCGCCGCCGCGTCGATCGCCTCCATCGTCAGCAACACCTGGATCCCGTGCTGGTCGAGATCCCACGACGCGCGGACCGGAAACGCCGCCGCGAAGCGCGGTTCGATCTTGCCGCGGACGCTGTGCTCGAAGGCGCCGGTCGGTCCTTCGGTCGCCACGGAGGCAGTGGCGACGAGCATCGAGGCAACGGCGAGTGTGATCATGGGCGCGAGCCCGCATCGTCCAACTGTACGCATGTCTCCCCTCCTGACGTTCTCGGTTCATCGAGATCAACGTCGGGTCGGAGGAAGATCGCACGTCACAGACGCCGGGGCCACGGCGTCGCCGCCCAGACCAGCGCCACGCCCGCTCCTCGCGCGCCGGCGGCGGCCGAGCTCGATGAGGTGCGCGCAGTCAAGGAGCATCACGCAAAGCGCGTGTTCGTCGTGCCGTGGTCGGCCGACGAGCCCACGGGCGCCGGCGCGCTCCGGCGACTGATGACCCCGACCCTCCCCCAAGTGCCCAAGGAGACCTCGTGTTCAGCCACGACATGATCCCGTCGACCTCGACTCCCAGGTCCACCTGCTCGAGTGTGCAACCGGCCTCCGGCACCTGGGGCGTCACGCGCGTCTCCCTCGTGCATTTCATGAAGGTCGGTAGGCAGTAGAAACATCACGCCTACCGCCCCTCCGTCCGCTGAGGCCGAGCATGACCTGAGGCCAGTTCCGCAGCTACGACGTGCCTGGCGCCCTCGCGCGACCCCGCGAAGGCGGACCGGCTCGCCCGCCTTCCACGAAAGCCCGCGGTACCATGGAGAGGGCATGGTCGCGCGTAGCGAGCAGCGGGCCACGAGGACCGCGAGCAGATGGCGGGCCTCGCAACCGGCCGTAGTTGCGGCCTGCGCGGTGGCGGCCTCGCTGCTGGTCGGCTCCGCGCTCCTCGCGCGAGACTCCGGGTGCGGCTGCCCGGGCGGCCCGCCGGCTTTCGTCGAGTCGCTGCGCGACGAGCGGGTCGAGGCGGTGGTCCTCGCCTACGTGGCGGTCGCCGAAGGCTCCTTCCGGCCAGCGCCGGCGAGCGCCGGCGGGCAGCCGGGGCACCCCTTCCCGTGGCTGTGCTACCTGATGGTCGTCGAGCGGTCCTGGAAGGGCGAGCTCGGCGCGTTCTGGATGGAGCGGCCGTGGGGCCGGTGCGGCTCCGTGCTCTGGCCGGGCCAGCGCTACCTCGTGGCGGTGCCCGCGAGCCGCGACCCGGACGCCACCGTGCTGCGCGGAGAGGCCGCCGCCACCCTCACCGCCTGCCACGCCCTGGCGCGCGCCGACCAGGCGTCCGACCAGGTCGCAGCTCTCGGTCCACCGCGCGCCGAGCACGACCTGGGAACGGCTCTCCAGCGCGAGATGCCCACTCGGCTCGGGGCCCTGATCGCGACTCGGCGGCAGTGCCTGCCCGCTGCCGGCGCGACGCCGGCGATCATCGAAATGGTCCCGGGCGAGTGGACGCCGCTCGAGGTGCACGCCGCCGGCCTCGAGCAGACCTGGAGCGTCGGCCAGGACGCCATCGCGCCCGACGGACGGGACGCCGTCCTACTGGCGGCCCACAACCCCGGTCCGTGCTGGTGGCGGGTCGAGCCCGAGGTGCGGGCGCGCTGGGCGGTCGAAGGCTCCGCTCGCAGATTGCTCGGATCGTCCGCCGGCCTCACCTTCCGCGAGGGCTGGGTGCCCCCCTACTGGCGCGGCGTGCTCTCGCTGGGCGCCGACCTGCCATGGATCCGCCAGGCGCGCTGGCGGATCGAGCCCTTCGCCACGCCGCCGACCGGTCGGCCGCCGCCGCGGTCGCCGGAGGCGCTGGGCACCGCGACGCTGCGACTGGGCGCGCTCGACCCCGAGCCCGGTTCGTTTCTCGAGGCAGCATCGAAGGTCCGCGGCCGGCTGACCTGGACCGGAGAGCTCGCCGGCGGGATGCTGGTCGTCAAGCCGGTGTTCGCGGCGGCGGACGATCGCCTGGTCGAGGTCGACGCGGCGGGGACGACCGTGGAGTGGCCGATCGCCGCGGATCGCCGCACGGTGGACTTCGAGATCCCCCTGGAAGAGCTCTTCGCCCGCCACCACCTCACCGACCCGCTGCAGCTGCGCTTCGTGGCCATCGAACGGAGCAGGGACGGCAGCGCTGAGCCGGTCGATTCCACCGGACCCATCGCCTACCTGCGCGGCGAGGAGCCGGCGCGCGAGCCGGTGCCGGCGCCGGCGCGCGGGACGTGGTACTCCGGCGGCGACGGCGCGGACTGCGCGGACGCCATCGTGATCCGCGGCGCCCGCTCGGTCGAGGAGGGCATCGCCGGCGAGCGCGCGTGGTGGCGCAATCGCCACCCGGGCAGCGAGATGACCAGCCAGGGGGCGAGCCCGCCGTTCGAGCCGGGCGGACCGGCCTACGACCACATCACCCTGAAGCTACGCGACGGCAGCGAGACCACGCTCTGCTTCGAGATCACCGGCTTCTGGGGCGCCCCGACGCGCGTCTGCCCGGAGGATCGGGACTGCGAGTGATCTTCAGTCCCGCGGCTCGCGGACGCTGGCGATCCTCGACTCGATGGCCGACCTGATCTATCGCTTCGCTCGCGGCGATGACTCCGCTCGCGTCGAGCCCGAGCAGGTCGACCGCGTGGAGGACCTGCTGGACCGCCTCGCCGAACGCGCCAGCACCGAGCTCAGAGCGACCCTGGAACGCGAGGGGATGGCCGTCGAGGCGTGGCGAACGGAATCCGGGGGGTTTCGCGGCGAGCTGGCCGATCCCGGCTTCACCGTGACGTGCGACGGACTCAGCCGTACCCTGTGCAGTGCGTTCGATGCGGCGCCCGTGAGCCCGGAGTGAGGCGTCCGGCCCCCGACCCCGACATCCGAACCCCCGTTGCCTGACCCGGCGTGTCCTGTTTGTCACGCATCGACGAACGGGGCTCGATCTGTGAGCCGGTGCGATCGGCGCGCATGCCCCTCGTCGACCGCCGGCAGGCCGAGCTGCGCGAGCAGCTGGTGTCCTGTACTAGCTACCAGGGAAGCTCCTCCCCATTCTGGTGGTAGAAGGTGCCGGAGGTCTCGAGGGTCAGCTCGTCGAGTCTGGCGATCAGACCCGCCGCCGACTCGGAGGCATCGATGTGTCCCGTGCCGCCCGTCATGTCGGTGCGCACCCAACCGGGATGCAGGAGCTGTACGGCGATCTGCCGGCCGGCGAGGTCGTGGGCAAGGGATCGCCCCGCCATGTTGAGAGCCGCCTTCGACATGCGGTAGCCGTAGCTGCCGCCCGAGGTGTTGTCGGCGATCGAGCCCATCCGGCTGGTGACCAGACCGATCCTGCCGCCGGCCCGCAAGCAGCGAGAGAGAGCGCGCGCCGCGGAGAGAGGACCGAGCGCATTGACCTCGAACTGACGGCGCACCGATCCAGCATCGAAGTCGGCGAGGGAGACCGGTTCGAGGATGCCGGCCACGACCACCAGCCAGTCGATCGACTCGCGTCCCAGGGACTCAGCCAGCGAGTCGAGGGAAGGAGGATCCGTGACGTCTACCCCGCTGTGGACGTGGACGCCGTCGATCTCGTCGAGCTCCAACGAGGACTTCCGGCACGCGGCGCGGACCTCGTCGCCGCGCTCGGCCAACTGGCGACACACCTCCAGCCCGATTCCCCGGTTCGAACCCACGATGAGCACTCGAGTCATCTTCTTCTTCGCCCCTCTCCACGCCTTCGACTCGACGATACCGCGCCGGGGGAACGGTGTCTCGACGATTCGATGAAGTCAGGCAGGATCGAGCTGCTCTCGGCCTGACCAACCAAGAAGGCGCCAGGGACCTCGTTGGGACGCGCCCCTTCTGCTCTCCGACCTGTGGGAAGATTTCGACTGCCTGTCGAGCCTGCTGGCCGTCCTGCTCACTCCTCCCTCGAGGCGCGCAACGTCGGCACCTGGCGACCGGAAGCGTCGGCCAGGGCATCGTCGAGAGCGCGAGCTCATCGACGCCGCGCGCTGAGGCGGATGCGCGCTTCGCACCGCTTGCTCCAGCTTCCGCAGCGAGGTGCGAGAGACTCGCGAGCACCCGTGCCTCACGCTCGAACCGTGCGAGCCGCTCGGGGTCGGCGACGGGGTTCTCCGCACCGGCTCGCGAAGAGCCTCGACGCACTGCCACGTCGGATCGACGAGAATCCACACGGTGGGCTGAGTACCACTGGTTGCGAGGAGCTCGAGAGGAGAGTCTCGCTCGGATGCACGGGCCTATCGGTGCTCACCGGGTCCGCTCGCAATCCCGATCGCGAGCGCCGCCGTCCGGAGCTCGCCCCTGTCGTAAAGTCCCGGATGACCTTCGAGGAGTCCTGCCATGCGACAGTTCGTCGACCACCGATTCGACCCGCGCACCGGGGAGCTCTGGCGCAACGGCCGGCCGGTCGATCTGCAGCAGCAGCCGGCGAAGCTGCTCGACGTGCTGACCGCGTCGCCCGGGGAGCTCGTCGAGCGGGAGCGGCTGCGGCGGGTGCTCTGGGACGAGGGCACTCACGTCGACTACGAACGGTGCATCAACTTCACCGTCCGCCAGCTCCGTCGGGCGCTCGGCGACGACGCGCAGGCGCCACGCTTCGTCGAGACGCTGCCGCGGCGCGGCTACCGTTTCGTCGCACGAGTCGAAGAAGTCTCGCGGGTCGAAGAAGTCGTCGGAGAGGTCATCGGGGAGATCACCGAGGAGGTCATCGAGGAGGTGATCGAGGAGGTTTCGGACCGCGCCGCGACCGGCGCCGGCGAGGAGACGCCCCGAGCGCAGGCTGCGGGCTCGCTCAGGTCGGCGCCCGCGAGGTGGGCCGTGGCGCTCGCCGCGACGCTCCTCGCCGGTCTCACGTTGGGACACGCGTTCGCCGGCACTCTCGCCGACCTCGCGCTGGCCGACCTGGTGCACCGGACCCTCAAGATCGACGCCGAGGACTGCTGGATCCGGCGCTGATTCGCCGATCTCACCGCGCGCTCACCGACTGCTCACTTCCGGCTGGGTGACGACCGCGCGCCGACCACGTAGGTTGGCGCGAAGGGAGAACCCATGCCCCAGACTCGACGCTCCTCCGACTCCTCCGGCGCGCTGCTGCGCCCTGCAGTGATCGGCGTCTACGCCGTATTCGTGCTCGAGATCCTGTTCATGATCTCGCCGTTCGCGCTGCACTTCTACGCCGCGTACGGGCCGGTGCTGAACCTGCTCCACGCCAGCCCTTCGACCGCGTGGCTCACCTCATTTTTCCTGCCCCACTACTCGACCACCGGGCTCTTCGCCCTCGATCGTCTGGCGACCGCCGGCCAGCTCGTCGCGCTCGCCGGGCTCGCCGCATTCCTAATCGGCTTCGTTCACATCTACGGCGCCAAGCTCACGGGTCGCGGCGCTGTGGGCGGCGGGCTGTACCGGGCGGTGCGCCACCCGCAGTACACGGCGCTGGTGGTCGCCGGAGTCGGCACGCTCATGGTCTGGCCGCGCTTCCTGGTGCTGGTCTCGCTGGTGACGATGGCCTTTCTCTACGGCTGGATCGCGCGACGGGAGGAAGCCCTGTGCCGAGAGCGTTTCGGCGAGGCTTACCGCGCGATCGAGCTCCGCACCGGACGCTTCCTCCCACGTGCGCTCGAGGAGCGGCTCGCGCGGCTGCTGCCGGGGCGGGTTCTCCGCGGCTGGCGCAGGGCGGCAACATGCGCGGTCGCGCTCGTGCTGGCGGTGGGCATCGCCTTCGCGCTGCGTTCGTGGTCGCTCGGCAAGGTCTCCACGCTGCTGCGCGACGACCTCGCCGTGGTGTCGCCCGCGCCGCTCGACCAGGAGCGAATCGCCTCCGCGGTCGACCTCGCGATCGCCGACCAGGAGGTCGCTCGCCGCGTCGGCGATGCGGAGCCGCTCCTGGTCTACGTGCTCCCACAGTCCTGGCACCTCGCCGACATCCCCGCGGAGCCTCTGCCTCCCGGCTCGCACGGGCACGACACGCCGAGCGCTTTCGACCGCGACCGGCTCAAGGTGTTGTTCACGCGCGCCCGCACCCACTTCCCGGCGAGCCGCGGGCGCGAGATCCTGCTGCGTTCCTACGGGCGCGACCCGCTCGCGCTCGCCTTCGTCGACCTCGCACGGGGCGCGGTCGAGCGCGTCGAGCAGCCGATGGAGCACGTGCTCTGGGGCGACATCCCGACACCGCTCTTCTAGTGCCCCTGCCCGCTGGCGCGGTGGCCGCGAAGCCCTGCAGCGGATCTCCTCGGGGGTTTCTCCGAGACGATCAGGTAGACGACGAGCCAAAGCCGACTCGCCGTGCTCGCGGCCGCCCGCTCCCCACCTCGATGCGCTCCAAGAAGACTCCAGCGCTGGTCGTGATCACTGCTGGTGTCGCTGCCGTCACGCGCGCCACCCTGGCCTGGCGTGGAGAGGGCGGTTCGACCCGGGCTCGGATTGCTCCGAACGGATCGTTCGAGCCTGCCACACCGGCCTCGCCCACTTGCAGGTCGGCCTGCTCGACGCCGCGGCGGAGCGAGCTCGGCGCCGCGACCATAGCTCGCTCCGGGAAGAACCGGCGACGTGGGCGAACCTGGGTCTCGTTAGGAGTATCGTCATCGCGAGCGCGGATATGGTGCCGTGTATGGCGTGCAGAAGACGACACGTGATCCCCGCTCGTATCGAGGAGGAACACCTCTCGCCGAAGCCGGTCCAGTGCGGAGGTGGGCGGCGGAAGCCAGCCGCGAGAACGAAGGAGATACGCGGTCGGATTGACTTAGTCCAGCCCTAGGACTAACCTGCCTCATGGACAAGGTCAACGTACACGACGCCAAGACCCACTTTTCGAAGCTCCTGGATCGGGCGCACGCCGGGGAGGAGATCGTCATCGCGAAGAACGGCGAGCCCTATGCTCGTCTCGTCCCCCTCGAGAAGCCACAGCCGAGGGAGGCGGGTCTGCTCCGGGGCAAGGTCGGGAAGGAGTTCTTCGACCCGCTTCCCGACGAGGAGCTGGCGGCGTGGGAGCGGTGAGCTACCTGCTCGACACGCATGCCTTGCTGTGGTGGCTGTTCAAGGATCGCAGGATGTCGCGGCGCGCTTCCGCGGTGGTTCGCGACCCGAGCAACCAGATCTTGGTGTCGAGCGCGAGCGCCTGGGAGATCGCCACCAAGCACCGCCTGGGCCGATTGGACGACGCGGCCCCTCTGATCGCGGACTTCCGAGGCTGGATGGTCGAGGCGCGCTTTCACGAGCTGCCGATCCGGTCAGAGCACGCGACGCGCGCCGGCGCCTGGGACGTCGCGCACCGCGATCCGTTCGACCGAATTCTGGCCGCGCAGTCTGTCGTCGAGGGAGTGCGGCTGGTGAGTCGCGATCCCGTGTTCGAGGACTTCGGAATCGAATCGCTCTGGTGAGACCCGGCCTGTCCTTGCGGTGACGCTCGATGCGAACGAGCACGGGGGACGAGTCGCTGACCAGCAGATGCCGGCCGAAAGGTACTTCGCCGCTACGGTGTCTCCCGACGACCGGGTCGTGGTCCGGTCCGATGTCCTCGACGAGGAGGACGGGCCGATGCTCCGCCATGGCCTGCGGAGTCTCCACGGCGAGCGGGTTCAGCGACCGCGCGGACACCTCGTCCGGGGACGACCGTCAAGTGATCTCGTCTGACCTCCCGACCGCGACTTCCTCGGGTCGCCGAGGCGTCGCCGCACGCGGCCGGCGTCCGGGTCACTGCGGCAAAGGCTACGCTTGCGCCGAACACGCGACCCTCGACGCGCGGGAACCGCCACGGAAGGAGAACGCGAAACGATGCCGCCCGGGGCGAAGACCTCTCGCGACCTCCTCGTCGTCCTGGATGGGCGACGGCACGTCACGAGGCAGATCTACCGGCAGATTCGAGACGCCATCCTGGGCGGCCGGATCCTCGCGGGCGAGCCGCTGCCCTCGAGTCGGGAGCTGGCCGGGAGGCTCGGCGTCTCGCGAAACGCCGTGGTGGTCGTCTACGAGCGGCTGCGCGCCGAGGGCTTCCTGGAGGCCATGATCGGCGCCGGGACGTTCGTCAGCGACGACGTACGGCCTCGGGCTCCGGGCCCGACCATCGAGTCGCCGCTGCGACCCCGCCCGCTGTGGGACGAGCTCTCCGGGGCGCCGGACATGTCTGCCGCGCATCCGGATTTCGACTTTCGTCCTGGGGTGCCCGACGCCGCTCGGTTTCCCTGGGCGCCGTGGCGCGCGCGGGTCTCGCGTCAGCTCCGCCGCGGCGCGGCCGGCGCCGGAGCGCACATCGGCGCCGCCGGCCATCCCGACCTCCGCGCCGCGATCGCTCGCCACGTGGGGATCTCGCGTGGCGTCCGCGCCGCTCCCGAGGACGTGTTCGTCACCAACGGCAGCCAGCAGGCGATCGACCTCGTCGCGCGCGTGCTCCTCGAGCCTGGCGACCTGGTGGCGCTGGAGGATCCGGGCTATCCGCCGGCTCGCCGCGCCTTCCAGGCCCATGGCTGCCGGGTAGCCGGAGCCCAGGTAGACGACGAGGGGCTGGTGCCGGACGCGATCCCCGCGGGAGCACGCCTGGTCTACGTCACCCCCTCGCACCAGTACCCGCTGGGGATGGCGATGTCGATGGCGCGCCGGCAGGCCCTGCTCGACTGGGCGCAGCGGACCGAAGCTGCGATCGTCGAAGACGACTACGACAGCGAGTTCCGGTACGGCGGACGACCGCTCGAGCCGCTGCGGAGCCTGGACGCGACCGGCCGGGTCCTGTTCCTGGGTTCCTTCTCGAAGGTGCTGCTGCCGACCCTGCGCCTGGGCTTCGCGGTCGTTCCCGAGCCGCTGCACGCCGCGTTCGCCAAGGCGAAGGCCGCGACCGACTGGCATACGTTGGTGCCGATCCAGGCCGCCGTCGCCCAGCTCATCGACGACGGCCTGCTCGCCCAGCACGTGCGTAGGATGCGAAGCGTGTACGCCGAGCGGCACGATCGCATCACGAGACTCCTCGTCCGTGACTTCGCCGGGCACTTGACGCTGGTCCCGGCGGCCGGGGGTCTGCACCTGTCGGCGTTCCTGCACGGACGTCCGGCCTCGGCCGACGTCGCGATCACCGAGCGCGTCCGCGCCCTCGGCGTCGCGTTGACGCCGCTCTCGTACCACTTCGTGGCGACCGAGCCCCGCGCCGGGCTGCTGATCGGGTACGGCGCGATCCCTTCCGACCGCATCGAGGAGGGGCTCGCGAGGGTGCGAGCGTGTCTGTGAGGCGACGCGATCACGGTCTCGCGGCGCGGACCACCGGATCCGGCCGGGAGCTCCCCCTCATCGCTCGTCCGCTCGCGCGGCGGACCCGGGGTCGCCGCACGGCGCGGCGAGGTCGAGGGCCGCGGCCTCGATGCGGTAGACGTCGCGCAGCCCGTACAGACCGACCGGCACCCCCGACTCCACCCGGCTCACCATCGCCGCCTTGCGGCTCGCGTTGTCGGTCCGTTTCACCTCCTCCGGTGTCGCGCGCCAGGCCATACACCAGCAGTACTTGGGGCCGCCCCGGTTCTCGAACAGCCGCTCGAAGTCGGACCATCGCCCGCCCTCCACCGCATGCACTTCGCGGCTCTCGACGAAATCGGCACCGCTCACCGCACGAAGGTACCCCAGCGGCGTGAGTGCCCGATACCCCTGGGACCGGTCCAAACGAATCGCCGAAGAGTGGCTCTTCTCCCGGGCCAGCTCCCTGGCTACCCTCTCTAACCTCGAGCCGGAGTCGTCCTCGACGGCACCACGACGCACCGGCAGGCCCGCGGGTCGCGTCCGGCTCGCTCTTGCGGAGGTGTCGTCTCGTGCTCTCGTCCGGTCGAGTCGTCTACGGCACCGCGATCGTCGGTTTTGGCGCCCTCTGCCTGCGGTACGTCGGCTTCGTCCATCAGCTCCAGCCGGTGGACGTGTTCGTGTCTGCGGCGACTCCCGGGTACGGCCCTCTCGCGGCGCAGAACGGCGTCGCTCTGATCGCCTGCGGGCTAGCCCTCGTCGCGGACCTCCATGTCCACCGCGCGGCCCTCGCACTGGCGGTGTTCTTCACCCTGTGGATCCTGCTGCTCCAGCTGCCGAGCGCGTTCCTCGATCCCGGTCTGCTGCGCTCACCCTTCTGGGTGCGCACGTTCGAGATCAGCGTCCTGACCGGCGCGGCCCTGATCCTCGCCGGGATGACGATCGAGCCCCGTCGCGATCGCTGGACCCGCGCCGGCCGCCTGCTGTTCGGATCGTCGCTGCCCGTCTTCGGCGTCCTGCACTTCGTCTACGCCGAGAACGTCGCGTCCCTGGTTCCGTCCTTCTTTCCCTGGCCCCTGTTCCTCGCCTACCTCACGGGCGTCGGCAACGTCGCTGCCGGAGCCGCGATCGCGGCGGGGGCGCTGCCGCGCCTGGCCGCAATTCTGGCGGCGGTCATGTACGGGATCTACGCCGTGACGCTGCACATCCCCCGCGAGCTCCTGGCCGCCGTTCCGCCGGGCGACCAGCGAGCCGGTCTGACCAGCATGTTCGTGGCGATCGGCTTCTGCGGCGCCGCCCTGATCGTCGCCGGCAGCCTGGGCTCCGCGCCCGAGCCGGCCCCCGGCTCTTCGACATCCCTCGCTCGGCGATTCCTGACCCTCCGCTCCACCCGTCCCTCACACGATCCGCGTCCTTGAATGCCCGTCGAGCCCCGCCCGTGGGTCTTCGTCCTGGCTGGCGGCCTGGTCGCCGGCGATGCGCGCGATCGGTAGGACCCGCGTCGCTCCTTGCCTTCCAGGGTCAGTCCGCGAGCGAGTAGAGATGCGACTCGCCGCGCAGGTAGATCTCGCGCCCCACGACCGCAGCCGAGGCGCTGAAGCTGTCGTCGAGACGGTTGACAGCGAGGATCTCGGGCGTTGCTGCCGTGGTCATCACGATCGTGACTCCCTGACGATCCGTGATGTAGATCCGCCCTGCTGCTGCGACCGGCGAGGCGTAGACGTCACGCACGCCCCTCAACCTGAAGGGGCCGCTCGGCTCGGCGCCGTTCTCGGCCTCGACTCGGCTGAGGATCCCCTGGTAGTGGCGCAGGTAGTAGAGCTTGCCTTCGTAGAGGAGCGGGGACGGGACGTAGGGCGTGAGACGGTCGCGTTGCCACACCACCTGCGACGACCCCGTGATGTCTCCCTTCGAGCCCGCCAGTCGGATCGCGAGCAGTGCCTGCGAGTCGTAGCTCGAGCCGGCGAAGACCATGCCGTCCGCCGCGACCGGCGAAGCGACGATGTTGGCCGAAAGCCCGCCGCACTCCCAGATCACGGCGCCGGACTCGAGATCGTAGGCGCGAATGCGTTTCGTGCCGCTCACGATGACCTGGGACCTGCCCTCGTGCTCGACCACGATCGGGGTCGCCCAGGAGCTGACCTCGTCGCGAGGCGACCGCCAGCGCTCCTTGCCGGTTCTCTTGTCGAGGGCGACCAGGAACGACGGGCCCTCGTGATCCCAGTTCACGATCAGCGTGTCCTCGTGGAGGGCAGGCGAGGCCCCCTCACCGTGGGCATGCTTGGTGTTCATGTCACCGAGATCGAGTTGCCACTCGACCTCGCCGTCGAGGGAGAGCGCATAGAGGCCTCGCGAGCCGAAGAACGCGAAGACGTGCTCGCCGTCCGTGACCGGAGACGCCGACGCATAGGTGCCGGTGTGATGGCCTCCCTCGTGCGGCAGACCACTGTGAACCGTGCGCTGCCATTCGATCGCGCCGGTCGTGCGGTCGACGGCGATCACCGCGTACGCCTGGCGGCGGGTCACCGCCACGGCGTGGTGGCTTCCCGGGGCGCTGTCGTGCCGAGGCTCGACGGCCTCGCCGGTCGGAAAAGCCGCGGTGACGTAGACGCGGTCACCGGTGACGATCGGAGTCGAGTGGCCCTTGCCGGGAAGTGCGACCTTCCAGCGGACGTTCTTGGTCTCGCTCCACTCGATCGGCGGTTCGGCGTCGGGCGATTCGCCGGTCGAGAGAGGCCCCCGCCACTGATGCCAGGGTGTTTCGTGCGGTGGTGTTTCGTGCGGTGGTGTTTCGTGCGGTGGTGATTCGTGCGACGGCTCCCCCTGCGATGGTGGCTCACCGAGGAGCGACGCAGAAAGAGCCAGTGCGCTGGCCGTGATCGATGCGAGCAACGCTCTCATTGGTAGATCATGACTCGTTCGCCACCCTGCGTGGGAGCGCGACGTCGATACCCTGTCAAACCCTCATGAGGACTTCCCGGGCCATAGGTTCTGGTCCTCGATGATCCGCAGGCGGGGTCTCGATCGTTCGAGCGAGGCGCGAGCGCCGCCGGATCCCCGTTGCCCGCGAGCGTCGGATGAGAGAATGGATCCCGGCTCTCCCCGCCCTTCCACCGCCACCAACCAGCCCTCCGAGAGGTCGCCATGCGAGAACGTTCACACAGCGAGCCCAGACGCCTCCACGAGGAGGGCGCGGACCTCCCCGGGATCCCGGAGTCGAGCCCATGGCTGCGCGGCATCGCCGGCGCAGCGCTGCTCGCGCTCCTCCTCCCGCTGACCGTCGGATCCGCGGCCTCCACGCAGGGCGGCGCTCGACGACCTCTCGCCGCCGGAACCGGGGAGCGCGCCGAGAGAGCGCGCGCGGCGGTGGAGCGCGCGCTCCCGCTGCTGCAGTGGAGCGCCGACGTCTGGTTCGACCGGCGCCCCTGCGTCTCGTGCCACCACCAAGGGCTCGGCATGAGGGCGGTCTCGCTGGCGCGCGAGCGCAGCTGCTCGAGCACGGCGCCGTCGTCGCGGGCTCCGAGCGGCAGCTCTCGCCGCTCCACGTCGCCACCTGGCAGGACGACGAGGAGATGGCGGGCTTTCTGATCGACCACGGCGCGCCGGTCGACGAGCGCCCGACCGCGAGCGACGCGTACCAAGGGGAGACCCCTCTGATGATCGCGGCCGCCGACGGCCTGATCGACGTGGCGACCCTGCTGCTCGAACGGGGGGCCTCGGCCGAGGCACGCAACGCGAGTGGCCTCACGCCGCTCCACTTCGCGGTGGGTAGCGCGGATCGGGGCACCTCGCAGATGGTCGAGCTCCTACTGGCCGCCGGCGCCGATCCAGGGGCGACGGACGAGTCGGGCGCCACCGCCCTCGCGCTCGCGCGGGAGTTCGGCGTGGCCGCGGCGATCGCGGCCCTGGAGCGCGCCGAGGCGGGGGCTCCGGCCGAGCGCTCCGGCGGCTGAAGCGAGCGCAACGCTCTCCCCGCGGCGCCCGCGACTGCTCGGCTAGAGAGGGCTCCTCACTGCGGGTGTCGGCGATGGTGCTCGGCCGGCTCCGGCTCGGCGTCTGAGGTGGCCGCCCGCGCGGTCGATCTCGGGGGTCGGCTCAGCCCGCGCGGCTCGAGGCCCCCGGCGGGCTCCATCTCTCGGCCTCAGCGGGATCCCCGAGGCGTTCCCGCGCCTCGGGGTCGTCGAGATAGCGCCGGATCGCCTCCACCGCTCGGTCGGCGCTCACCGTCCCGCGCGGCAGGAAGGTGACGTCGACTTTCAGCCGTCCGCGATTCCAGCCGCGCGTCCAGCCGCTCACCCCGGCAGCCCTCACGGCGGCGGCAGAGCGGGCCCGTACGCCGACGAACCGCTGACCCATCACCCCGACCACCGAGACCTTCGAGATCTCGTCCCACGGCAGCCACCAGCTCCCGCCCGGCTGTCGGCACCAGACACCCTCGCGCAGCAGCGCCAGTCCTCCGGGGCGCACCAGGGCCGCCAGTAGGTAGAGCAGGAGGGCGCCGAAGAACAGCACGCAGGCCGCGCCCACGACCAGCGCGAGCTCGGGCGAGCGGCTGCCGAGCCGCTCCCCGGCCCGGGTCGCCGCGCGGGCGTCGCCGATCAGCCACCAGCCCGTCGCGACGAAGATCGCGGCGCCCGCCGCGCCCACCACCAAGGCGCTCCGGCGGGTTCGGAAGACGACCCCGCGCGTCGCCGAGGTGTGACGCTCGGCGCCGCTCAGCAGACCGTGGCGGGCGGCCGCCCCCACCGAGGGCGGCGACTCCCTGGTGGACAGCCAGTAGACGGCCCCCCCACCCCCGGAGAACAGCAGCCCCCACCAGCCGAACGGCTCGCCGCGAATCGCGAGGAAAGCGCAGACCGCGGTGAGCGAGCCGAACGCTAGAGCCTCCTTCACGCCCATCGTGTGGCTCCTCGGACGCAAACGGCGCACCGTCGCCCCCGCGGCCTCCTCGGGATCATCGGCGAACGCCCTCCTCGAGCGGCTCCGCCGCCCGCCCCTCGCGCTCGTAGAGCGCCGCCAGGTGCGCGCGGGCGCGCCGGACGAAGCGGAGATTCACGTCGCCGGCGCTCGAGCCGTCGGCGACGACCGCAGCAGGGTCTCGGCCTCGCCTGGCCGCCCCCTCGGGGCCGCCCGCCGCGCCGGCGCCTCGGCCTCGTCGAGACGGCCGGCGTCGAGCAGGAACGACGAGACGTTGCCCAGGATCTGGGTGACCTCCGGGGGTGCTCGGCTTCGTCGTCACAGTCTCGTCGGCTCGTCGGCCACGCTCTGGGTGGAATGCTACTCGGCCGGTCCGCTGCCGGGGGTCTGCCCGCCACGTGTGGTCTTCCATCGACCGTCCGCGGAGGCTCTCATTGGCACGAGCCAACGTGATGTTCGGTTCGCCCCGCCCGTGTCGTTGGGCAGGTGCGCCGTCAACGGCCGAGATCTAGGTCCGTGCTTGGTGCCGTTTCGGACGTCGTCGTACTCGACCACGAAATGCGGCCCCTGGAGCTGGTCGTCGTGGGCCTCCCGGCTCGGTCGAGGATCGCCACCTATCTCCACCGCGGGCTCGGCGACGGTGCAGCCCGCACGCCTCCGCGCTATCCTGACTCCTGACCGAGAACCACGCCGAGTGGGGGGACATGGGGCTATCGACCGGTGAACGGATCGGCCGCTTCGAGGTCGTGGAGCTGGTGGGCGCCGGCGCCATGGGCGAGGTCTACCGTGCCCGCGATCCCGAGCTCGAGCGCGATGTGGCGATCAAGGTCCTCCCGGCCGACTTTGCGCGCGACCCGTCTCGGCTGCGGCGTTTCGAGCGCGAGGCGCGCGCGGTCGGCCGCCTCGATCACCCGAACCTCCTCGCCATCCACGACATCGGCCGACACCAAGAGGCTCCGTACCTCGTCTGCGAGCTGCTCGAGGGGAGGACCCTCGCAGAACATCTCGACGGGTCGAGGGCGCAGTCGCACGAGCGCATTCTCGAGTGGGGCATCCAGATCGCCAACGGACTCGCGGCCGCCCACGACGCGGGGGTGGTGCACCGCGACCTCAAGCCCGCCAACCTGTTCGTCACGATCCGCGGTCGGGTGAAGATCCTCGACTTCGGGCTGGCCAAGCTCGAGGTGCCTGCCGAGGAGGTCGAGAGCCAGGCACCGACGAGGACCAACCTGAGCGAGCACGGGATGCTCCTGGGGACGATGGCCTACATGGCGCCCGAGCAGGCGGCCGGGAAGCCGGTCGACCACCGGGCCGACCAGTTCGCGCTCGGCGCCGTTCTCTACGAGATGCTGGCAGGCGAGCGCCCGTTCTCGGGTGAGACGGCTGCCGAGACTCTGAGTGCTCTCCTACGCGACGAGCCCGAGCCCCTGGCTCGTGTGGCGCCGAGGACGCCAGCGCCGCTGCGCTGGATCGTGGAGCGGTGCCTGTCACGAGACCCGAACGATCGCTACGAGGCGACCCAGGATCTGGTGAGAGAGCTCGAGGCGGTGCCGGAGCGGCTGGCAGAGCTCTCCGCGAGGACGCCGGGCTCGCCCGAGCCGAGGAAAGCTCTGGCGTTGCGCTCTTGGCCTCTCGTCGCCGGCCTTACTGCCGGTGCGCTCGCGCTCACGGCCACCATCTCCTACCTCGCGGGCCGGGCCGGCGCCGAAGGGAACCAGCTGCGGTACGAGCGAATCACGGTGCGCGAAGGAACGATCGGCGGCGCCAGCTTCGAGCCCGGGGACGAGTCCATCTTCTACAGCGCCACCTTCGCGGGTGCGCCGGAACTGCTGCACCTCCATCGTCCCGGCAGCCTGGATCCGCTGAGCATCGGGCCTCCCAACAGCCGGCACCTCTGGGCGACGGCTTCGGGCGACGTCCTTCTGCTCGTCGACCTCCGTGGCGCCGGGCCCTTCCACCACGTCGGAGAGCTCGCCCGGATGTCGATCGCCGGCGCCCCCCGCATCCTGGAGAGGAGCATCAGCGACGCGGTGGCGTCTCAGGACGGCGGCGTGGCCGCTCTCGTCCGCGAGGTCGCGGGCACCGCCGTTCTCGAGTTCCCCCCGGGGAACCCGCGCCTCACGACCACCGGGATGCTGCTCCACCTCCGGCTCTCCCCCACCGGAGACCGCGTCGCGCTCGTCGAGACACCGGGGCGCGGCCGCGACCGGGGCGAGATCGTCGTCCTCGGCAGGGACGAGGGCGCCGGCACTCCCCCCATCCGGCTGGGCAGCGAGATCGGCTGGGGGATCGACTTCGCTCCCTCCGGTGAGGAGATCTGGTTCGCCGACGCCAACGCGATTTCTGCGCTCCGGCTCGACGGGAGCCAGCGCCGCGTGGCCACCTTCCCGACCGATGTCTTCCTCTTCGACGTGGCGCCGGACGGGAGGGTCCTGCTGAGCATCGAGGACCGGCTTCGGGGAATGGCGGGAAGGAGAGCCGACGGCCCGGTGCGGGAGCTCACCTGGAGATCCTGGTCGGTCCCCTTCGACATCTCCCCGGACGGCGAGACCATTCTCTTCAACGAGTGCACCAAGGAGCGGTGCCGCGTCGCCTTGAGGGGTTTCGGCGCCGACCCGCCGGTCGAGCTTGGAGAGGGGTTCGGGATGTCGCTCTCGCCCGACCGTGAGTGGGTGCTCTCGTTGCCGCCGTGGAGCCCCAACGAGGTGAGCCTGATCGCCACCCGAACCGCAGATCGCAGAGAACTCGTGCTCGAACAGATCGAACGGATCTCGATCGCCAAGTGGTCTCCCGACGGTGAGTCCGTGCTGCTCAACGCGAATCTCCCCGGCGGGCACAATCGGATCTTCCGCTTGGACCCAGCCACGGCGGCGCTGGCTCCCCTCACCCCCGAGGGCGTCGCGTTCGGATTCTTCGCAGTCTCACCCGACGGCCGATCGCTGGCCGCGCCCCGGATCGACGGAACGCTCGTCGTGTACGACCTGGAGGGTGGCGAGCCTCCTCTGGTCCTGGACCACGATGAGCAGCCCATCCAGTGGTCCGACGACGGCCTCTGGCTCTATACGGTCGCCCTCTCCAGGGCGCCAGTGACCCTGCATCGGGTGAGCCTCGCGGACGGCGCCGTCGAACCCCTCGCCGTGCTCGCGCCTCCCGATCCGGTCGGCGTGTTCTCGACCAATCCGGTCGTCATCACCCCCGACGGCTCGACCTATGTCTACGGCTACGAACGGCGGCTCTCCGACCTGTTCGTGGTGGAGGGGCTGCGGTAGGAGGCCGGGCGTGGACGTCACAGCTGGACGGCATCTCCACCAGCGCCTGGTCGTCCCGGAAAGGACGTGCCGGCCACGGCGTCTCGCTCGTCTGCTGCATTCGGTATGCTGGCGCACGGGCTGGCTCCCTTCCGCCGGCGTCTCGAATTGTCTTCGACAACTCGATTCTCCGGATGCAGACGGAAACGGCCAGCTCCAGCTCGTTCTCGCTTCCTAACTGAACGCTTGCAATTGGTTAGCAGCGCCGGGAACGGTTCTAGCCAGGAGGCCGCGGTGAAAGTCAGGATGCCCCCGTTGCGGGCGCCATGGGTCCAGTCGCAAAGCGGAATGACGCAGGCGGTCCGGGGACGGCGGCGAGGAGGATCAACGCGCCAGATCGGCCCCCGCCGCCGCAACCCGCTGCTGAGGCAAAGCCGAAGCGCGGGAAGAAGCCGGGCTCCTGCTCGCAGGAGCCCGGTCTTCAACCCGAAGGGCGACGAGGACTTGCAGCGGAGCCGGCGGCGACAAGCCGGGCAGAGAGAGCCCACGAGCGGCGAGAGACCAAGCGGCTTCCTGGCCGCCGGCGGAGTGGAGAGTCCTGCTCGTGCGGGCGTGCTGAGCGTCGCCACGGGCTCCTAGCGTCGATGGTGAGCGGTCACGTGGGGAGCTCGGGAAACGGTGTCCCCGCGCAAGCGGCGGTGTTCGTGTGCTACGTCCCCGGGCTCGATGCGCGGCTCGTCGACGAGCGGCTGACGCCCCACCTGAGCAGGCTACGCCGGGACCACGGAACCGTGCAGATCCGCACCTTCCCGAGCACCGAGCTGGTCCCGACGATCGTCTCCGGCACGTGGCCACATCAGCATCGGATCTGGCAGGTCAGCCTGAAGCCGGAGTACCGCACCGGCGCGAGGCGAGACGTCGTCGACCTCCTTCCCGACCTGGTCGTGTCCACGGCGCAATGCACCCGGCACTTCTTCGACCGGACCTACGACCTGGCGGTGATTCCCTGGCGGCGCAGGCGAAGGTTCCAGCAGCACCGCTTCAAGTACACGCGACGGGCGAAGTCCGAGCTCGCGATGAAGGAGTTCGCGGGCTTGCCGTCGATCTTCGGAATCCTCGGTGAGGAGGCCAAGTACTTCTTCACGAAGGACTTCGCAGAGCTCGAGACGCTGTCGCAGCGCCTGCCGTCCGGAAAGCGCCGGATCGAGCTGCTGGAGATGTACGCGCTCGATCTCGTCCAGCACTGGCATCTCGACAATCCGAGCGTCATGAGCGACGCCCTGGCACGTACGGACGAGTTCGTGCGCGTCGTGCACGAGCGGTGCCGGCGGCTCGGAGTTCGTTTCCTGCTCTTGGTCGACCATGGCCAGGAACGGATCACGGGCACCGTGCCGCTCATCCAGACCTTGCAGCGCACCGGCGTTCCGCAGACCGAGTACTCGTTCTTCGTGGAGCTGGCATCGGCTCGCCTTTGGTTCCACAGCTCTCGGGCCCGACGCGTTCTCGGCGACGCTCTGGGCGCCCTGCCGGGCACCACGCTTCTGTCGTGGCAGCAGATGCACGACTACAAGATATGTTTCGAAGACGACGCGTTCGGTGAGCTGTACGTGTTCGCCGATGCCGGACGGATCTTCTTCCCCCATGACTTCCACCAGCCCATCGCCAGCAGGGTGCTGGGACTCATGGACTGGCACCAGCGTCAACGAGTCGACAGCCCCGTCCACCGGGGGAACCACGGCTACCTGCCTCACCATCCCTCCGAGCAGGGATGGCTCGTGCTCGACGGCCTCGGCCGAGGGCGCGGTCGATCGGAGATCGAGCTGGTCGACATCGCACCGTCGCTGCTCTCGCTCGTGGGCGTCGAGCCTCCCGATCACATGCAAGGCACCGCAATCGTCTCCTGAGCGAGGATGACGCGAGGCCGGCCCGGAGCCTGATTCGGTCTTGTCGAAGGGACGGCGAACCTCGCTCCAGAAAGCGCTGCCGCTGCTGCGAGTCGTCGCCGCGTGTGCCATCGTGGCCGCGCTCCTCTTCTGGGTCGGCCCGGTGGAGGTGGTCGAGAACCTCGGCGCTCTTCCCGCCTCGGCAGCGGCCGCGGGATTCGCAGGCGCGCTGATCGCACAGTCGATCGGTGCCGTTCGCTTGAGCCGGATCGCGCGCTCACAAGGGCTGCGCGTGGGCGGAAGAGAGGCCTTGTCGATCAGTCTGGCGGCGGTCTTCTATGGACTGTTCCTGCCGGCCGGCAACGCCACCGGTTGGGCCGTCAGGCTCCTTCGACTCTCGCGAGACGAGGGGAGATTCGGAGCCGCCTTGCTGGTGCTCGGCTTCGACCGGTCCTTTGCGACCGCGAGCCTCGCCGCGATCGGTGCGGCCGCGGATCTGGCGCTCGGCAGGCCGGCCACCGTCGCAGTGTCGGTTCTGCTCGTCGCAGTGGCTCTGTGCGCGATGCTGCCAGCCATGTTGCTGGGGGTTCCCTCGACGCGACGCCTGCTCGCGCGGGCGCGCAGTGCTCGTCTTCCGCGCTGGCTCGGCGGGAAGATCGGTGATCTCGGGGGCCTCGAGACCGGGACGGAGCGGGGCACGGCCGCGCTTGCGACGGTTCTTTCGTTGTGCCTGCACGTGGTCGGCATCGCCATCTGGGTCGTCCTGGCTCGATCGCTCGGTATCGACGTCGACGTCGTCGTGATCGCCTGGGTGCGCAGCGCCGCCATGGTGGTCGCGCTGGTGCCCGCATCGGTCGGCGGGCTCGGGCTGAGAGAGAGCGCCTCGATCTACCTCCTCGGTTTCTTCGGCGTCGGCCAGGCCGATGCCCTGTCCCTGTCGCTGGCGGTCTTCGCCGTCACGGTGCTGGCCGTCGGAGTCGTCGGCGGCTGCGTCGAGCTCTGGCGCCTGATCACGTCGCCGCGGTCGGTGCCGCCGACGCGGGGCGGCACGCCGAGCTAGGGCGACTGCGGGCTCGTGGCATCAGCATGCTGGACTCGGTGATGGACGGCCCTGGCGAAGCTGAAGCCACCCCGGATCCCTGGTGCGACGGTGACCGCGACGGCTCGCACGAGGGCCCAACCCCGGATGCATGATGATGTATCATCAACACATCATGAGGACGACGATCGACCTCCCGGACCACCTTCTCATCGAGGCGAAAAAGCTCGCCGCCGAGCGGCGTCTTCCCGTGACCCGGATTGTCGAGGAGGGTCTCAGGTCTTATCTCGCGGAGCAGCGCCTGCGCAGTCACGAAAAAGAACCAGGAGAGCTGCCCGTACTGACGGAGCCGGTTCCCCTCGTTGGCCTCGACGACACGAGTCGGCTCTGGGAGCTCGAGTGATCCTGTGTGACGTCAACGTCCTGCTGTACGCGCTGGTCAGGCAGTCCGACCACCACGACATCTGTCGCCGGGAGCTCGAACGGTTGCGTCGCAATCCCCGGGAGATGGCGGTCAGCGACCTGATCCTCGCTGCTGTCGTTCGCATTGCCACGAATCCCAAGGTCTTCCGCCCGGCGCCGTCGCCTGAAGACGTATTCGGCTTCACCGACGCCCTGCGTGCACCGCCCGAGGTCTATCGAGCGGCGCCAGGATCGCGTCACTGGAAGATCTTCCAGGACCTCGTGCGGGCCAGCGATATCCGGGGCGCCGACACGACGGATGCCTACCTCGCGGCCCTGGCCCTCGAGCACGGGTGTGAATGGTGGACCACCGATTCCGGGTTCGGGCGCTTCTCGGGGTTGCGCTGGCAGAACCTCATCGCCTGACGATTCAACCGCCCGCCGCGACATAGCGCAGCGGGCTGGTGGCCATCACGGTCCCGGGTGTCTCCGCAGACCCCGCGCAGCACGTTATCCTGGTGAGCAACGCCGATCCCGTCGCGCTCGACGTCTTCGCTGCCGGTGCCTGGGCCCCGAGCGGCGAGTTCGACGTCCACGGGTGGTCGCTGTTCGGCATTCCCGCAGACGTCGACAACGACTTCTGGTTCGTCATCTTCAAGCGCTGGGCGCTCCCCGCAGGCGCGGCTCTCAGCCGGCGCCGGTTTCGGCCGCCGGGATGAGCGACTCGTCCAGCAGGCGCTGCACCGCGCGGTTGTGGTCGCCCTGGCGGGGCGAGACGGGGTCCGAAGTCGTGACGACGGTCAGCTCGAGGTCCGGCACGATGAAGAGGTACTGGCCTCCGTAGCCCCACGCGAAATAGACGTCGTAGGCGCCGGAAGGTCGCATCCACCAGCCGAGGCCATAGCCGTGGCCGTTGAACGGCGAGGTGGCGCGCCGCCGCCAGGACTCGCGGATCCACTCCTCCGGCACCACCTGCTCGCCTTCGTGACGCCCGCCGTTGCGGTACAGCTCGCCGAACGCGAGCAGGTCGCGCGGGCGCAGGCTCATCTGGTTGCCGCCGAAGTACACGCCCTGCGGGTCGCGGGTCCATGCGGGCACCTGGATGCCGAGCGGACGTCCGAGCTTCTCGCGCGCATAGTCGAGCGTGCTCGTCCCGGTGGCGCGCGTCAGCGCGGCCGACAACACGTGCGAATTGCCGGTGCTGTACAGCATCCGGCCCCCCGGCTCGTCGACGAACGGACGCCGGAGCGCGAACCGGACCCAGTTGCTGCTCGATACCCACCGGCCGTAGTTGCCGAACGACGTCGGCTCGAGACCGGCCTGCATCGAGAGCAGATGCGCGAGAGTGACCTCGTCGATGCGCGGATCGACGTCGGTGCGCACGTGCTCGGGAAAGAGCGGAGCCACCGGCTGGTCGAGCCCCTCGAGATGGCCCTCCGCGATGGCGATGCCCACCAGCGCCGACAGCACGCTCTTCGATACGGACTTGACGTTGACCGCGCGATCGCGCCCTGGACCGCCGAAGTACTCTTCGCGCGCGAGATCTCCGTGTCTCGCGACCAGGAGGCTGTGGAGACGCGGCAGCTCCGCGGCACGTCGATACGCCTGAGCGAGCAGAGTGCCGTCGAGGCCACGCGTCGAAGTCCGGACCTGCCCCTCGAGAGCGGCCTCTGGGGAGGAAGCGCGGGCTCCGTCGCGTGCGATCTCAGCGTCGTCGCCTGCGCCCGGAGCGCACGCCGACGCGACGAGCAGCGAAGCGAGCAACGGGCTCCGCAGCAGACGGGCGAGCACGGGCGCCCGGCATCGTCGGCCACCTGGCCGTTCGGAGATGCGCTCGACTCTCACGAAGACGTGGCGATCGGGCTCTCGAATCATCCGTCCGGACGACCGGGCGATACCGGGGGACCGATCGCGCCGGGAGCGTAACCGGCGCGAAGCACCGCGTCTCGAAGCTGCTCGACGGACGGGCCTCCGCCGCTTGGGACGGTCACCAGGACTCGCGGCTCGGCCGGATGCAGCGTCGCCCGCAGCACGCCCTCGAGCCCCTCGAGCGCCCGGAGGATCCCGCCGGCGCAGCTCCTGCACTGCCCGAGGTCCGTGATCTCGATCGCGATCCGATCGAGCGGCAGGCGCAAGGTGACGGTCACCGGATCGTGGTCGGAGGGGGTGCGGCCGTCGAAGCGCGGTCGCAGGATGGCGGCATCGACCACCTCGGCGCCCTCGGCGACGAAGATGCCGTCGATCTTGTCTCCTTCCTCACGGAGGCCCCAGCCGTTGGTGGTGTGGACCTCGGTGGCCTCTGGCCGAACCAGCCGGAAGGAGTCGACCAGCCGCGGGCCGTCGTCGCTCCTCTTGCCGAGCAGGGTGATCGCCGGGTTCGTCTCGCCCGCGTTGAAGTCCCCCATCACCAGCAGCGGTTCTCCGTCGGCCTCGGCCGTCGCCCGTTCGCGCAGCAGCTCTGCGCTCCGCTCGCGCGCGACCTGTCCGCGATGGTCGAAATGGGTGTTGAACACGAACATCCGTGCGCCGGTCTCGCGGTGGGTGAACATGCCCCAGGTCGCGATCCGGGGGAGCGAAGAGTCCCAGCTCCTGCTTCCCGGCTCCTCCGGGGTCTCCGACAGCCAGAATGTCCCCTGCCGGCGGTCATCGAGGTGCCAGCGATCGCCGCGAAAGAAGATCGCGCATGCCTCTCCCTCCGCGGGATCGGCCCGGCGGGTCCGGTACATCACTTCGTGATCGGGAAGGACGCCGGCGATCTCCTCGATCTGAAACGGGAGCGCCTCCTGCAGGCCGATGAAGTCTGCGCCGTGCTCTCGAAGCGTCTCGAAGACCAGCTCGCGACGGAGCTCCCACCGATTCGCACCGTCGTCCGCGCTGCCGTAGCGGACGTTGAAGGTCATCGCCCGAACCGCGACCTCGGAGCCGCCCTCCGAGGCCTGGCCGCCGGCCGGCGTGCCCAACGCCGCGACGCCGAGCAGCAACCACCACCAGAGGATTTCCGAGCGGCTTCGCGTCATCGAGGCCGAGCTTACCGGGTCTCCAGGACGGCAGCGCCACCCGGCCGGTTCGAGCCGCGAGCGTCGTCGCTCTCGTCGTCGGCTTCGAAAGGCCGAGCCGGCCGCGCCGTCCCACGCCTCTTTCGCCTCACCTGCAGCGAGAGGCGAGCTTCACTCTGCCCCCCATCACTCTGCCCGCAACGTGGCGCTCGCTTCGAGTGTCGCGGCCCGACGCGCGGGTCCCAACGCCGCCGCCACCGACCCGCCGATCAGCACCAGCGCCACCACCGCGAGCAGCCCGGGATCACTCGCCGAGACCTCGCTTCCCGAGCCCGGGGCGAGCTGAGACCGGAGCGCCCGCTCGACCACCACTCCCCCGATCAGCCCGAGCGCCACCCCGGCGCCGCCCAGCTTCAGGCCCTGGACGATGAACAGGCGCCGGATCTCGGTCGGCCTGGCGCCGAGCGCCATTCGGACTCCGATCTCCTGTCGGCGGCGACGCGCCGAATACGCGACCACGCCGACCAGGCCGACCATGGCCAGGCCCACCGCGACCGCGGCGAACGTGCTCATCAGGCCGGCCTGCAGGCGAGGCTGGCGCAGAGTCGCCCGGAAGTCCTCGGCGATCGTCGACACGGTCGGGACGGCGAGCTCCTCGTCGACCTCCCAGATCGCTTGCCGCAGCGGCTCCGCCAATCCCGCCGGCGCCGCGCTGGCGCGCACCAGCAGGGTGACGTCCGGCCAGCCGCCGAAGGGCAGGTAAACGGTCGGCAGCGCCTCCCGGCTCAGCGGCACGTCGCGCAGCTCGGGCACCACCGCGACGATGCGTCGCCAGTTCTCGCCGTTCCAGCCGAAGGCGATGCGACGCCCGACCACCTCCGCCAACCCGGCGCCGGGCAGGAGCTGCTCGGCGAAGTCGCGGGAGACCACGGCCACGTCCTCGTCCTCGCGCCCGCCCGCGAAGATCTCCCCGGCGAGCGGCTCGACGCCGGCGACCGCGAAAGTCTCGGGCGAGACCAGACGCCAGCCCGCGAACGGAGCGTCCTCGGGGCCCTCCGCCGCGCGTCCCTCGAATGCGAACTGCATCACGGTGCTCGTTCCCGAGAACGGCCGGATGTTCGAGACGCCCGTCGCCTCGACGCCGGGGAGCGCCGCCGCCGCCTCGCGGATGGCGCGCACCGTGGACGTGATCTGCTCGCCGCCGATTCCGGCGCGTTGGAG
The DNA here is from genome assembly GCA_035546295.1 of Thermoanaerobaculia bacterium. Lineage (GTDB taxonomy): Bacteria > Acidobacteriota > Thermoanaerobaculia > Multivoradales > Multivoraceae > DATKBT01. The sequence continues at coordinate 13,553 of DATKBT010000116.1, read as the reverse complement.
AGACAGCGGCACCACCAGCGTCCGCTCCATGTCGAACTGCGTGGCGAAGTCGTGCTGCTGGAGGACGCTGCGTGCAAGCAGCCCTCCGGCCACCAGCAGCACCGTGGCCAGGGCGATCTGGCCGACGATCAGGACGCTCTGCAGGCGCCGCGCTCCGGCGTCGAACACACCGCGCGAGCCCGAGGCGAGGGCGACGCCGCTGGCCGCCCGGCGAGCCGGAGCGAGGCTGCTGAGCACCGCGGCCACCAGGCTCGCCGCGACCGCAGCCGCCAGCGTCGGACCCGCCACGGTGATCTGATCGGCACGCGGCAGCTCTTCGGCGAGCAGCCGACGCAGCCACGGCACGACCGCGAGACCGACCGCGACGGCCACGACCGTGGCCGCCGCCGCCAGGACCAGACCCTCGACCAGGAGCTGCCGCACCAGCCGCCTCGTCCCGGCGCCGAGCGCGGCGCGCACCGCCAGCTCGCGCCGGCGGGCGCTGCCCTGGACCAGCAGGAGACCGGCGGCGTTGGCGCACGCCAGGAGCAGCAGGGCGGCGGAAGCTCCGCCCAACGTCCACAACCGGGTCGGGAGGTTCCCGAGCATCATGTCGGCGAACGGCTCGAGCTCGATGCCCCAGGCGCGATTCGTCTCGGGATACTCCCGGCCCAGCCGCTCGGCGACGGTCGCCAGCTCGGCCTCGGCCGAGTCCTGGTCGACGCCGGCCCTCAGCCGCCCGATCGCGGTCAGCCAATGGTCCCCCCGATCCTCTCCAGCGTCGGCCTGGAGCGGAAGCCAGAGCTCCGCACCCGGAGGAAAGTCGAATCCAGAGGGCAGCACTCCGACGACCGTCCGGAGCGTCCCATCCACCCTGATCGAGCGTCCCGGCCAGGTCTCCGGCTCACCACCGAGACGCTCCGCGAGGCCCGCCGACAGCACCGCCACCTCTGCGGCGCCGGGCGTGTCGTCGCTGGCGCCGAAGACCCGCCCGTACCGAGCCTCCACGTCGAGCAGCGGGAAGATCGATGCGCTGGCGAAGGCCCCCAGCGCGCGCTGGGGACGTTCCCGGCCGCTCACGGTGACCGGACGACTCACCAGGGCTGCGAGGTCCTCGAGCGCTCCGGTCGCGGCGAAGTCGAGGTAGTTCGGCTGCGAGGTGGTGAACCGCTCCCCCCGAGGGTTGATCTCGTAGAGCCGCACGAGCTCCGCCGGATCGGGATAGGGAAGCGGCGCGAGCAGAACGGCCTGCAGCACCGCATGCATGGTCACCACCGCGGCGATGCCGAGGCCGAGCGTCACGACGACTCCGATCGCCGGGCCCGGAGAGAAGCGGATCCGCCGCCAGGCGGCGCGCAGGTCGAGGGCGAGCGAGGTCATCGAGGTCTCCAATGGAACGAGCGCAGCCCACCGGCGGCCCTTGCGACGGAGTCGACAGCGGAGCGAGCGGGGACGCAGCGGGCGGCCGGGCCTCTCTTGCGTACGAGATTCGCGCGAGCGAGGTTCTGCTTGCTCGAGGCAGCGGCCTGCGACCGCTCGTGCACGTCCAGTGTATCCGGGAGCGATTTGCGCTCCGCGTCTTTTCCGAAGCAGTCGTGCAGGGCCGTCGGCGGTCGGGTGCCGGGTCATCACCAGCAGGCCGTGGCGCCTTGCATCTGGGTTTGCGACGCTCGAAACTCAGCCAGCGGCAGCTCCACCACGCGGGCCGTTAGATCCGTCGACCGCCTCACCGGAGCGGAGCCCGGTGATCTCCGCGGGTCAGCGGACGACGGGCTGGCAGCGCGGAACCGCAGCCATTCCCGGACGTATCTCCTTCTGACGTGCGCGTCCCCAACACCCTCACCCCGAGCCTCCGTGGCCTGCTGCGCAGCCCGGGGTTCACGGTCGCCGTGGTCGCGAGCCTCGCGATCGGCATCGGCGCCAACGTCGCGCTGTTCAGCGTCTACGAGTCGATCGTGCTGCGTCGCCTCCCCTACCCCGACGCCGAGCGGCTGGTCGTGGTCTGGACCGACCTCTCGAAACGCGGCATCGAGAACTACCCGTCCTCCCCCGCAGATCTCGAGGACTACCGGCGTGTCGAAGCGTTCGCGGGCGTCGCCGGCGCCACGACCTTCGCGACCACGCTGATCGGCGACGGTGGACCTGAGCGGGTCGAAGCGGCCGCGGTGACCTGGAATCTGTTCGACGTGCTCGGCATCGGGACCGTCCACGGGCGCGGCTTCGAGCCCCGGGACGGAGCCTTTTCCCAAGGGGAGGGCGAGCAGCCCGAGACGAGCGTGCTGCTGTCGCACGCTCTCTGGCAGCGGCGCTACGGAGGCGATCCGGACGTCGTCGATCGGCTGATCGACCTCTCCGGGCAGAGCGCGCGAGTCGTCGGCGTGCTGCCGCCGGGCGTTCAGCTCCTGGCGAACCCGAGGGCGGGAATCGCGCCGCGCACCGAGCTGTTCACGGCGGGACGTTTTGATCCGGGCTTCCGCGGCAACTTCTTCCTCTACACGATCGCGCGGCTGAGGCCCGGCGTCAGCCTTAGAGCGGCTCAGGCGGAGATCGACGCGCTCGGCGAATGGCGGCGAGAGCAGTTCGGCAACTACGCCGCCGCCGGCTCGACGCTCCGTCTGGTGCCCATGCACGACGATCTCTCCGCATCGAGCCGAGCGGGCCTCGCCGCGTTGTTCGGCGCGGTCGCGTTCGTGTTGCTGATCGCCAGCCTAAACGTCTCGAACCTGTTGATGGTGAGGAACTCCAGCCGGCGACACGAGCTCTCCCTGCGTGCGGCGTTGGGCGCGGGATCGCGACGCCTGCTCGGTCAGCTCCTCGGCGAGAGCCTGCTGCTCGCCGCGCTCGGCGGCGCCGCCGGCCTCGCCATCGCCACGGCCGCTCTCGAGACTCTGCGGCGGGCCGGCCCCCTCGACCTCCCCAGGCTGCGCGAGGTCTCGATCAACCCGATCGTGCTGGCGTTCGCGCTCGGTCTGTGTCTCGTCGCCACCGTGCTTTTCGGAGTCGTCCCCGCCTGGCGCGGAGCACGGGTCGACCCGATGGGAGTGCTGCGCGCGGGTGCGCGCGGCGGCCCGACCCGCGGCGAAGGGCGATGGCGGCACGCGGTGGTCATCGCCGAGGTGGCGCTCTCGATGGTGTTGTTGATCGGCGCCGGACTGATGGTCCGCAGCCTCTGGGAGCTGCAGCGAAGCGAGCTCGGTTTCGACCCGCGACGGGTGGTGACGTTCGAGACGCCGATCCCATTCGGCGAGTACGACACGCCCGAGAAGCGCAGTGCCCTGATCCGGCAGCTCGAAACCGGGTTCGACGCGATCCCGGGCGTGCTCGCGACCGGAGCCGCCGCTTCGCTGCCGCTCGCCGGGCGGTCGGCGCAGTCGCCGTTCGGCTCCGTCGCTGACCTCGCCGACGGCGACGAGAGCGACCTGCGGCAGGCCAACGTGCGGATCGTGCGGCCCGGCTATTTCGCGGCGCTCGACACCCGCCTGCTCGCCGGTCGCGACCTCGACCACGTCGACGAGCAACGTGCGATCGAGCGGCTGGAGGAGCTGTGGGAAGGCGATCCGCCGGCCGAGGCGGGACCGCCGGTCGCGGTCGGAGAGGTGATCGTCGATCGCGACCTCGCCGAGCAGGCGTGGCCCGACGAGAATCCGATCGGGCAACTCCTGTACGTCAAGGTGCGGGTGCCGGGAATCTGGGTGCGCGTCGCCGGCGTGGTCGAGACCCAGGCGCAGGCGAGCCTGATCGGCGACCGACCGAGCATCTACTTTCACGACGGCTTTCTAGGTGTGATGGCGACGCCGCGTTGGGCGCTGCGCACCGAGCTCGATCCGGGCGTGCTGGCCGCTGTGGCGCGCGACGTGCTCGCCGAGATCGATCCCGACATCCCTCTGGCCGACCTCGCTCCGATGACCGAGCTGATCGACGGCGCGCTGGCCCCCCACCGCTTCTCGCTGCGGCTGATGGGGGCGTTCGCGATCGTCGCGCTGATCCTCGCCACGGTCGGCCTCTACGGCGTCCTCTCCCACGTCGTGCGCACCCGCCTGCGCGAGTTGGGGATCCGGATGGCCTTTGGCGCCAGCGCCTCGGCGATCGCTCGATCGATCACGGCTCGAGGCCTACTCCTGGCCGCGGTCGGGGTGGCGCTCGGCCTCGCCGGGGCTCTCCTGTTCACCCGCTTCCTGGCCTCGCAACTCGTTAACGTCAGCGCCACCGACCCTGGCACCTTCGCGTCGATCGCGGCGCTCGAGCTGCTGGTGGCTGCGGCCGCCAGCCTGGTCCCCGCCCGTCGCGCGGCTCGGCTCGATCTGGTCTCGCTCCTCGCGGAGGAGTGATCGGGTTGAGCCCGGCCATCGAGTCGATCGCTGCCGCGGTCCGGAGATCGATCCCCGCATCATTCCTGTGCGACGAGGCGCCGATCACCGAGGCGAGCGCCAACCCGTACCGCGAGGTGCGCCGGCTCTAGCACCCCGAGGTGCGCAGGCTCGGGCTGACACCGGCGAGACGCGTCGAAGCGCCAGTCGAGCTGCGCTCGACAGGCGCTTCTTTGGCTACGATGGCGCCGCAGACCACCCGCGATCGCAGCATCGTCCTGGAGCCGGAGCTGCTCTTCGAGCGGTGCGGCGAGGCCGGGACGGTGAATCGGCCGGAGGCAGAGAATGGAACGCGTACGACTGGCCGACGGCGTCCCGAGTCCCGACCTGTCGCGTCTCGTCTATGGAGTCTGGCGTCTCGCCGACGATCCCGCCGGCTGCACTCCGGCGATCGTCGAGAAGAAGATCGAGGCCTGTCTCGAGCTCGGAATCACCACCTTCGATCACGCCGACATCTACGGCCACTATCGAAGCGAGAAGCTGTTCGGCGCCGTCCTCGCGTCTCGCCCCGACCTGCGACGACAGATCGAGCTGGTCGGCAAGTGCGACATCTGCATGATCTCCGAGGCGCGACCGCAGCATCGGGTGACGCACTACGACAGCTCCCCGGAGCACATCCGGCGGGCGGTCGAGGGGTCGCTCGCCAACCTGCGGACGGACCATCTGGATCTGCTCCTCCTCCATCGCCCCGACCCTCTGATGAACGCCGAAGAGACGGCCTCCGAGCTCGAGTCGCTGGTGCGAAACGGCAAGGTCCTGCATCTGGGGGTGTCGAACTTCACGCCCCCTCAGCTCGACCTCTTGCAGTCGCGCCTCGATCTCCCCCTGGTGACCAATCAGATCGAGCTGTCGGTGCTGTCCGTCGACGCACTGCTCGACGGCACCCTCGATCAGAGTCAGCGCCTCTCCCGGCGACCGATGGCGTGGTCGGCGCTGGCGGGCGGCGCGCTGTTCCGCGATGACCCGCGCGCGGTCCGGGTCCGTGAAGCCCTGAGCCGAGTGGCGGATCGGATCGGAACGGACCCTTCGCAGATCGAGCCGATCGCGCTGGCCTGGATCCTCCGCCTTCCCTCGGGGCCTCTGCCGATTCTGGGAACCAACCGCATCGACCGGATCGAGAGAGCCGCTCGAGCCTGCAGCATCACGCTGGAGCGGCAGGACTGGTTCGAGATCTACGAAGCGTCGCTGGGGTGCGAGGTCCCCTGAAGAGCGGAGCGGACGACGGGCCAGACGCCAGGAGGTGGTCGTGAGGCGCGGCACTCCGGGCCGCGCATCTCGCCGCGCAGCTCACAGCTGGATCAACGAGCTGCGAAGCGAGGCGCAGGCTCGCCCACATCCAGACTAGCTCTCCATGAGCCTCCGGCCCTCGCGGGCCAGCCAGGCCACGAAGGCAGCGAGGGGAGCCGACCAGTCCGCAGGGGCTTCGAGGTCCGCCTGCCACGAGCCGCCTTGCTGCGCCTCGAACGGTCGCATCGCCAGCCTCCCGCAGCGTTCGTCCCCGTCGTGGAGACCGTGGGTGAGACCGTGACGGTCCTCGGGTGTCAACCGGTAGTGGCGTCCTTGCACGTCCAGCTCGAACTCCACCAACCGGTGCCGAATCAGCGGCCGGCTCGCCTCGAAGGCATGCAGCCGGCTCTGCCTCTTGGCGCTCGCCAGATCTCGACCGCCCTGACGCAGCAGATAGCGAAACCCGGTCCAGGGCGCCGCCAGCTTCATCTGGTATTCGATGCCGTCGACCTTCCCCTCGAGGTTGTGGATGAAGAAGCTGGCCTTGCGAAAGACCCCGATCTCCTGATCGTCCCGTCCGACGCGCACCACCTGCGACCGCTGATTTCGCGCGTCGATCTGGTATTCCATGCTGCGTACCCTCCCTTGGAACGAAACCGCGCGCAGGCCAGCGGATTCAGAGCTCCTCCGTCATCGCCAACGCCGATCAAACGCCGGCATGTCTCTCGTCGATCTCGGTTCGGGCCTCGGTACGGTGATCGTGGAGTCGAGCTCGAGAGCGGGGCGTGATGGACAAACATGATTCGTCGATCGCGGCGAACGCGCCGGACCGTCGTGCGGGCCTTTCGGGCCCTCCTCGCCTTGCGTAGCGGAAACGAGTGTACCGAACGGTTCTCTGCGCTGGCCGAGCTCGTGACAGCCATGAGCTCGCGCCGACCGCGAGCGCCGTCGAGGCTTCGGACACGTTCATGACGCGACTTCGGATCCAGTGTCCCGCAACCGGCTTGCGGCGAGCGGCGCGGAGGAGCTTGCGATGCCGCCTAGGCGACACGCCGACGACGCGGACGAACGCGCGCTGGAAGGAGCGCGAGAACCCGGCCTCCGAGAGCGCGGCCGACGACGCGGCCTCGGCGACGCTGACCGTACCGCGCTCGTGCTCGACCCGGGTCTTCACTCTCTGGAAGCGGGGATAGACCTCGAGCGCGCCGTTCCAACTCTCGAGTGCCTCGCGCGCGGCCTCGATGCGGGCCCACACCAGCGATGGAGCCACTGCCCCGGTGGCGTTGCGCTCGCGTGCCGACCGATCGTCGCCGGCCTCCGTCGACCCTAACTCCGTCGAGCCTACCTCCGTCGAGCCTAACTCCGTCGACCCTAACTCCGTCGACCCTAACTCTGTCGACCCCGGCTCGACCATCCCTGCCCTCGACTGCCCCACTCGCAGGTCACGGCAAAGGATTGCCGCAATTCCATCAAGAACTGACGGTTCGCTCAAGCGGGAGCGGACTAAGCTGTTTCGGCGGACAGCGGCGCGGCTGGCCATCACGCCGATGGTCGAGCCCGTCCCGGTGTCGGGCTCGGCGTGGGCACGCGAGCCGCTGGAACCGCGGGAGCCATGCACTGGAGGTGCCCGCTGTTCCTGCTCCTCGGACATCCCCACGACCCCTGCTGCGAGGCCGTTCGCAGAGAGCTGGAGAGGCGCGAGCGCAAGGCGGTCCTCACCGCCGACCCGATGGCGGCGCCTGCCCGCTTCTCCTGGCGCCTGAGCAACTCGGGCTCGGAGATCCGGTTCGAGATCCGGGACGCTTGTTACTCGAACGACGAGCTCGAGGGCGTGCTGGTACGCAGCAGCGGTTACGTCGAACCCACCGGCTGGCGACCCGAGGATCTCGCCTACATGCAGGCGGAGAGCCAGGCCGCTCTCCTCGCCTGGCTGTGGAGCCTGTCGTGCCCCGTGGTCAATCTCTACCCCGCCTTCGTCTGGTATTCCCCGCGCGCTCCCCTGGTCTCCTGGCTTCCCCTGCTCCGGCGGAGCGGGCTCCCCGCCCCGCCGACGCTGATCACCAACGTCGATCGGGAGGCAAGGGCGTTCGGCGCCGCCTCGGGCAACGGCGACGGCGGCATCGTCTATAGCCCACTGGCCACCGAAACCCGATACCTCATCGGCCAGGGCGACGACTGGCGCGGCATCGAGGCGATCGCCCGGGTGGTGCCGGTGTGCCTGAGCCCGCCGCACGGTGCGGTCGAGGTGGTCCAGGTGGTCGGCGAAGCGACGTTCTGGGAGCGCGAACCGGCGCCCGCAGCGATCGCCCTCGAGCCGGCGCTGTGCCGATTCGCAGCTGCCGCGGGCCTGTCGTTCGTCGAGCTGGTGCTGGCGCCGGTTGCCGGCCGGCTGGTCGTGGTGGCGGTCGAGCCGCAGCCGCGCCTCGAGCGGCTCGCGCCCGGTCAACGCCGTGCAGTCGCCAACCATCTGGTCGACCTGCTCACCGATTCGAGATGGCGAGACGCCCCGGCCGAGCCTCGGAGGACGGTGTCGTGATCCTGGTCTGCGGCGGGCTCGCCGACCGGGTCACCGAGCTGGTCTGCGCGCGTCTCGACGACTGCGGCTATGAATACCGGCTGCTCGACCTCGGGTCCTATCCGACCGGCTTCGAGATCCACTGCCGGTGGGACGATCCGGCCACGCCCGTGACCGGCTACCTGGCCGGTCCCGACTGGCGCCTCGAGCTCGGAGAGATCAGCGGGGTGTACGTGCGCCTCCTCGGGCTGGAGGGCCGGCGGCTGCCCGAGAGCGTGCCGGCGCCCGCCACCGCCAGCGTCATCCACGAGCTCGACCTGGGGCTGCTGGCGCTGTTCGAGGATCTGCCGTGTCCGGTGGTCAATCGGCTACGCGGCAGCTACTCGAACAACAGCAAGGTCCTCCAGGCCCTCCTGGTGCGCCGGAGCGGCCTGCTGACGCCGCCCACGCTGGTCACCAACGATCCCGACGAGGCCTCTCGCTTCCTGGACGAGCTCGGGGAGGAGGGCGCCATCTACAAATCGTTGAGCGGTGTGCGCTCGATCGTCCGCCGGCTGGAGCCGGAGCAGAGGGCAAGGCTGCCCCTGCTCCGTCATGGCCCGGTCCAGCTCCAGGCGTACGTCCCCGGCGACGACGTGCGCGTTCACGTGGTGGGCGACGACCTCCACGCGACGCGTGTGCGCTCGAAGGCGACCGACTACCGGTACGCGCGCCGGCAGGGCCACCAGGTGGAGATGGAGCCCGCGGAGCTGCCGGAGGAGGTCGCCGAGGCTTGCCGCTGGCTCGCGCGGGAGCTCGGCCTCCTGCTCGCCGGCGTAGACCTCCGAGAGACCCCCAGCGGCGAGTACTACTGCTTCGAGGTGAATCCCTCGCCCGGCTTCCTCTACTACGAGAGGGGCTCGGGCCAGCCGATCAGCTCGAGTCTCGCGAACCTGCTCCATCGCGGTACGGCCGCGCCGGCCGATCAGCCAGGCCGGAGCCGGCCGTCCGCGTGAAATGCCTGACGGGCGACCACAGACGGACAACCCAAGGAGAGCATCATGGCGAAGAAGGACGAAGAGGGCACGAAGAAGGGATCGAAGGAGCCATTCATCTCGAGCGAAGACCGACCGGAGGTGAAGATCGACCTCGACATGCCGATCAGCGAGCTGCGAGTTCGGGACCTCAGCTCGATCCTCGGCTTCTTCGCGGGCAAGAGCCCCCATTTCGAGGTCGGAAAGACCTCGCTCAAGGACTTCTTCGACAAGGAGTTCCCGGAGGTCGCGAAGGACTGGGTCAAGGAGCTCAAGATCGAGAAGATCGAGAAGCCCGAGAAGCCTGAAAAGTTCGAGAAGCTCGAGAAGTACGAGAAGCCAGAAAAAGAGAAGCTCGAGAAGATCGAGAAGCCGGAGCTCAAGGATCTGAAGTACGAGAAGCTCGAGCGCGAGCCGGTGTTCGACCCGGGCCGCATCCCCGGCCCGGACCCCCGCTTCGACGCGCTGGTGGAAGCCGTCGCGGGTCTTCAGAAGCAGGTCAGCCAGCTCGTCGATCAGGTCGAGGCGCTGCGCAAGAAAGCCGGCGGCTGACCGGGAGCTCGCGGCTCCTGCGCCCCTCGACGTCGCCGGCCCGCGGGGCCGGCGGCCCCGGCGGCTCAGGGAGATCGGGATCGCCAGGGTCTCGGTGCAGGCGACCGAGGGCCGAGCGTTTCGGCCTCGCCTGAGCCTGGAGCCCTTGCGCACGGCCGACTCGTGCGCGAAAGAAGCATCGCGAGAGTCGCGGTACCCACCGCGATCGTTGCTTCGCGCTCGAATCGGGGCTCGTTCTACGCGTTCGACGCGTCGCTCGACGCTCGGATCGCCCGCCGTGCTTACAATCGGTGGATCGAGATTGAACGACGAACCACAGGCAAAGATGCCAAGGAGCCTCCTCTCATGTTCGAGCCGACCCGGGCGCCACGCACTGCCCCGACCCTGCGCCTTCCCCAGACTCCGGCCCCCCTGTTCCTCTTCGTCGCGACGACGGCAGCGCTCGCGCTCGGCGCGTGCGCGCCGGGCGTCGAGGAGCCAACCGCGGAGGTCTCCGACGGGGCGTCCCCCGAGACCCAGGCCGCGATCGGAACCGCAGCCGCCGAGGTCAGCGGCGACGTGATCGGCGACGTTTCCTTCCCGACGGCCTGCGACGACGCACTGCAGGGAGACTTCGACCGAGCCGTTGCGACCCTGCACTCGTTCGAGTACGACGAGGCGCGTGGCCAGTTCCAGTCGATCGCCGAACGCGACCCAGACTGCGCGATGGCGCACTGGGGGATCGCCATGACCTGGTTCCACCCATTGTGGGCGCCGCCGACGCCGGACGAGCTCGAGGCCGGGCAGGCCGCGATCGAGAAAGCAGCGAGCCTCGCCGAGAGCCGCGACGCGAGCGAGCGCGAGCAGCAGTACGTCGAGGCGCTCGCGTCCTTCTACCGCGAAGCCGACGAGCTCGCCCACGCCCAGCGCGCCGAGCGCTGGGAGGCGGAAATGGCGAAGCTGCGCGAGCACAATCCCGACGACGTCGAGGCGACGATCTTCTACGGTCTCTCGCGGCTCGCCAACCTCGACATGACCGACAAGACCTACGCGGTGCAGAAGGAGACTGGCGCGATGCTCGAGCCGCTCTTCGCCCAGAGGCCCGACCACCCAGGGCTCGCGCACTACATCATCCACAGCTACGACTTCCCGCCGCTCGCGGCCAAGGCCGAGGGAGCGGCGCGCCGCTACCTCGACATCGCGACCTCGATGCCGCACGCCCTGCACATGTCGGGACACATCTTCACCCAGCTCGGCCAATGGGAGGACTCGATCGAGGCCAACTCCCGCTCCGCCCGGGCCGCGCGGGAGCGCGGCGCGAAGATGGAGGGGATGGGTGGCCAGGCGCAGATGAGCGAGATGCACGCGCTCGACTACCAGCTCTACGCGCACCTGCAGCGCGGCGAGATCGACGAGGCGCGCGAGATCGTCGAGCACGTCGAGGCGCAGCCGGGCCTCGACTGGCAGCACGGGGTCGTCGCCTTCAACGCGGGGGCGGTGCCGGTGCGCTGGGCGATGGAGCGCAAGGCCTGGGAGGAAGCCGCCGAGCTGCCGCCGCTGACGGGTGCCGAGGGCGCCCGCGCCGCCTACACGCAAGGCGCGGTCGCGCTCCGACATTGGGCGCGCGCGGTGGGAGCGGCGCGCAGCGGGCGGCTCGAGCAGGCCGAGGGCGACCTCGCGAAGCTGACCCAGATCGCGGAGACGATGAAGGCTTCGGGCGACGTGTGGGCGCGCAACACCGGCGAAGTGCTGCGCCAGCAGGCAGAGGCATGGCTCGCACTCGCGCGCGGAGAGCAGGATCGCGCGCTCGAGCTGATGCGCTCGGCGGCGACGCTCGAGGACCAGACCGACAAGAGCGGCCTCAGCCCGGGGCGCGTGCTGCCCGCGCACGAGCAGCTCGGCGACCTGCTGATCGAGCTCGCTCGCCCGGCGGAGGCCTTCGCAGAGTACGAAGAGTCGCTGAAGCACGCCCCGCGTCGGCTCAACAGCCACCTCGGAGCCGCGCGGGCGGCAGAGGCCGCAGGGAAGTCCGAGATCGCCGGGGCTCACTACCAGAAGCTGCGCGACCTGATCGTCGCCGAGAGCCAGCTTCCGGCGCGCCAGGAGGCGATCGACTTCCTGAGCGAGACCTCCTGAGCCTTGATCGGGACGGCGCCGAGGACGAGTCGAGGCGCGCAGCTGAGCGGTGATCGAAACCCGACGGACTGGGGGCCTCGCGTTCAATCAGCATCGGTCGGCGCGCCGCCTCTCTCGTGGCACCGCAGAGAGGCAACCGCAGAGAGGCTACGTGCGCCGCGCGCTGCCCGGCGCCGACGACCTCGAGCCGCCGAGACCGTCGGGGTTGCCGCGGAGCGGGCGAGGATCAGGAACGGCGACGACCGGGAGTGGAACGGTCCTGCGGCTCTCTGGATCGAGCCACGAGTCGGAAGTCCGAGCGGTCGAGCGCGCGCAGCCCCTGAAAGCAGATCGGCCGGCACAGGGCCGGCCGTGTCGGGTCTCTCGAGCGGCGATCTCGATGCCTTCGAGAGGTTAGCGCGTCCGAGAGCGACCAGGAGGCGAGGGGTTCCGATCAGGTGGGATCGTGGGATTTGACCCTCGGCGAATGCGAGGGATCGGGGTGGGGATTTCTGACTAGCCTTTCGCGGAATCGATCGGCTAGGATGGAGGGTATTGCTTGGAAGGAAGGAACCCCCGCCTCACAGGTCTGTTGGTGGAAGTCAATGCAGGGGCCGTGCCAAGTGCGCCAGGAGGCTCCGGCGAGCCTCGCGCAAGAGGCCGGCACGATCTTCCAGCACCCGCCGCACGAGGCGCGGTCCTTCGAAGTCAGTGACTTCCGGCCTGTTCGAGCCGCGGAGACCTGACCGCCGGTCACGGTCGTGACGGCTCGCAGGGACCTCGATCCCAGCAGATCCCCCCGTTGCGGGTCCGAGGCCGTTGTCGTTCTGACCGATCCGGACATGCCGACTCGCGCAGAGTTACAGACTCGCGGAGCGCGGGCCCGGCGGCCTCTCGGTCGGGATTCCGTCGAGGCGCCCGCGGCGGCAATGCCGAATCGCGCTCTCTACACCACCAAGCGAGGGCGTCGTGAGCGCACCTCGATCCGTTCCCGCGACCCGCTGCCCGCGCGGCAACGGGCCTCGCACGGCAGAGGCGGACGCTCCAGAGCCTCCCGACCGTCCGGCGGAGACGGTGCTTCGCGCGACGGGCGCCCGATCGTGACGGCCGAGCCGTCGCCGTCTATTCGCTGGGGCTGACGCCGAACCGATCCTCGAGCCACTCCTCGGCCTCCTCGGGATGGAAGCCGAAGGGACCGGGGTCGCCCTTGTAGACGATCGTGCGCTGCTCGTCGAGGATGTAGATGCGCTCCGGCCAGCCCGCATAGACGGCATTGGCAGGGTTCTCGATCGGATCGACCAGCAACGGCAACGGGTACTCGAAGCGCTTCGTGAAGTCGCGGGCGATCGCCAACCGCTCGGCGGTGGTCGTCGGCTGGCGGTAGCAGACGTCCTCCTCGACGTTGCTGTCCATCTGCCACTCGTCTTCGGGGTGCGCCTCCTTGATGTAGATCGTCAGGAAGTCGGCGCGGTCACCGTAGTCCCGCTGGAGGCTCGCCAGACGCTCGACCGAGCGCCGGAAAGGCGGTCACGTGTAGGAGCCGAAGATCAGGACCGCCGGCCGGCCGAGCCCGGTGCGCTCGTGCAGGTGGACGGCCGTCCCGTCGAGCGCGAGCAGAGAGACGTCGGGGGCGACGTCGCCGACCTGGAGCTTGCCCTCCTCGCGCTGGTCGTAGAGCAGCATCCCCCAGACGTTGCTCGGCCCGATCCGGTAGAGGAAATAGCCTCCGATCGCGAGCAGGACGCCGGCGGCGCCGAGAGCGATCTGAAGCATCAGGCGGTGGGAGCGTTTCATCGTTCTTCGAGG
>DATKBT010000115.1:0-25232 GCA_035546295.1 Thermoanaerobaculia bacterium | reverse complement strand
CGGCGGCAAGGAGGAGGCGCTGGGCTGGACGATGGAGTCCGGCGCGCTCCTCGAGCAGGCCGGCGTGCCGGTCAGCTTCAACACCGACGACGGCGTCACCGACTCGCGCTTCCTGATGCGCGGTGCCGCCATCTCGGTGCGCTACGGCATGTCGCGCGAGGCCGCGCTCGCGGGGCTCACCCTCGTCCCCGCCCGCCAGCTCGGCCTCGAGGAGCGGATCGGCTCGCTCGAGGCGGGCAAGGATGCCGACCTGATCCTGCTCTCGGGCGACCCCTTCAGCGTCTACACCAAGGTCGAGGAAGTGTGGGTCGAGGGCGAGAAGGTCTTCGACCTGGACGACCCCGAGCACCGCCAGTACGCGGTGGGCGGCTATCGGGTGTACCGCGACTTCTCCGCCCAGCACGCCCACGAGGAGGCGGCGGCGCTCCACGCGGGAGAATGGCAATGATGATCCGCACCCTGAGCGAGCCCTTCCGCACCGCGGCTTCCCCCCCGCGGGAGACCGCCACGTCTCACACCCGAACCCGTGCGCTGCGGCCGGCCCCCGCCGCCCGCCTCCTGCTCCCCCTCCTGCTGCCCCTCTCGTTCGCCGCCACCGCCGTCTCCGCCCAGGTCGTGGCGGTGCGCGGCGAGACGGTCCACACCATGGCGGGAGCTCCGATCGAGAACGGCGTCGTCGTCGTCGAAGACGGGAAGATCACGGCCGTCGGTCCGGCCGCCTCGGTGTCGATCCCGGACGGCGCCCGCGTCCTCGAGGCCGCGGTGGTCACGCCGGGCCTGGTCGACGTGCGCTCGACGGTCGGCCTCTCCGGCGCCTACAACAGCGCCGCCGGGCCGGTGCGCGACCAGGACCAGCTCGAGACCTCGTCGCCGATCCAGCCCGAGCTGCGCGCCATCGACGCCTACAACGCCCGCGAGGAGCTCATCGAGTACGTCCGCGGCTTCGGTGTCACGACGCTGCACACCGGTCACGGCCCCGGCGCGCTGATCTCGGGCCAGACGATGATTGTCAAGACCACCGGCGACACCGTCGAGGAGGCGCTGGTCGAGCCGTCGAAGATGCTGGCGGTGACGATCGGCCGGCTGGACTCGGACTTCCAGACGCCGGGGACCCTCTCCAAGGGCATCGCCATGCTGCGCGGCGCGCTGCTCGAAGCGCAGGAGTACCGCGACAAGCGCCGCGAGGCCGCAGAGAAGGCCGCAGAGAAGGCCGAGGAGGCGGAGGCGGAAGAGGGCGGCGGTCCCGGCCCGCCGCGCAACCTGCGCCACGAGACGCTGGCGGCGGCGCTCGACGGCGAGCTCACGCTGATGGTCAACGCGAACTCGGCCACCGACATCGTCTCCGCCCTGCGCCTGCAGCGCGAGCTCGGCTTCGACATGGTGCTCGACGGCGCCGCCGAGTCCTACCTCGTCCTCGACGAGATCCGGGCGGCCGGCGTGCCGGTGTTCCTCCACCCGGCCCGCGCCCGCATTCGCAACAAGACGTTCGAGATCGCGAAGATCCTGCGCGACGCCGGCATCCCGTTCGCCGTGCAGACCGGCCACGAGGGATACGTGCCGAAGACCCGCGTGCTGCTCTTCGAGGTCGCCCACTACGCCGCCCACGGTTTGTCCGCCGAGGAGGCGCTGGCCGCGGTGACCCTCGACGCGGCGCGGCTGCTGGGCATCGACCACCGCGTCGGCTCGCTCGAGGTCGGCAAGGACGGCGACCTGGCGCTCTTCGACGGCGATCCCTTCGAGTACACGAGCCACGTCTGCTCGGTGCTGATCGAGGGCGAGGTCGTCAGCGAAGAGTGCCGCTGAGGAGGAGCCGTCGAGCAGCACCCGGCGGTACGAGCCGAGGCGAGATCGACCCGCCCTCGGCTCGTGCCTCCTCGCGTGGCTCGCGACGACGGCGGGATCCACCCAGGGCGCCGGCCTCGAAGCCAGGCTTCGTAGCGCTCGGGGGATGGGCGACACGACTCGAGTACCGGCCGTCGATCGAGAGCTGCGCCTACTCCTGGTGCAGCGTGATCGTCGGGTCGAGCCTGACAGCGAGCTCCGCCCCGACCGCCTCGGCCCATCGCCGCAAGAACGACACCGTCGGGTTGCTCTCCCAGCGCTCGGCCTGTCCATCCCGTGGGAAGCTCGAACCCGGCGACCGCGCCCGGTGGTACGCATATCCATGCAGAGCGGGCCCCGACTCGTGCGTGCAGCCAATCCTCAGAGCGAGGTGTCAGAGCGTCGGCAAGGCGGCCGACATCGGAGCGGGAATCTCACTCCCTCCGATGCCGCTCCAGTTAGGATCGGCCGGTGCCCCGATCCGATCGAGAGGCGGACCGCAAAGCCGACGCCGAGACCCTGCTGCGTCGAGAATCCCGCCTTGAGGCAACCCCGGCGGAGCAGCCTGGAGCTCCGTCCGTCCGGCTCGATCCCGGTACGCTCGTCGCTGAGCGATTTCGGATCGTCACTCGCCTGGGCACCGGGGCGATGGGCGAGGTCTACCGAGCCGACGACCTGCGGCTGGCCCAGAGCGTGGCGCTCAAGTTCCTCGCGCCGGAGCTGGCTCGAGACCCCGAGATGGTCGAGCGGCTGGCCGCCGAGGTGCGGATCGGGCGGCAGCTTGCGCATCCCAATCTGTGCCGGCTCTACGACCTGGTCGAGCACGACGGGAGTCGGTTCGTGGCCATGGAGTACATCGACGGCGAGGACCTGGCGACGCTGCTCCAGCGCATCGGGCGGCTGCCGCGGGACCGGGCGCTCGGCCTGTTCCACGAGCTCGCCGCCGGGCTCGGCGCCGCGCACGAGCTGGGCGTGGTGCACCGCGACCTCAAGCCGGCCAACGTGATGATCGACGGCCGGGGGACCGCGCGCATCACCGACTTCGGTCTCGCTGTCGAGGCGGGCGCCGCGCCGAGCTGGGCGGGCACTCCCGCATACATGGCGCCGGAGCAGCTCGCCAGCGAGCGGGCCAGCGAGCGTAGCGACCTCTACGCGCTGGGCCTGGTGATGTGGGAGGGGATCGCGGGGCGGCGACTGTTCGACGCCGACACACTGCCCGAGATCCGCCGCCAGCACCGGTCCCCCAAGGAGCGACCCTCGAGCCTGGTGGGCTCTCTCGATCCCGCGCTCGAGAGCGCCATCCTGGCATGCCTCGAGGAGGATCCCGCTCGGCGGCCGAGCTCGGTCCGGGAGCTGCTCGCGAGACTCCCCGATCGCGCCGGTCCGGCGTCACGGCCCCCGGCCGATGCGCGGCATCCCTCGGAAATCGGGTCCGGCGGCAGGTCGAGCAGCGAGGCCGAGACGACCGCCTCGGTGGTGGTGCTCCCCTTCGAGGAGCTCGGCAGCGACCAGGACGACTGGTTCGCTGCGGGGCTGGCCGAGGAGATCATTGGCGATCTGGCGAAGATCCGGCAGCTCCGCGTGATCTCCCGCGGCTCGGCGATGCGCTTCAAGGGAGCGCAGGCGTGCCGGCCGATCGCGGCCGAGCTCGGTGTGCGCTACGTGCTCACCGGCAGCGTGCGGCGCGCCGACGGTCGGCTCCGCATCCAGGCCAACTTGGTCGACGGCCGGGACGAGAGCCTGGCGTGGAGCGAGAGGTTCGGGGGCACATTCGCCGACGTATTCGACATCCAGGAGCAGATCGCCCGCAGCATCGCCGCCCGGCTGGAGCTTCAGCTCAGCGCCGACGAGACACGGCTGATCGCCGAGCGCCCGATCGCCGATCCGGTGGCTTTCGAGTACTACCTGCGGGCCCGCGACCAGATCTGGAGCTACCGCGAGGACGCCCTGGAGACCGCCATCGCCGATCTCGAGAAGGGACTCGCGGTGCTCGGCGAAGACAACGTGCTGCTGCTCTCGGCACTGGGATCGGCCTGGTGGCAGCTCTTCAACGGCGGGCTGAGGCCGGATCCAGTCTGCCTGGATCGTGCCGAGGAGATCGCCGCCCGGATCTTCGAGATCCAGCCCGGCTCCCACCACGGCCATCGGCTGCTCGGGCTGGTGGCGGTCAGCCGGGGCAATGTCAGGGAGTGCATCCTCCATCTCCGGAGGGTCGCCGAGATCGAGCCCTCCGACACCGACACCATGAGCTGGCTCGCGATCATCCTCTCCCTCGCGGGGCTCGTCGAGCTGGCTCGACCCGTCGCTCGGCGAATCGAGCGCCTCGACCCGCTGGGCCCGGTCACCCAGTTCATCCCGGTGCTGGTCGACTGGTTCGACGGACGCTTCGAGCGAGCCGCCGAGGGGGCGCGACGCTCGCGCATGGCCGAGCCCGAGAACCCCGCCTTCTTCTACTTCCTGTGGGCGACGCTGCAGATGACCGGCCGACGGGAGGAGGCGGCGATGCTCACCGAGCGCATCGACGCTGCCGACGAGTCGTTCTTTACGCGCTTGCTGCGCTTCCATCACGCGGCCCTCGAGGGGAACCGCGACACCGCCGAGGCGATGGCGACCCTGCTCGCCGAGCCCGCCCGCGAGGACCTCCAGTACTCGGTGCAGGTCGCCGAAGGCTGGTCGCTGCTGGGCGACGTGGAGCGCGCGCTCGAATGGATCGAGAACGCCATCGATCACGGCTTCTGCGCCGTCGAGTTCCTCTCCGAGCACGACCGCTTCCTGGAGGCGGTGCGACACGATCCCCGTTTCGAGAAGCTGATCGAGAGGGCCCAAACCGAGCGGGACGAGCTGCGCGCATTCCTCGCCAGGCGAGCCGAGTAGGGACCTGGACGAGGCAGAGAGGAGCCGCGACCGAGAGGTGCCGGCGGAGGGGCGCCAGCCGGGGCGTTCTGCCCCTATCTTCTCGTCGTCCGTCATCGTCGGTCGGCTCTACGGCGGCCATGGGGAACCGACGAAGCTGGGTTTCCAGGCTGACCCCGGCTCCGAGACGTTCGAGGCCATCTGGCCGGCCGAGGAAGGTTGACGCCGGGTCACTCGGCTCCGCCCCTACTCGTCGAGGGAGTGCTCGACTGGGAAGAAGGTGGGGAAGCGGACTTCGGCCTCGCGACCTCGCTCGGCATCCGCGCACAACCATAGGACCACGACGGAACCGCCGTCGGAATGAAGCAGGTCGTGGTGACCCCGAGGACGATCTCGGCGACTTCGAGGTGTTCGTCGCAGCGCTCACCGAGCGCTCCTTCGCGGACCGCGATTCCTGCCGGGCTGCTGGCTCCAGCGCCGCCGGCGCTCACCTCAAGATCGCCCGCCGGAAACGCCACACGCCGACCGCCGGCGGCAGCCCGAGCCACAAGCCCCAGCCGACTCCCAGCGGCGCCCACGGGATCGATCCGGCCGCCTGGCCCAGCGCCAGGTCGAGCCGGGATCGGCTCGTCGGGCCGAGCAACGCGGTCAGCCGGTAGAGATCGACCGGAGAGAGCGCCATCCACCAGGCCGGGCTGGGCGTGGCTCCGCCACCGTCCTCCTGCCGGCTCTCTGGACCGCGGCGGATTGGCGCCGCCAGCTCGGTGTGACCGTGCGCGCCCACGCTCGCCGGCGGCGGCGGAGCCGTGGCCACGACGGCGGCGAGCAGCAGGGCGTCGATCACGAAGACCAGGACCAGCCACAGCACGAGCGCCGCGCCGAATGCGCGCAGCCGGCCGGCGGCGCCGGCGCCGAGCAGGAGCCCCAGGCCGGTCGCGGAGAGCAGGAGCAGCAGCCCGCCGGCGGCGACGGTGAAGTAGTCCGGCGCGCCGGCGAGACCGTGGGCGGCCGCCATCGCCGCGCACGAGCTGCCGAAGGCGAGGGCGTAGAGGGCGGCGGTCATCAGCACCCGGCCGCACCACTTGCCGGCAAAGCACGCAACGCGACCGATCGGCAGGGTGACGACCGAGACCAGGCTGCCATCGTCGATCTCGCTGGCGATCGCTTCCGCCCCGGCGAGCAGCCCGACCAGCGGCAGGACCACGCCCGCGATCGCGAGCGTCAGCGGCACTGCATCGGACAGCGTCGCGAGACCCAGCGTTCCAGCTCGCAACGGCAAGACGAGCGCCGGCATCCACGCCACCGCCAGCAGTACCGCCAGCGTGGCAGCGGCCGAGCGGCTGCGTTGCAGCACACGCAGCTCGCGGCCGATCACCAGTGTGACGCTCGACGCAATAGCGCTCAAGGGCAGGTGCCCTCTGCCACGACCGGGTCGCCCGCGGCGGGCGGGGGCGCGAGCGCGCGCCCGTAGACCGCGCGGCAGCCCACCCCAGCCGAGCTCTCGCACGCCAGCAGACGTCCCGCGTCGAGCACCGCGACCTGCGGCCTCAGTCGATCGACCACCTCGAAGTCGTGGCTCGAGAGGACGACGACGGCGCCTTCCTCTGCTCGCTTCGTGAGCAGAGGAAGGCTGCGCTCGAGCGTCGCCAGGTCGAGGCCGGCGAGAGGCTCGTCGAGCAGCAGCAGATCGGTCGGCGGCAGCAGCGCGATCGCCAGGTCGAGCCGGCGCAGCCAGCCGCTCGAGAGCTCGCGGGTGCGGCGTCCGAGCACACCCTCGAGGTCGCCGAGTGCGATCGACTCGGCGCGCTGCTCCTCGTTCGAGCCGCGGGCGGCGACCGCGAAGTCGAGCACGTCGCCGACCGTGAGCCCCGGGGCGAAGGCGCTGCGTTGGGCCAGGTATCCCTGCCGCGCCACGGGGCTGGTCGGCGTCACGCGTCCGCCCGCGAAGCGGATTTCTCCGTTCGAAGTCGCGAGCAGGCCCGCGGCCAGAGCCAGCGCAGTCGACTTGCCTGCGCCGTTGGGACCGACCAGGCAGAGGATCTCGCCGGGGTCGCAGCGAACTGTCAGCCCGGTGAGCGCCGCCCACCTGCCGCCGACGCCGAAGCGCCGGCCGACGTGGTCGAAGACCAGCCCGCGCGAGCGCTCGGCGTTCACCGCGAGCCTCCTGCGCGGCCGGCGACCGAGGCGGCGAGGGGAGGAGCGGCGACCTCGTCGCCGACCAGGGGGAAGCGGTCGAATGCGTCGACGCCGACCGCTCCGGAGTCGAGCCAGCGCAGGTCCCACCAGTCGAGCAGCGCGAGCAGAGGGCTCATCCAGAGCCAGCGCGCCCGCGGCCTGCGCGCGATCAGCGCCGACGACGAGGTCTCGAGGCGGTAGGGCGTGTCGCCGATCCCGTCGCCGCTCCAGTCGAAGCCGGCGTAGTCGCTCCAGCGGTTGCCGCGCCCGGCGTCCCACCACGCGTTGCGCCCGGCGTGGTTGCGGTAGACCTGCACCAGGTTGCCGTCGAAGTGGTTGGCCGTGAACACGTTGCCCTCGCTGCCCGCGGTCAGGTAGGCGCCCACGCCGTTGGCCTCCATGTGGTTGCGCTCGAACCGGTTGGCGGCGGAGTTCTCGAGGTAGAAGCCCCGCCCGTTGCCGGTGACCAGGTTGGCAACCAGCTTCGACCGTTCGAGCTGCTGGAGGAGGATGCCGAAGCGTGCGTTGCCGGCCGTGACGTTGGCCTCGATGTGGTTGTCGAACGAGAACATCAGCGCGATGCCGCCGGTGCAGCGGGTGAAGCGGTTGGCCATCAGCGTGTTGCGCTCGGAGTACATGTAGTGGATGCCGTAGCGCAGCCGTTCACCCTGGTTGCCGCGGATCAGGTTGTCGTGGGCGAACGACAGGTAGACGCCGTCGCGCACCGAAGCCAGCTCGTTGTCGAGAATCTCGTTGCGCTCGGTGTGCCAGAGGTGGATGCCATTGCCGCGGCGCGCGACCGGCAGGCCGGCGTCCCCCTCGATCACGTTGCCCTCGATCCGATGCGAACCCCCCGCCGCGAGGTAGATACCGAACCCGCGCGCTTCGACGTGACAGCGCAAGACGGCTCCGCCCTCGACGCGATCGAAGCGGATCGCGGCGTCGTCCTGTCCGAGGTCGGCGCCGCCCCCGCGCACCCGCAGGTCGGCGATCTCGACTCCTGGCGCGCGCACCAGAACGACCGTCCCGCGGCCGTCGCCGTCGAGAATCGCGCCGGGCTCGCCGATCAGGCGCAGCGGAATGCCGAGCTCGATCGGCCCGCGATGTATCCCGGCGAGCAGCTTCAAGGTGTCGCCGGGCCGGGCCGCCCGCAGCGCTGGCTCGAGCTCGCCGGGCGCCACCGCGATCTCGGCGGCTCCAGTCACGCCGGCGAGCGCTGCCGCGGCGAGCAGCGTCAGCCCAGCGGCGGCGCGGCGGAAGTGGTGGCCGTCCACTGCGAGACCTCGGCGAGCAGGCCGAAGGCGACGTCGGTGATGATCCGTTCGTAGCCGAGCAGGATCATCAGCCCGATCGCCGTGAGCAGGACCGCGCTGACCGTGCGCAGCGCCCGGTGGAACCCGAGCTTGCGGCTCAGGCTGAGGCGGATGCGGACGAAGCCGAGCGCGATGAACAGCATCGGCAGGGCGATGCCCAGCGAGTAGAGGGTGAGCGTCACCAGCCCCGAGTACCACGAGGTGATGCCGGCATAGACCAGCAGCGGATAGAGCACGGCGCCGCCCATGCAGGTCAGGCACGCGGAAGACAGACCCATCCCCACCAGGAACGAGTCGCGAGCGCGCATCAGGTGGCCGGCGCGCGCCGGCGCCTGCCCCCGCCGCCGCACGGCCGCGAGGGCGTTGCGGGGCCACGCCAGCGCCCTCGCCAACAGCGAACGATCCTGCTGCGCGCCATCGAGGCGATGCGGTCCGCGGGCTCGCTCGCCGCCTCGCCGCAGCAGCGCTCGCAGCCAGTGGTCGACGCCCGCCACCCGCAGCGCGAAGTAGAGGATCAGCACGCCGCCGAAGATCTGGAACCATTCGCCGTACTCGCCGAGGGGCTGCCGGACGCCCTGCCCGATCAGGCCGACGGTCGCGCCGGACGCCGCGTAGAGCAGCGTGAACCCGGCGACGAAGCTCGCGAGGTTGCCGATCACCCGGCGCCGGCCGATGGCGAGCAGTCGCCGGCGGTCGGGATCGTGGGGATCGCCGCCGGAGGCGAGCGCGGCGCGCTCCCCCTCGGTCACCGTGCACGAGATGATCGCGCTGTAGTGGAGGCTGAGCTCGAGCGCGCAGGGCGACAGCACGACCAGCAGGGCGGCCAGCAGCGCCAGCGCCAGCGCCAGTCGGCTCGCCCAGCTCGTCGCCTCGAGCGCGGAGTCGGCGTCGGGCAGCGGAAGCTGCCACTCGAAGCGCCGGAGCGGAGTGTCGCCGACCTCCCGCGCCTCGATGGCGAGCACGCCGCTCTCCTGCTCGAGGAACGTGGCGCCCTGCTGGTCGCGTGCCGGGAACAGGACCAGGTAGGCGTTGTGGTGTTGCGAGAGCACGATCGGCTCTCCGAGCGAGGGGTAGCGCTGCCCGTCCGGCCCGATCAGGCCCAGGCGGTGGGGGAGGTGGTGCATGTGCTCGATGGTGCCGGTGTGGGTGTTGAGGCCCACCAGCACCGGCAGCACCGCGGCGGGATCGCGGTCGCCGAGGTAGCGCTCGAGCCTGCGGCTCTCGAGGAAGCGCGGCGTGACCAGCGTCAGGTCGAGGTAGAGGTCATCCATCGCCATCCGATTCGCGTCGCTGCGCTGGAGCGGAGTCGGCGGGTTGGCGGCCTGGAAGCGCGGGATCAGGACCAGCCCGAAAGCGAACAGGGCGAGCATCGCCGCGATGCCGCCGAGGATCGCCGCGAGCGCGCCGCGCGGCGGCCGCCGCCCGCCTTGCGGCGCCCCCTCGGGGGGCCGGGTCGAAGGGGGCTGCGGGGAATCGTGCGAGGGGGGAGCGAGCTGGGGCAGGGTCATGCCGGACCTCCGCTGACGGCCGAGGTGAGGAGAGGACGACCTGCGACGGGCAGCCGAAAGACCATGGCCGCGCACAACGCGACCGCGACCACCAGCAGCCAACCCCCCGCGCCGAGCCGCGTCCAGGCATCGAAGTTGGCGACGTGGATGTGACCCAGGACCGGCGGCGTGAAATCCTCGACCCCTTCCATGATCTGCTCGCCGCGCTGGTGCCCCATCTGGTAGAGGCGGTACTGAAGCACCGCCAGTCCTCCGGCCGAGGCGGAAACCAGGAGCGTCAGGAGGAGGGCGGCCAGCGGCCGCTGCCAGCGCGACGGCGCCAGCGCGCCGAGCAGCGCCAGCGCGCTCAGCGCTCCCAGCACCAGCGGCAGGATCCGCAGCTCGACCCCGCCGAGCGGCAGCTCGACGCCCACGTACTGGTTGAGGTTGTCGATCTCCTTGAGATCGCCGTGCACCTTCCCCGCGTAGACCGACACCTCGAGCGCCTCGTCTCCCCGGTACTGCGGCGCCTCCATCCTGGTCTGCCACAGCGGCAGCCAGAAGGGGGCCGCCAGCAGCAGGCTCAGGCCGATGAACGACAGGCGAGCGTGCTTGGGCATCTCAACGCGGCTCCACCAGCATGCGCCCGCGCATCTCCAGGTGCAGCGCGGAGCAGAACCAGGTGCAGTAGTACCAGTACGTCCCCGGCTTGTCGGCGACGAAGGTGACCGCGCGCGTCTGCCCGGGGTCGAGCGCGATGTTGATGCCGTAGGAGTCGATCGCCAGGCCGTGGCTCATGTCGCGGATGGTCTCCACGTTGGTCGCGCGCAGCGTCACGCGATCGCCCTGCTTGACGGTGAACGAGGACAGGCCGTACTTGGAGCGGATCGCCGTCATGTAGACGTGGACCTCGTCGGGACCGACCCGCTCGATCCGGCTCTCCCCTTCCGCCACCGCGTCGGGGCCGAGCTCCTCGGTCTGGATCACGTGCGGGATCAGGTCCTCGGCGCGCATGAACACCACGTCGTGCGGCTCGGGCTCGGACGGGAAGGAGCTGAGCAGCCGCATCCGCTCGCCGGAGATGTCGATCAGCTCCTGGTTCTCGGGCATGGTCGGACCGACCGGCAGGAACATGTCCTTCGACAGCTTGTTGAGCGAGAGCAGGTACTCGCCGGTCGGGTGCATGGTCTCGGCCAGCGTCGCCTGGGTGTGACCGACGTTGTAGTGGACGTCGACGCGGTCGACGATGTACTCGGGATCTCCCGCCACCGCCTTGGCGATGTTCCACTTGACGATCTGCGAGTCGACGAACAGCGAGGTGTAGGCGTTGCCGCGGCCGTCGAAGGTCGTGTGCAGCGGTCCGAGGCCCACTTCCGGCTCCGCCACCACCGCCAGCCGGGGACTCTCCACCTGGTCGATCTTGGCGATCTCGATGACGGTGACCGTGGGAGAGAGCTTGCCCGAGCCCATCACGTAGGTGCCGGTGGGATCGACGTCGCATCCGTGCGGGTTCTTGGGGACCGGGATCAGGTAGAGCAGCTTCTCGGTCGTCTGCTCCGGATCGATGACCCGAACACCGGCGATCTCGGCGTACTCGCCGCGCTCGAGCGCGCGCTCCGCGGCGTGGATGTCGATCGCAGCGATCGCATCCTCGTCGCGCTGGATCATCTCCTCGATGGTGAGGCCGCGCTCGAGGTTGTAGATCGTGGTGAACGCCCAGCGGCCGTCCTTGCTGGTGTCGTTGATGTCGGCGTTGCCCGGGAGCAGGACCTCGAATCGCGGGTCCAGCGAGATCGGATCGAGGAACGCCATGATCGAGCGGTAGCCCTCGGGATCGGGATCGCGGCGCGGGATCTC
The DNA here is from genome assembly GCA_035546295.1 of Thermoanaerobaculia bacterium. Taxonomy (GTDB): domain Bacteria; phylum Acidobacteriota; class Thermoanaerobaculia; order Multivoradales; family Multivoraceae; genus DATKBT01. The sequence goes on along the minus strand of DATKBT010000115.1, from coordinate 13,726 downwards.
CCCCTCGAACTCGCCGTTGGCGATGATGTAGGAGGTGTCGGGAGACACCACCGCCACGCCGTGGGTGCCGTAGAGGTTGGGGATCCGCTTGACCTCCACGGTCTCGAAGGTGTCGAGCGCGATGCGCGCGATGCGGCCGTTGGCCTTGTCGTTGATCCACAGGAACCGCCCGTCGTAGTCGCCGCCGGTCTCCGACAGGATGGGGTGGTGGGTGTCCCCCCAGAAGCCCCCGGTCGCCGCCAGGCGCTCGTAGGTCTCGGTCCCCGGCATGTTGGCATAGCCGTAGGCAGCGCGCGGCTCGAACACCGGGATCTGCCGGATGAACCGGCCCGACGGCAGGCCGTAGACGAACACCGATCCGCTCTGGCCGCCGGAGAGGAACGCGTAGTACCTGTCCCACTCTCCGACCGGCACGTAGGTCCTCGCGGCGAGATCCCCGACGTCGTCGTCGGGCGTCGCGCTGCGGCAGGTCACTGCGAAGACGACGATCGCGGCGAGCGCCAGCAGCATCGCTCCCGATCGTGAGAGACCCGCGAATGCCAACCGCGACGAGCGGTCGGGCGCGTCGGCGGGCTGAGTGTGATCCTGGTCGAACATCTCTCGCTCTCCTTCAGGCGTTCGCCGGCTCGACCACCAGCGTTCCCTTCATGTTGGGATGGAGGTCACCGGTGCTGCACTGGGAGGCGCAGTAGAAGGTGAACCTGCCCGCCTTGTCGGCCCGGAAGGTGATGGACTTCGGTCGTTGCACCATCGCCCCGTTGATGAAGGCGACGCGGTCGTAGCCGTCGATCGCCAGCCCGTGCCCGGCGCCCAGTCCGTTGTCGGTGGGCTGGAAGTCGATGCGAACGACCTGGCCCTGCTGGACGCGGATCTCGTTGGGCACGTACTTCCAGTTGCGCTCGAAGAGCTCGATCACGATGTCGGGCTCCCCCAGGCCCTCGCCCTGGTGGGCGGAGGCCGGAGCTCCGCCGCCGGACAGATGGCGATCGGCCAGGCTCTGGATGTAGCCCGCGAGCTCCCAGATCTGCTCCGCGGTGAATGCGTCGCGGTAGGAGGGCATCGGCGTGCCGTTGTTGCCGGTGTGGATGGTGAGCGCGATGTCCTCGAGGCTGAAGCCACGCTTGTACTGCCCGATCTTGTGGAAGTTGCGGGGAATGACGGGCTTGCCGAAGTCGTCGACCAGCGCCGCCGACGAGGGGCCGTCGCCGTAACCGAGCGCACCGTGGCATTGGTCGCAGCCACCCTGCACGTAGAGCTCCCCGCCCTGCTCGATCCGCGCGGCGGTGAGCTCAGGGGCCGGCCCCAGCTCGATCGCCTCTCCCGGAGCCTGCTCGTCGAAGCGATCCGAGAAGGCCTTGACGTAATGCACGACCGCCCATCGATCCTCATCGCTGAGCAGGAACCGCCACGGCGGCATGCCGGTGCCGTGGAGCCCGGCCGAGACCGTCTTGAACAGGTCCTCGTCGGTGGGCAGGGCGGCGCTCTCGGTGCTCTTGAAGCGGAAGATCCCGGTGGTGAAGTCGCGGGGCTGCGGAAGCTGGAAGGGGGCGCATATCCCGTCTCCGTCGCCCGCCTCGCCATGACAGGCCGAGCAGTTCTCGGCGAAGACCTGGGCTCCGCGCGCGATCAACTGGTCGTCCACCGGAGGCGACGGCGCGACCGCCTCGCGCGTCCACGAGATCCTCTCTGCCAGGAGCGTCCCCGCCGGACCACCGGCGGTGGGGCCTCCGCCCTCGGCACAACCGAGGGCGAGCAGGGCGAGCGCCATCGAACCGAGCCCCGCCGCCGCCAGCGGGCGCTTGGCGTCGGGACGCCCGAGCGGCGGTGCGACTGTGCTCTTCATCGAATTGCCTCCTGGCGAGGTTTGGGCTGTCACCGGCTCGGCGCCTCGGCGACCGCCGGTCGCTGCTGTCGGGACTCGTCGATCCGCTGCTCGGACGCCGCCGGCATGCGGTCTGGCGCCGCGGTCGATCCCCACCGGGGGGCCAGATCGTCGACGGTCGAGCTGCTGACGAAGGTCAGGAGCTCATTGCGGATCCGCGACCAGCGTTCGTGGATCGGACAGGCGTCGTGCTCCGAGCATTCCGTGCCGCTGCGCAGGAAGCAGACCTGTGCGAGCGCGTGCGGATCGAGCGCCTCGAACACGTCGCGCAGCGGAATGTCCGCCGCGGGGCGCGCCAACCGATAGCCGCCGCGGGTGCCGCGGGTTCCTTCGACCAGGCCCGCGCGGCCGAGGGTGTTGAGGATCTTCGACAGGTAGCTGGCGGGCACCGAGGTTCGGGCCGCCAGGTCGCGGGCGAAGATCGAGTCTCCCTCCGGCAGTCTCGCCAACGAGGCGAGAGCGCGCAGAGCGTACTGAACGGTGGGGGTGGCGAGCATCGTCTGGTTCCAGCGGAGGGAGGGAGATATCCCGATCTTCCGATCTCTTGATCGACAGGTCCTTTGTCGTGCCCTTTTCTATCGGCGGGCGCAGACGGCTTGAAGCCGGAGAAGAACGGGGGGAGGTAGGCATTCCTACCTACCCACCGCGGCTCGAGGCACGCGAGCAGGAACGCAGTGAGCGCGAACGCCATCGGCAGGATCGGAACCAGCAGGCGGGCGACCGTACGCTCCGCCGGCGTTCCGGATCGAGTGGCTCACGGTGGCGCGTGGGTCGTCGGGCCGCGAGGGCTGGACGGGCCCCACCAGGCCCGCAGTCACCTCCGGGACTCGCCAGCTCGAGGATCGGCATCGCGCCGCGGCTGCAGCCCGTCCCCGTCGACCAGCGCACTGCGATGGGATCCCAGCCGGTCGGCCGGGTCGCGGCTGAGCCGCGGGGCCACGGTGGGACGGGAGAGCGACATCACGGCCCCCTCGACGAGAAGCGAACGAGCGCGACTCGGGAAGAGCGGCAACGGCCCCGCGACGGCCGCGGGCACGGCGCCGGTCACCTTCGCCTGCGACGCCCCGACGGCGCGGCCGGCAACGGGCAGCAACGCTCGATCTTCCCGCTCCGGGCCTGGAGATCAAGCTCGGCACCCCCGGATGTGATCCCCCTCGACCGCCTCCGTCGGTGAGCGATCACCGCCCTGACGCTCAGCCGTCGGCATCCTTCAGGGTGACCAGCGGATCGACGCGGGTCGCTCGCACGCCGGGGGGCAGCAGCGCGACGATGGCGGCACCCACCAGCACCGCCGTGGCCAGCGCGAGTACCGCGGGATCGTGGGCTTTCACTCCGTAGAGCGAGCTGGCGAGAACGCGAGAGAACGCCAGCGCCAGGACGACACCCGCGATGGCGCCGCCGGCGATCCAGGTCAGCCCAGAGCCGAAGATGGTCCGGAACACCTCGCCCCGGTTGGCTCCCAGTGCGATGCGAACGCCGAGCTCGGAGCGTCGCTGCTCGACGCTCCAGGTCGCCTGCGCGTAGACCCCGGCAGCGGCGAGCAGCAGCGCGACGACGCCGAACAGGCCCGTCACTGCGACGGTGAAGCGACGCGTCGCCGAGGTCGCCTGTGCGCGCGCCTCCAACGTCGTTGCGTCGTAGACCGCCACGCGCTCGTCCACTTCGGCCACGGAGCGTCGGATCGCAGCGTCCAGGTCGTCGCCGGCTGCGCGGCCGCGCGCCAGCACCGACACCGAGGTCCCTGCGCCCGCGCCAACTACGTACAGCTGCGGTGAGGGCTCCCCGTCGAGGCGCCAGAACTTCTCGTCGCCCACCATCCCGACCACCGTCGCCACCTCGGCCGACTCGGCCGAGGCGGTCGAAGAGATGTCCTCGTGGAGCTCGACGACGCGACCGACGATGCGAGCCTGGTCGAGCGTGCCGTCGCCTCCGGCGACGTCGAGGTAACGACGGGCGAAGGCGCGGTTGACCAGGATCTCCTGGATGGGTTCGTCCGGCGAAGCCACGCGCGCCATGCGGCCGTGCAGCAGCGGCACCTCGAGCGCGCCGAAGTAGCTCTCGCTGACACGACGGACGTCGACCATTCTTCCCGCCGCCTGCTCCTCCGAGGCCGCGCTCGAGCCGCGGATCTCGAAGCGCCGGATCTCGGAGTCGCCGAAGAGCGGTGCGAAGTCGGCGACCGCCGACTGGGACACGGCGGGATCCGCGGCGAGGCGCTCCTCGACCTCCCGGGTGAGGCTGAAACGAGCGGACGGCGAAAGCTCCCGCGGCAGGGCGAGCCACGCCACGGCGACCCCCTCGGTCGCGTACCCCGTCGGCTCCTCGAGGGTGTTGCGGAGGCTCGCGACCAGCAGGGCGGTCGCGATCACCGTCGCCAGCGCGACCGCCAGCTGGGCGACGAGCAGCGCCTGGCGACCCCGGCTTCTTGCGGAGGAGGTGTTGCGCATGCTCGCGAAGAGAGCGAAGGAGCGGCTGCGCAGCGCCGGCAGCAGCCCAGACAGGAACGCGCAGAGGGTGGTCACCCCGAGGCAGAAGCCGAGCACCTCCGCATCCAGCGTGATCGCTCCCACCAGGGGTACGCTCGCCGGCAGGAGGTCCGCCGCGATGCGGATCAGCCCGACGGCCAGGGCCACCCCGGCCACACCCGCGAGCCCTGCGAGCATTGCGCTCTCGACGAGGAGCTGTCGCATCAAGCGCGACTGGCGCGCTCCGATCGCGGCCCGGACGACCATCTCGCGGCGCCGGCGAGCGAGCTCCGAGAGCGACAGACCACCGACGTTGGCGCACGCGAGGAGCAGCACCAGAGCGCTGGCGAGCAGGACCGGGCGACCGAGCTGCTCGAGGGCGAACGACCACGTCTCCTTGGCCGGCTCCAGGCGGGCGCCCCAGCCGTCGTTGGTGGCGGGGTGGCGGATGGCGAGATCGTTGGAGATCGCGTCCATCTCGCGCTGCGCCGACCCGATGGTGACATCGTCTCGCAGCCGGCCGAACACCGAGACCGTTCCCCGTCCTCGGTCCGCCAGCTCGTCAGGGCTGGGGCGCAGCACCGTCCACGCGTCGGGAATGAAGGAACGGGGGAAGGGGGGGAAGTGGAACTCCGTGGGGAGGACCCCGATGACCTCGTAGCTCGTCTCGCCCAGCTGGAGGGCGCGACCGACGACGTCGGCATCGCCGCCGAAACGCGACCGCCAGAGAGCCTCGGAGAGCACCAGCACCGCGGGCGCGTCGGCTGCCGCGTCGGCGACGCCCGAGACCCGGCCGAGCTCGGCGTCGACCCCGAGCAGCGAGAACAGCTCGGAGCTGGCCTGGCCCACCCGCAGGCGTGCAGCCGGGCCGTCGCCCGCCATCGTCTCGTTGCGGCTCCGGTAGGCGATCAGCGACTCGACGCTCGTCGCGGAGCTCTTCCAGTCCACGAAGTTGGCGAGCGACACTGGGAAGGGTCCCCTCCCCTTGGGATCGGTCTGATACACCCGGACCAGCTCGTGCCCCTCCGGGAACGGCAGCTCTCGCAGCGCGAGCGCCCAGACCACGCTGTAGATGGTGGTGACCGCGGCGACGGCACCGCCCATGAGCAGCACCACGAAGAGCGTGGCGCCGGGCGTCCTCCTCCATCGTCGAAGCGTGTAGCGAACGTCGTCCACCAGGTCTCCCTTCGTCTTTCTTGAGGTACGCGATCCCGGAGGCCTGGGTTCTGCCACGTTCAGCCACGTTCAGCCACGTTCCGCCACGCTCCGCCAGGACTCGCGGCTGTTCGTGGTTGCCGCCGGCGAGCCCGCAGGGCTGGCTCCCCGAACCTCGCCAGCCCCAAGGCACGAGACTGACGAGCCCTGTACTCTGTCGCACGACACAACAAAGCGCTGGGGGTGCTCCACTTTGCGATGATCATTGACACCCGAGCATTGCGCGGTCCCGCATACGTCCGAGCGATGTGGATGACACTCTTCGCTGTGCTCTCGCGCTGACCCGCCAGGCCGCCAAAGACTTTGCCAGGATCTCTTGGCATCTTCGCTTTAGATGCGGCCTGAGGGGGCCCCAGCCGAAACGACGCTACGTTGGGTGGGGGAGCGATGAAACGGCTCGACGTTGGGTGGGGGAGCGATGAAACGGCTCGACACACTCGTCACGACAGAGGGAAGGTGACCGATGGTCTTCAGGGCAACCAGCGCACCCGGCACGCGCCTCGGCGTGCAGTTGAGCGCCCTCTGCGCGTTCCTTTCGCTGGCGCAGGCGGCGTCCCTGCCGGCGCAAGCTCCCCCGTCAGCGAGCTCCGGTTTGACCGAGGGTCGCGCGCGGATCGGCTGGGCCCAGACAAGGACCAGCGGGGCGAAAGGCACGCGGATCCGGCTCGAGGTGGAGCGCCGCGGCGCGAGCGTGCACTCGGTGAGCGTGCACCTGCGTGTCCGCGACCGATCCAGCCAGCAGACGGGGACGGCCGTCGAGCTCACCGCGGAGTGGATCGATTGGCTGCCCGGCGAGGAGGGATCCAAGAGCGTGTGGCTCGATCTGTTGGACGACGGCGCCCCCGCGCCTGCGCAGCCGCTCCAGATCGTCCTCGAGAGCCGCGATGCCGAGATCGAAGGCGGGGCGTTGGACGTCGCGGTCGTAGAGAACGACGCGCTGGAGAGCGATGGGCCGACCGGAGGGGAGTTCGGCATCCTCGGTTCGCCCTCGCGTGACCAACAGAACTCCCCACTCAGCTCCTCCCTGAGCGGCTTCGCCCTGCGGGCGCGAGCGCGGGGCCAACGGGTGCTGGCCTACGACATCGCCTGCTCATCGCTCGCGACGGACTGCGTCGACACTGCCTTCGTCCAGCTGTTCGCTGCCGACTCGCCGCTGGGCGCGCCGGTGGAGGTCAACCCCTCCCGGAGCGGCGACGAGAGCGAGGTCCAGGCCACCTTTGTCGGCGAAGGCACGATTGCGGCGGTGTGGCGGGAGGTCAAAGGCTCCGGGATCCAGTCGATTCTCGGCCGCTTGTTCCGCGAGGACGGAAGCCCGTTGACGCCCGTGTTGGTCATCGACCAGGGCGGCGACCAGCTCGACAACCCGACCATCGCCGGTGACGGCACCGGAGCGTTGACCGTGTCCTGGAGGCGCGGCGAGGAGCTGCTGACCGAGCGGTTTCGCGATAACGGGTCGGTGCGGCGGCGCGTGGCGACCTCGAGCGAGCTGGTCCGGCCGCTCACCCGCTCGACCGGCCTCGGGGAGTCCGTGGTGATCTGGCAACAGCGCGGCGGCGTGGCGGCAGCCACGGCGACAGCGCCGGTCGGCTCGCTCCGCACCGGCTCGGCCGGTAACCAGACCAGCATCGTGGCGCGGCGCTTCGACCCGAGCGGCGAGCCGATGGGCGATCCGTTCGTCCTGGTGGACACCGAGAGCCCGCACTTCGACGCGACGGTCAACGAGGCCGGCGACATCGTCGTCGTGTACCGCGAGCCGGGCACCGGCCGGATCCGAGGTCGAGGGCTCGCCAGAATGGGGTCGCCGAGCCCGGTCTACGACGTCACGGAGGATCCGGGGGAGCGCCAGCGACCGCGCGTGGCGGTCAACGCCGGGGGGAACGTCGTCGTCTCGTGGGACGAGGAGCTGGCGGACGGGACCGAGGTGCGCGCGCGCCTGTTCAACCGGCGTTCAGAAGCGCTCACCGGCGTCGCGACGATCGCGGATCGGGTCGAAGGTCTCCTCGATCCCGAAGACGCCGCCGTCGCGGTGTCGGACACCCAGGACGTGGCCTTCGTGTATCGGCGTGGTCCTTCACTCAACGGTCGCACCGTCCCGGCTCCAGGCTCTTCTGGTCCCTGCGTGTTCGACGGCACCAACCTGTGCCTCGAGGGCGGCCGTTTCGACGCGCGCGTCACCTGGGCGGCGGCGGACGGCGCCGGCGGACCCGCGGGCGCCGTGGCGTTGACCGCCGACACCGGCTACTACTGGTACTTCGATCCCGGCAATGTCGAGGTGGTGGCGAAGGTGCTCGACGGCTGTGCGGTGAACGGCCACTTCTGGGTGTTCGCCGGCGGCCTCACCGACCTGCAGACGCAGCTCCTGGTCACCGACACCACGACCGGCGAGGCGAAGCGCTACCTCAAGCCGGACTTCTCCCGTTATGCGCCCGTGCGCGACCTGGAGGCCTTCGTCTGCGGTCCCGACGAAGAAGGCTCGGCCGCTGTGGTCGCCGCGGGCGGCGTGTCGTCGCAGCGGCACGACGCGCCGGCGCCCCCGCCCGGCCGCGTTCTGGCGGCCGGAACCGCGCCCCGAGCGCGGCCGGGGGCCGAGCGGCGCGCCGAGCGGGGCGCGGCAGAGGAGGCACACGCTCGAGCGGCCGTCGGCGGAGCCGTCGCCTGCCGCACCCGCGAGGACGTCCTCTGTCTCGCCGGCCGCTACAAGGTGAGCGTCGAGTTCACCGCTGGCGCGGCCGGCGGCTCGGCGAGCGGTCGCGTGCTGGGCGAAGACTCGGGCCTGTTCTGGTTCTTCGATCCCGACAACATCGAGGTGTTCGCCAAGGTGCTCGACGCTTGTGCGATCAACGGTCACTACTGGGTGTTCGCGGCCGGACTCACGGACGTCGAGGCCAATCTGCGCGTGACCGACTCGATCACCGGCGACACCGCGTTCTTCCGAAGTCCCGTCGGCGAGCTGTTCGAGCCCGTGATCGAGCTCACGCGCTTCCCTTGCTCGTAGCGGCTCGTGCGTGCCAGGCAGTTCGTTCGCGGACCCCGCTGCTACGGTGTGGCTCGGCGGAGCAGCAGGGACGGCCGAGACGGACGCCGGGGCTGGATGAAGGCCCCTGCCGTCCTGGTGGCGGCCCTGCCCTATCCCCGCGTGGCTGACCACGCTCGCTCGGCCGGCGCGATCGAGCGAAGTCGGTGAGCGAGACGAGCGTTTGCGGTGGGCGCTCTGCAGGAGGATGCCGACGGTAGAAGGGTCGACTCGACAACGGGCGGCGCGGGACCGCAGGCCGGGCCCAGCAGCGGCTCGTCCCTTCGATTGCGAGCGCGTCGGTCTCCTGACAGGACACTAGCCTCCCATACGCCCCCGACCCTCCCGGGCCAGCCAGGCCACGAAAGCGGCGAGGGGCACCGGCCAGTCCGAGGGAGCCTGGAGGTCCGCCTGCCATGGGCCATCTCGCTGTGCCTCGAACGTTCGCATGACCAGACCCCCGCACTGTTCGTCGCCCTCGCAAAGAGCATGCGTGAGACCGTAACGGTCCTCGGGTGTCAGCCGATATTGCCGCCCATGGACCTCCAGCTCGAACTCCACCAACCGGTGCCGAACCAGCGGCCGGTCCGCTTCGAAGGCGTGCAGCCGGCCCCGCCTCTTGGCGCTCGCCAGCTCGTGTGTCCCCTGACGCAGCAGATAGCGAAAGCCGGTCCATGGCGCTGCGAGCTTCATCTGGTATTCGACGCCGTCGACCTCCCCCTCGAGGTTGTGAATGAAGGAGCCGGCCTTGCGAAAGACCGCGACCTCCTGATCGTCCCGGCCGACCCGCACCAGCGAGTGATCTCGGGCGTCGATCTGATACCCCATGTGCTGCATCTCCTTTCGAGAGAATACTTCGAGAGAATCCGTGGCACAGCTCGTCGCCCTCGTGGCGCTCGCCTCCGAGCTCCAAGCGATGGGAGAGCCGGATCTGACCCGGCGGCGTCGATCGCCCGGAGTGGGGCCGGCGCCTCCGCCTCGGCCGGCGTCAACACGAGCTCGTCGATCCCGCGCGGCCGCGTGAGCTGTGTGAGCGAGGCGTTGGTCCAGACGCCGTCGAGGAGCGGCTTGCCGTCGGCCGTGCGCGGCGGCTCGTAGGGCCCGGCGGCGGCGACCGTAGTGAGGCAGAGGGGGACGGCGTTGGCGGCGTGAGTGCGGCTCGTCATTGCCGGGATTGTAGAGGGGATCTCGGAAGGACGAGCCGGGTCGGAGGTCCCTCGACCGGGAGGCAGCGCGTTCCTCGACGCGCTCCGTCAAGCAGGACATCGCGGGGGCGGCGAGCTCTCGGAGCGGCTCTTGGACCTGCGGCCGGTCGCCTTCCGCTACCACCGCCACGCCGCCGCCGATCCCAACACGCCGAGCTCGGCCTGATCGCCGAGGAAGGTCGCCGACGTGTTCCCCGAGCTGGTGGTCCGGAACGAGGAGGGAAACCGCGGACCGTCGAGTGCCGGCTGCAGTCGGTCCTGCTGCTCACCGAGCTCCAGGAGCACGCCGCGGAGCTCCGCGAGCGCCGGCGGATCGACGAGCGCCACGAGGCGCTGAATCGCGCGCCTGCTCGCGCGACCCGGCGTACCCGAGGGTTCCGAGTCGCCGTGAGGATGGCGTGGTCCGCTGACCGTGTCGAGTCCCTCGCGAGGGAGGTGCTCTGGTCGGCCCGCCCTGCCAGAGGCCGCAGATCTCCGCGCTCAGCTCCGCGCGAGTCCCACCACGGGCCGCTAGGCGTTCCCGCGGGAACAGAGCTTGCCGAAGAAGCTCCGGGCATCGCCGGTGCCGTCGAAGTTGAAGATCCCCTCGATGAAGAGCGTTCCAGCGTCGTAGCGTCCGTTCGACGTCGCCAGGTCGAGCCGCAGCCGGTAGTAGATCTGGTTGGGTTCGCCGGTGGGGACCGTGGCCGCTTCTCCCACCCAGTCGAGCTTGAGATTATTCTCCCGGATCCGCCAGGCGTGGGTCACCACGGCTCGCCGGGGGTAACCATCGTCTCCCACCTCGAGGAACCCGAGAATCGCGACCTCGAGGTCCGCGGTGAAGGCGTTCGCTCCGATGGTCAGGGGAACGGTGAGCTCGATCAGGCCGGTCTCCGGGTTCGGAGCGAACTGGATCGGAGTCGCGGGTCCGATGGCATACACGCAGGGACTGGCCGCGGCGCTGCCGGCCCCGAGGAGGAGAGCCAGGCCGGTCGTTGCGCAGATCGTCGCGAAGAGTGTACGGTTCCGCATGGTTTTCAGCTCCATTGAGGGTCGAAGGTTTGGTTGGCCGCGAAGGGCCGTGACGGATCTCTCATCTAGAGGAATCGCAAGCCCTCCCACACACCGGCCATCCGTCCTGCGGGAAGACCGCGCGCGTAGGGACCCAGGCACCGGACGGCCATGGCGGTCGAACAAGAAATCACCGATCTCCTGATCGCGATTCGAGAGGGTGATTCCTCGGCGACGAGCCGACTGATGCCGCTCGTCTACGACGAGCTCCACGCCATGGCGCGACGCCAGCTTCGCCGCTATCGCCCCGGTCAGACCCTGAACACCACCGCCCTGGTGCACGAGGCCTACCTCAAGCTGGTGGAGCCGGCGCGGGCCAACTGGAACGATCGGTCCCACTTCCTGGCGATCGCGGCCACCGCGATGCGCTACATCGTGGTCGACTACGCCCGTCGCCGGAGCGCCCAGAAGCGGGGCGGCGACGCCCATCACACGTCGCTGGACGCCGCGGAGCTCGGCATCGAGGGGAGTGTGGTCGAGACACTCGCCCTCGATCAGGCCATCGAGCGCCTTGCCGCTGTCAGCGGTCGACTCGCCCGGCTGGTCGAGCTGCTGTTCTTCGGTGGGCTGACCGAAGAGGAGGCGGCAGGAGTGCTCGGGATTTCCGAGCGCACCGTGCGACGGGATTGGCGCAAGGCGCGGGCCTTCCTCTGTCGAGTGCTGGACGAGCAGCCTGGAGCCTGCTGAACCGCATGGACGGGCTCTGCAGGGAAGGCTGGCAGCGGCTCGAAGAGATCCTCGACCGGGCGCTGGCTCTGGAAGCCGCGGAGCGAGCGGCATTCGTCCAGAAGGCCTGCGGCGGCGACGACGCCCTGCGCGCCGAGGTCGAAGCGTTCCTGGCGGCCGACGAGCGCAGCCACAGGGTTCTCGACGGGAGCCTCACGGGGCTCGCCGAACCCGTGCTCCAGGCTCTCGCCGACACGGCGCTGCGGGTTCCGCGGGTCGAGCTCGTCGCAGGGACGCGATTGGGAGCGTACGAGATCGTCTCCCGGGTGGGCGTCGGGGGCATGGGTGAGGTGTACCGGGCGACGGATCTCGAGCTCGGGCGTGACGTCGCGATCAAGGTGCTCCGAGCCGAGGCCGCCGCGGATTCGGAGCGCCTGCGGCGGTTCGAGCAGGAGGCCCGCTCCGCCTCCGCTCTCAATCACCCCAACATCGTCACCATCCACGGCATCGGCGAAGAACGTGGCATGCGCTACATCGTCATGGAGCACGTCGAGGGAAGGACCCTCAGGGAGCTCTTGGCGGTGGGACCGCTCCCGACCCGGGATCTGTTCCGTCTGGCGAGCCAGATGGCGAGCGGCATCGCGAAGGCGCACGAAGCAGGCATCGTGCACCGGGACCTCAAGCCCGAGAATGTGATGTTCTCGAGCGACGGCTTTGCGAAGATCCTGGACTTCGGCCTCACCAAGCTGATGTCGCCGCTCGGAGGGGAGGGCTGCCGCGCGCCCTCGGCGGCGCCGGGGGAGGCGAAGCCGTCGCGGGTCCTCGGGACGGTGGGCTACATGTCCCCCGAGCAGGTGAAGGGCGAGTCCGTGGACTTCCGCTCGGACCAGTTCTCGCTCGGCGTGATCCTCCACGAGATGGCGACGGGACGCCAGGCTTTCCGGCGGGAGACCGCGACCGAGACCCTCTCCGGCATCCTCGAGAGCGCGCCCGAGCCCCCACTGCATCCCGACCTGCCGGCGCGCTTCCGGTCGCTGGTGGAGCGCTGTCTGGCGAAGGACCCGGACGAGCGGTTCGAGTCGACCCGGGAGCTGGCGCGAGTGCTCCTGGACCTCCACGAGCAGTCGTTGGGGTCCGCAGAGCGGTCGTCGGGCGGAGGGGGGCTGATCGACTCTCTGGCGATCCTGCCCTTGGTGGACCTGAGCGCCGAGCCTGGCGATGGCCACTTCGCGGACGGCATGACCGAAGCGCTGATCGCGGACCTGGCGCGGCTCGGTGCCGTGCGCGTGACCTCCCGTACCTCGGTGATGCCATTCAAGGGAACCGTCGAGTCCCTGCCGGAGATCTCCCGCAAGCTGGGCGTCGAAGGCATCGTGGAGGGCTCGGTGCTGCGGTCGGGAAACCGGGTGCGGATCACCGCCAAGCTCGTCCACGGGCCGACCGACTCCCACGTCTGGGCCCAGAGCTACGAGCGCGAGCTCGGCGACGTGCTGGCCCTCCAGGGCGACCTGGCCCGAGCGATCGCGAGAGAGATTCACGTGAGGCTCGATCCGCAGGAGCAGACTCGACTCGAGGAGCGTCCCGCCATCTCCCCCGAGGCCCACGAGCACTATCTGCTCGGCCGCTACCTCCTCAACCGGCGCACGACGGTCGCCCTCGAGAAGAGCGTCGAGCACTTCGAACGGGCGATCGAGATGGTTCCGGACTACACGCTGGCCTACAGCGGGCTGGCGGACTCACTGGCCCTCCTCGCCGGGGCCGGCCACGGGGGCTCGTTTCGGGGCCTGGTGGAGAGGGCGAGGCAGGCTGCCACCAAGGCCCTGGAGCTCGACGAGACCCTCCCCGCGGTCCACACCTCGCTCGGCTTCCTGCGGTTCAAGTTCGACTGGGACTGGCCGGGCGCGGAGGCGGCGTTTCGTCGCGCGCTCGAGCTCAGCCCCAGCGACGCGAGCGCTCACCACTGGTTCGCCCTGTACCTGACCGCCATGGCCCATCACGACGTGGCGGAGGTCCACATTCGCGAGGCCCAGCGGCTCGACCCGCTGTCGCTCATCATCCGGGCCGCCGCCTCTCGGGTCCTGCAGCTAGCGCGGGATTACGATCGGGCCATCGAGGAAGGGCGCAAGGCACTGGAGCTCGATCCCGGGTACGCCGAGGCCCACTTCAACCTGGGCATGTGCTGGCTCGCGCAGTCGATGTACCAGGAGGCGATCGAGGCCTTGGAGAGAGC
>DATKBT010000114.1:0-199879 GCA_035546295.1 Thermoanaerobaculia bacterium | reverse complement strand
TCACGTTGGCGATGTCGTACAGCTCGGGGTGCTTGAGCTGACCGCTGTCGGCGAGCCAGGCCTGCATCTTCTCGACCCCGCTCTCGACCAGCGACACCGCGCGCTGCTTCTCGTCCTTCTCGTAGTCCTCCTCGGCGAGGTCGGGGATGTACCGGTCGACCGCGCGATAGAGCTCGGAGCTGTCCTCGCTCGGACCGGAGATGATCAGCGGCGTGCGTGCCTCGTCGACCAGGATGCTGTCGACCTCGTCGACGATCCCGAAATTGAAGCCGCGCTGGACCATGCCCTCCCGCGAGAACTTCATGTTGTCGCGCAGGTAGTCGAACCCGAACTCGTTGTTGGTGCCGTAGGTGATGTCGGCGCCATAGGCCTGCTTGCGTGCAACCTCGTCGAGGCCGGGCACGATGCAGCCGACCGAGAGCCCCAGGAACTGGTAGATCTCGCCCATCCACTCGGCATCGCGCCGGGCCAGATAGTCGTTGACCGTGACGACATGCACGCCCTTGCCCTGCAGGGCATTGAGGTAGACTGCCAGGGTCGCGACCAGCGTCTTGCCCTCGCCGGTCTTCATCTCGGCGATCTTGCCCTGGTGCAGCACCATGCCGCCGACCAGCTGGACGTCGTAGTGGCGCATGTGCAGCCGTCGGCGGGCGGCCTCGCGCACGGTCGCGAAGGCGGGGACCAGCAGGTCGTCGAGCGTGGCGCCGTTGTCGAGCTGCTGCCTGAAGTCGCCGGTGCGGGCGTTGAGCTCGGCGTCCGAGAGCTTCCCGAGCTCCGCCTCGAGGGCGTTGATGGCCGCGACCTGCGGCTGGAGACGCCTAACGTCGCGCTCGTGCTTGGAGCCGAAGACCTTGGTGAGGACCTTGTCGATCATGGAAGAGTGCCGCGCAGGTGCGTGCGCCGAGACGCTGCACGCGACCTGCGGAGGGAGCGTTTCGAAGGTGGGTGAGACGGCGCGCGGAGGTCCGATGGCCGTGCCGTGCGAGCGGTCTCAGTGTAGCAAAGGGCCCGGGCCCCTCCGGATCGCCGGGCCGCCGGCTCGCGAGCCTCGGAGACGAGGAAGGGCGACGGGAACCGAGCGGGTCGAGCCGCTGAGCACAACGCGGCGGCCGGGGGCTCGCATTCCTGTGGGAGACGCCGGTCGGCGCGGGCCGCCGGCGCGTGCGGAGCCGTCGCTCGCCTACCGATCCAGGATGAAGTGCAGCGGGTTCTGGGGCCGGTTCGCGACGCGCACCTCGTAGTGGAGGTGGTAGCCGGTCGCCCGCCCGGTATTGCCGACCTCGCCGACCACCTCGCCGCGCGAGATGCGCTGGCCGGGCTCGACCGCGATGCTCTTCAGATGGCCGTAGATCGTGGTCAGGCCGAAGCCGTGCGAGATCTGGACCGAGCGCCCGAGGTGCCCCTTGACGCCGGCCCGGACGACGATCCCATCGGCGGTCGCCTCGACCTTGCGGCCGGGCGTGGCAGAGATGTCGACGCCGTTGTGGAAGGCCGGTCGGCCGAGGATCGGATCGGTGCGGTTGCCGTAGTAGCTGGTGAAGATGCCTCGCACCGGGGCGATCGAGGGCTGGGAGGCGATCCACCGGCTCCGCTCGTCGAGCTTGCCGTCGAGCTCGCCGAGCTGCGCGCCGAGGACACGGCTGCGGGAGGCGAGCCGCTCGACGTCGATGCCGGTCTGGGGCTCGACGATGTCGCCGCCGGACCCGGTGCCGGCCTGGCCGCCGCCGCCGAGGGGGCTCGCGGTGTCCTGGATGCCGGCGATGATCGCGAGATCCCGCGTTCGCTCCTCGAACTCGCTCAGGTTCTGCTGGAGGTTGCGGAAGCTCGATTCGAACTCCTCGTGCACCACCCGCAGCTGCTGGTTCTCGGCCCGCAGCCGCTCGAGCTCACCGAGGTCGACGTTGGTGCTGAAGTGCAGCCACGTGATCGTGGTGACCGCCAGCAGCGATCCTGCGAGCACGACCGCCGCCGCCTGGATCTGGCGGTTGCTCACGCGCCACTTGCGGTACTTGGCACGCGAGTGCGGGACGAAGATGATGGTGTGGTGCTTCAAGCCCATGTGACCGCGCCCTTCCATTCCAGGTGACCTCGCGATCACCTCGTCGGTAGCGGGCTCTCCGCAGACCGGTCTCGCCGGCCGCGTCCCGTTGAAGAATGCAGGCGCGCGGCCCGGGGGCAGCGGCCATGAACGAACGTGATCTCGTGATTCTAGGGTCGCGCCGCGACGGCGGTCAAGATGCATCCTCTTCGATAAGGTCGGTTCGCGTCAGGAGACCGCCGCTCGCTCCTCGCCGGCCCGGTACTGGATCGCCTCTCCGATGTGACGAGAGCTCACCCTCTCTTCCTCGTCGAGATCGGCGATCGTTCGGGCGACGCGCAGGATGCGATGGAGCGAGCGGACCGAGAGGCCGAGCGCGTCGAAGGCTCGCTCGAGGAGCCGCTGGCCTGCCGCGTCCGGTGCGCACAGTGCGTGCAGACCGGCGGGACCGAGCGCGCTGTTGAGCCTGGGCTCGCCTCGGCGGCCGACGCCGTTTCGCTCCTGCTGCCGAGCTCGTGCTCGCTGCACGCGCGCCGACACCGTCTCGGTGGGCTCCCCCGGCGATCCCCGCAGCTCGTCGAGCCGGACCGCGTGGACGGCGACGTGGAGGTCGATGCGATCGAGCAGCGGCCCCGAGATCCGGCCCGAGTAGCGCGCGATCGCGGCGGGTGAGCAGCGGCAGTCGTGACGCGCGTCGTCGAAGAAGCCGCAGGGGCAGGGATTCATCGCCGCGACCAGGGCGAAGCGGGCCGGGAACCAGAGGCGGGCCCTCGCCCTCGAGATCCAGACGCTGCCGTCCTCGATCGGCTGCCGCAACGCCTCGAGCACGTCTCGCCGGAACTCCGGGAGCTCGTCGAGGAAGAGCACACCGCCGTGGGCGAGGCTCACCTCGCCGGGGCGCGGGATCGAGCCGCCGCCGACCAGACCGGCGGTGCTGATCCCGGAGTGCGGCGACCGAAAGGGTCGCCGGCGCATCAGGCCGGTCGGGACCTGGGCGCCGGCGAGCGAGTGGATGTTGGTGATGGTGATCGCCTCGAGTCGCTCGAGGGGCGGGAGGATGCCCGACAACCGGCGAGCCAGCATGGTCTTGCCGGAGCCCGGCGGTCCGATCATCAGGAGGTTGTGGCCTCCTGCCGCCGCGATCTCGAGGGCCCGGCGCGCCATCTCCTGGCCGGCCACCTCCGCCAGATCCGGCTCCCCGGTCGAGGTTTCGTCGTCGGTGAGATCCGCTGGCGACGCCGGCACGATCCGGTGCACGCCGATCAGGTGGCCGACCGCGTCCGAGAGGCTGCGCACCGGGATGACGGGGCAGGCCTCGAGTAGCGCCGCCTGGGAGGCGTTCGCCCTCGGCAGGATCAGCTCGCGCACGCGTCTTCGACGCGCGAGCTCGGCGATCGCCAGCGCGCCCCGGATCGGCCGCACCGCGCCGTCGAGACCGAGCTCGCCGCAGAACAGCCGCCCCTCGAGCGCGTCCGCCGGGATCTTCTCGTGCCCCGCCAGCAAGCCCAGAGCGATGGCGAGGTCGAGGTGGTTGCCCTCCTTGCGCAGGTCGGCGGGGGCCAGGTTGATGACGACGATCCGATCTCCGAGCTCGAAGTCGCTGTGGCGGATGGCCGAGCGCACCCGCTCCCGGCTCTCCCGAACCGCGGTGTCGGGGAGGCCGACGAGCTGGGTCGCCGGAATGCCGTTGCGGACGTCGACCTCGACTTCGACCGGGAGGGCGTCGATGCCCCAGGGGGTGGCGGCGAGGGCTCTGGCCAGCATGAAGATCTCCGATCGGACGTTGAGCTCGAGACGGAGCTCGAGCGCTCGAGGCGAGCGGCGGGTGGGGCGTGAGGGCCCTTCAAGGACAAGAGACGCAAAGCGCGCGCGGGCTCGCTCCGCGGGTTTTGCGCCGTCGCGGACGCGGCCACGCCTCGCGGTAAGATCACCGTGATGCGGCAGTACCTCGATCTGCTCCGCCGGGTCCTCGACGAGGGGGTCCCCAAGGAGGATCGCACCGGCACCGGGACCCTGAGCGTCTTCGGGCCTCAGATGCGCTTCGACCTGGCGCAGGGCTTCCCGCTGCTGACCACCAAGAAGCTGCACACCCGGTCGATCGTCTACGAGCTGCTCTGGCTCCTGCGTGGCGACACCAACGTCCGCTGGCTGCAGGAGCGCAAGGTCACCATCTGGGACGAGTGGGCGGACGCCGAGGGGGACCTCGGACCGATCTACGGTAAGCAGTGGCGGTCGTGGGAGGGCTCGGACGGGCGTGTGATCGATCAGATCGTGGACGTCGTCGAGCGGATCAGGACCGAGCCCGACTCGCGCCGGCTGGTGGTCAGCGCCTGGAACGTCGCCGACCTCGATCGGATGGCGCTGCCGCCATGTCACACGCTGTTCCAGTTCTGGGTCGGTGGCGGACGTCTGTCCTGCCAGCTCTACCAGCGTTCGGGGGACGTGTTCCTGGGGGTGCCGTTCAACATCGCCTCGTACGCGCTGCTGACCGCCATGATCGCGCAGGTGTGCGGGCTCGCGCCCGGCGAGCTGGTCCACACGCTGGGCGACGCGCACCTCTACAGCAACCACCTGGAGCAGGCGCACCGGCAGCTCGAGCGCGAGCCTCGGCCGCTGCCGCATCTGGCGCTCGCACCCGGCGTCTCCTCGATCTTCGACTTCGAGTACGAAGACATCCGGTTCGAGCGCTACGACCCGCACCCCGCGATCGCCGCGCCGGTCGCGGTGTGAGCGCTGGCGACAGATCGGCGCCCGCGGGCAGGCTGTCGCTGATCGCGGCGGTCGCGCGCAACGGCACGATCGGCCAGCGGGGGCGGCTGCCCTGGCGGCTGTCGTCGGACCTCCGGCGCTTCAAGCAGCGGACGCTGGGGCACACTCTGCTGATGGGCAGGAAGACCTACGATTCGATCGGCCGGCCGCTGCCCGGACGGCGGAACGTGGTGCTGAGCCGCGACCCGGGCTTCGCCCCCGACGGCATCGAGGTCGTGCACAGCCTGCAGGAGCTGAGCGACGCGATTCGAGGAGACGACGAGGTGTTCTGCGCGGGGGGCGGCGAGCTCTATCGCCTGCTGCTCCCGGAGGCCGATCGCCTGCTGATCACCCACGTCGAAGCCGAGGTGAGCGGCGACGTGACCTTCCCGGCGATCGATCCGTCGGTCTGGCGGGCGGTGGAGGAAGAGACACTCCCCGCGGGGGAGCGCGACGAGCACGCTACGGTGTTCCGTGTCTACCGACGGCGGAGCTGAGCGAGCCGCCCAGCTCAAGGGCTGGGCGATCGAGGCCGGCTTCGATCGGGCCGGCGTCGCCCGCCTGCAACCCTCCGATCACGGCGAGGTGTTCAGGCGCTGGCTGGAGCGGGGAGACCACGCCTCGATGCAGTGGCTCGAGCGCCGGGTCGAGGCCCGCCTCGATCCGCGCCGTCTGCTCGACGGAGCGCGCAGCGCGTTGTGCGTGGCCCTGCATTACAGCCCGCTGCGCGGGGAGGAGGAGCCGGCGGGCGATCTCTGGCCGCGGGTCGCGCGCTACGCGCGCGGCGACGACTACCACGAGGTGATGATGCGACGGCTGCGCGCGCTGGGCGAGCGGATCGAGCGCTCGTACCCCGGGTGCGCCACGCGCTCCTACGTCGACACCGGCCCGATCCTCGAGCGTGAGCTGGCGCAGCGGGCGGGGCTGGGGCGCATCGGCAAGAACACCAACCTGCTGCACCGCCAGGGCTCCTGGTTCCTGCTCGGCGAGCTGCTGCTGACGCTCGAGCTCGAGCCCGATCAGCCGATCGGCGACCTGTGCGGCTCCTGCACGCTGTGCCTGGAGGCCTGCCCGACGGGCGCACTGCCCGAGCCCTACCGGCTCGACAGCCGTCGCTGCATCAGCTACTGGACGATCGAGCACCGCGGCGGTCTGCCGCCCGAGGCCCGCGAGGGCAACGGCGACTGGGTCTTCGGCTGCGACGTGTGCCAGGAGGTCTGCCCGTGGAACCGCAAGCCGGGGCGCGACGGGGTGCTCGACTACGATCATCCCGAGCTCGGCCTCCCCGCCGGCCGGGGGGAGCTCGATCTCGCCGCCCTGATGTCGCTCGAGCGCGACGACTACGTCGAGCGCTTTCGCGGCAGTCCCATGAAGCGCGCAAGGCGCGAGGGTCTGCGCCGCAACGCGCTGGTCGCCGCCGGCAACCGGCGCGAACCGTCGCACCTGTCGGCGCTGGTCGCCGCGCTCGACGACGACGACGCCGAGATTCGCGGTCACGCCGCCTGGGCGCTGGGGCGCTGCGCCGCCCCCGAGGCGCGCGCCGCGTTGGCCTCGGCGCTTCGTCGCGAGAGCGACGCCGCGGTTCGTTCCGAGCTGCTGGCAGCGCTGCGACACCCGCGCGAACCGTCCCGCCGGCGCGCCGGATCAGCCTGCGTGTAAGGCTTTCGTCGCGGAGCCTTTCGGACCGCGGTTCGGTTGACCGCCTTGTTGCCGACCCCTATACTCGATGCTTCCGAGTTCTCCCGCCAGCGGTCCGAACTCGAGCCCTTCCGCCAGCCGGAAGCGGGGCGCGAACGAGACGCCTGGACCTTCGCGTCCGGAGCGATTCCCTCGCAGCCCGACGTCAGAATCCCAGGAGGAACCCCAACCCATCATGTCCACTGAACAACAGCGGGACTCCGTCTCCGCGGTCGCCGACGATGCGGCCGTCGCGAGCGGTCCCGGCAACACCGACGGCGAGATCGAGCCGGGCGACGGAGCCGCGGACGCCATCGATCTCGAACAGATCGGCGATGTTTCCGAGCTGAGCGACGAGCAGCTCGTTGCCCTCTACGACGACAGCATGCGCCATCTCAGCGAGGGTGAGCTGGTGCAGGGCACGGTCATCGACATCACCTCGAACGACGTCGTGGTCGACGTCGGCTACAAGTCCGAGGGTCTGATCCCGCTCCGGGAGTTCTCCGACCGCGAAGGCAACGTGCAGGTGAAGATCGGCGACGAGGTCGAGGTCCTGCTCGAGCAGACCGAGGGCGCCGAGGGCTACGTGATGCTCTCCAAGATCAAGGCCGAGCGCATGCGCGTCTGGGCCGAGGTCGAGCGGAGCTACAAGGAAGGCAAGATCATCACCGGGCGAGTGGTCGACCGCATCAAGGGCGGGCTCACCGTCGACGTCGGCCTGCGCGCGTTCCTCCCCGGCTCGCTGGTCGACATCCGGCCGGTCAAGAACCTGGAGTCGCTCAAGGGCGAGGAGCTCGAGTTCAAGGTCATCTCGCTGGACCGGCGGCGCAACAACATCGTGCTCTCGCGCAAGGCGGTCCTCGAGAAGGAGTACGAGAAGAAGAAGAAGGAGACCCTGACCAAGCTGGTCGAGGGCGCGCTGCTGCCGGGTGTGGTCAAGAACATCACCGACTACGGCGCCTTCGTCGACCTCGGCGGCATCGACGGTCTGCTCCACATCACCGATATCTCCTGGGGGCGCGTCAACCACCCCTCCGAGTACTTCGCGGTGGGCGACGAGATCGAGGTCGTCATCCTCAAGTTCGATCCCGAGACCGAGCGCGTGTCGCTCGGCTACAAGCAGAAGGGCGAGGATCCCTGGACGCTGGTCGACAAGAAGTACCCGCTCGGCTCGCGGGTCCGCGGCAGGGTGGTCAGCCTGGTCGACTACGGCGCGTTCGTCGAGATCGAGGAGGGGGTCGAGGGGCTGATCCACGTCAGCGAGATGTCGTGGACCAAGAAGAACATCACGCCCTCGAAGCTGCTCAGCGTCGGCGACGAGGTCGAGGCGATCGTCTCCGAGCTCGACATGCATCAACGACGCATCAGCCTGTCGCTGCGGCAGACCGAGGCGAACCCGTGGGAGGAGCTGGCCTCGCGCTTCCCGGTGGGGACCATCATCGAAGGGCAGGTGCGCAACCTCACCGAGTTCGGCGCCTTCGTCGAGATCGCGGACGGCATCGACGGCCTGATCCACGTCTCGGACATGAGCTGGACCAAGCGCGTGAAGCACCCCTCCGAGATCCTCCACAAGGGGGAGGAGGTGAGGGCCCGCATCACCAACATCGACGTCGCCGGCCAGCGTGTCTCGCTCTCGATCAAGGAGTTCCTGCCCAACGAGTGGCAGGACTTCGTCGACAGCCACAACGTCGGCGACCAGGTCGAGGGGCGGGTCGTCAACGTCACCGACTTCGTCCTGTTCATCGACATCTACGACGGGCTCGAGGGCCTCGCGCACGTCAGCGAGATCGACACGGTGAGCGGCAAGCTCGAGGACGAGTTCACGGTCGGCGACTTCGTGCGGGCTCGCATCCTGCGCATCGAGGAGGACGAGAAGAAGGTCGGCCTGACCATGCGCGGCGTCGATCAGCCGACCGCCGCCGAGATCGCCGAGTTCGAGGCGCAGGAGAAGGCCGCCGAGGAGGAGGCTGCGGCCAAGGCCGCTGCCGCTGCTTCCGCGGCTGACGAGAGCGAGGACACCGAGGACGCAGACGACGAGAAGGGCGGCGAGGTCGCCGCGGGGGACGGAGACGAGAGCGCCTCGGTGAAGGGTGAGGAGAGTGAGGAGGTTGAGGAGGAGGTTGAGGAGGTCGAGGAGGAGGAGGTTGAGGAGGAGGAGTCTTCCTCGTCCGATGACGAAGACACCTCCGAAGACGAGGCATCCGAAGAGGCGGGCGGCGATGACGATGGCTCCGACGAGGACGGCGAGGAGCGGAAGGGAGAGGAGGAGGAGTAGCTCGGCGCGACGAGCCCCGCGTGCGGGAGCTCGCGCCCGGCGATGCGAAACGAGGCGCCACCATCGGCTGGTCGGTTTCTACCTCCGGCTCTCGCGGAACGAAGGGGCTGAGAGTCTGGATTTCTGGATTTCTGAATTTCTGAATTTCTCGAGGTCCGGGTTTTCGGGAGCTCGAGCTTGGGATCAGGGGACTTTGGGGATTTGAGGAGGGGCTCGTGACAGATTGCGGGGGGATGACCAAAGCCGAGCTGGTGGACGAGGTGGCTCGAAACACTCAGCTCACCAAGAAGCATGCCGAGATCATCGTCAACACGGTCTTCGAGAGCATCGTCGATTCGTTGAAGGACGGGGAGAAGATCGAGCTGCGAGGCTTCGGGAGCTTTCGGATCCGAAGGCGGAACTCGCGCATCGGACGCAATCCGAAGACCGGCGCACGTGTGCAGGTGCCGCCCAAGCGGATCCCGTACTTCAAGCCGGGCAAGCAACTCAAGGAGCTGCTCAACCAGGACGATTGAGCGCCGAGGTTCGGGAACGGGTGAAATACCATTCCCGGCCTGGCCGGCGGTCGTCCCGTCGCCGAGCGCCAGGGGCGCGGCTCCGGGAGCAGCCGGCGAGCCGCCTCTCGCACCTCGATCGCCCGGGTCTCACCGAGCTGCGACGATCGACGAGCGGCCGAGAACGACCCGCGCCTTCCTCCACGGCAGATCTCGATGAGCGACGCGAGCGGAGACGACCAGCAACCGTCCCGAGAGCAGACCGTCGCGACCAACGGCCGCGTCTGGGCTGCGGTCGTGCTCGCCTGGCTGATCCCGGGCGCCGGCCACTTCTTCCTCGGCAGGCGCGCCCGCGCCGTTGCCTTCCTCGCCCTGGTGGCGGCCTCGGCCGCGATCGGTCTGGCGCTTCAGGGCAAGCTGTTCGTCGTGGTGCCCGAGCAGCCGTTGAGCCGCCTCGGGACGCTCGCCTCGATGGGCATGGGGCCGCTCTACTTCGTACTGCGCTTCGTGGTCGACTATCAGGGGGACATCCTGGCGCCGACCTACGAGTACGGCAGTGCCTTCCTGCTCACCGCCGGGCTGATGAACCTCCTGCTGATGCTGGATACGTGGGACGTCGCCCAGGGCTTCAAGAGGTGACGGGGGAGCCGCGGTGAGCCACTTCCTGCTGATGGTCGTGTACGCGTTGCAGGTGAGCCTGTTCTTCACCATCCTGTGGCGCCGGGGGCGCCGGGCCCAGATCAAGCTCTTCCTCCAGCTCTTCCTCGGCCTGGTCGGCGGCGGGCTGCTGGTCGCCTGGTTGATGTACCCATTCCCGCTGGGTCCGCCGACCGGCCCCGCTCCTTGAGCCCGGAGCGGCTCGTCACACCGGCGGGAGTGGCCCGGCAGCCGCAGGCCGCGCCCGAGGTCATGATCGTGGCCGGCGAAGCGTCGGGGGACCTCCACGGCAGCCGGCTGCTCCACGAGCTCCGCGCTCTGCACCCCGATCTGTCGAGCTTCGGAATGGGCGGTCAGCTGATGGTGGCAGAGGGTCTCGAGACGCTGGCCGATAGCCGGGAGATCGCCGTGATCGGCCTCACCGAGGCATTGCGCGTCGTGCCGCGCGCGCACCAGATCCTGCGAGCGTTGGAGCGGGCCGCCCGCGACCGGCGGCCGGCGGTGGCGGTGCTGATCGACTCGCCGGATTTCAACCTGCCGCTCGCCAAGCGGCTCCATCGCGCCGGCACGCCGGTCGTCTACTACGTCAGCCCGCAGATCTGGGCGTGGCGCGAGAGTCGGGTCGCGACGGTCGCCCGCTGCGTCGACCGGATGCTGGTCCTGTTCGGATTCGAGGTCGACTTCTACCGGCGACACGGGGTCGAGGTCGAGCACGTCGGACACCCGCTGGTCGACGAGGTGGCGAGTCACCCGCAGGCCTGGGAAGTGGACGGCAGCGCTGAGCGGGAGGTTCGGCTCGCCCTCCTGCCGGGCTCGCGCCGCAGCGAGGTCGAGGCGCTGCTCCCCTGCATGCTCGAGGGGGCGAGGCTGCTCGGGCGCCGGCGGAACATCAGGGTGCGCGTGATCGTCGCTCCCGGTCTCGACCGCGGCCTGCTCGAGTCGATCGTCGAACGCACCGCGGCGGGCGCGGCGGCCGCCGGTGGCAGACTGGCCGTCGAATGGATCGAGGAGGCTCGCCACCGGGTCATCGCCGACAGCCACCTCGCCTTCTGCGCCTCGGGGACGGCGACTCTGGAGGTCGGTCTGCTGGGAACGCCGATGGTGGTCGTCTACCGGCTGAACCGCTGGACCTACTGGCTCGCCCGCCGTCTGGTGCGCGTGCCCCACATCGCGCTGGTCAACCTGGTGCTGGGAGCGCGGGTGGTGCCGGAGTTGGTGCAGGTCCAGACCGAGCCCGCGAACCTGGCGGAGACGGCGGAGCGGCTCCTCGGGGACCGCGCGACCCTCGATCGCATGCGGGAGGAGCTCCGGCGGTTGCGACCGGCTCTGGGGGAAGGGGGGGCGAGCCGTCGCGCGGCTCGCGCGGTGGCGCGCTGGCTGGTCGCAACCGCCGGCGGAACCGCCGAGGGGGCATCCTCTTGAAGAGCATGACCGGCTTCGGCCGGGCGGACCGCACCGGACCGGAGTTGAGCGTCGCGGTCGAGATCCGATCGGTCAACCATCGCTACCTCGACCTCCAGATCCGGCTTCCCGAACCCTGGCGGTGCACCGAGCCGGCGATCCGGAGCCTGCTGGGCGAGCGGCTCGCACGCGGTCGGATCGATCTCGCGGTCGAGGTGAGGGATGGCCGGGCGGGTGCGGTGCGCGCGCACCTCGACGAGCGGCTCGTCCAGGATCTCGTCGATCGCGCGGCCGAGATCGCGGGCGGCGGTGGGCAGGCGCCGATCGGGCTCCGCGACCTCATCGCCCTGCCGGGGGTGGTCCGGCTCGAATCCTCCCGGGGTGGCGGCTCGGACGCCGAGGCCGAGGCGATGATCCTCGAGCTCAGCGGCCAGGCGCTCGCGGAGCTGGAGCGCGCTCGGGAGCTCGAGGGGGGCATCCTGCGCGCCAGCCTCGGGGGCGCGCTGTCGCGGCTCGACGAGAAGCTGACGCGCGTCCGCGAGCTGCGCGAGCCCGCTCGAGGAGAGCTGCTCGATCGTCACCGGCGCCGGATCCTCGAGCTGCTGGGCGGCGTCGACGTCGAGCTCGACGAGGCGCGGCTCGCCCAGGAGGCCGCGATCCTCGCCGAGCGCAGCGACTTCGAGGAGGAGCTCGAGCGGCTCGGCGGCCATCTCGAGCGGTTCCGGGATGCGCTCGACGCCGAGGGCGCGGTGGGCAAGCGCCTCGACTTCCTGGCCCAGGAGATCCACCGCGAGCTCAACACCCTCGGCGTCAAGTGCCGCGACGGCCGGATCGCGGCTCTGGTGATCGAAGCCAAACTCGAGTGCGACCGCCTGCGCGAGCAGCTCCTCAACGTCGAGTAGGGACGCCGAGCTGCATCGGACCTGCTCGATTGAGGGGGAGCTCGGCGCCGGAGACCGGTCGCGACCAATTGGTGACCAGCGGTGACCAGCGGCGGGGAGAAGCGGTCGTGTCGTCGTCGGTGCGGGTTCCCGATGGCGGACGGGCCTCGGTGTCGATAGGGTTCGGCCCGAGCCTGTGATGTCGCGAGGTGACCTCTTCATCGTCTCGGCCCCCTCGGGAGCCGGCAAGACCACGCTGATTCGTGGTCTGCAGGCGCCGGAGGTGGTCGCGACCGGCGCTCTGCGGGTGGCGATCAGCCACACGACGCGCCGTCCCCGAGCCGGCGAGGTCGACGGCGAGCACTACCACTTCGTCGGCGTTCCGGCGTTCCAGGAGATGGTCGAACGGGGACGCTTCCTGGAGTGGGCGAGAGTCCACGGCCACCTCTACGGCACCTCGATCGACGAGGTCGAGCCCCATCTGCAGAGGGGCGTCGACGTGCTGCTCGACATCGACGTGCAGGGCGCCGCAACCGTTCTCGACGAGCTGGCGAAGCCTGCTTCCACGCTCTCCGGCACGCCCGTCTACTCCGTCTTCATCATGCCGCCGAGCCACGCCGTGCTGGCGGAGCGGCTCGAGCGGCGCGGCCTGGACGACGCCGCCGCGATCGCGCGGCGTCTGAGCGATTCGTATCGTGAGATCGAGTGCTGGGAGCGCTATGACTATGTTATCGTCAACCACGATGCGGAGGTCGCCAGTCGCGTCCTCTCGTCGATCGTCCTCGACAAGAGGCACCTCAGCAAGCGTCTCGGGCCAGCCCTCCGCACCATCGTGGAGGGTTTTCGTGCGCGCTCCCGGGCCACCGGCATGCGCACGAACGCTTCCCGGACGCCGAGCTGACTCGATGGCGGCTGATCCAGCTTCGCCGGAGCGACCGCCGCCCAGGAACGATTCACCGCATTCGACCAGTCCAGAGATCGAGACAATCAGGCGGCCGGTCGCCGAAGGTCGTGTCCCCCGAGGGTGGGGTGCGCATCGGCAGCGTGGTCGTGACGATGCACTAGACGTTGCACTAGCCGATGCACTAGCCGATGGAGCGCCCGACGATGGATCGCATAGCCGAGGATTTCGACAGCAAGTTTCGTTTCGTGCTGCTGGCCGCCGGCCGCGCCGAGCAGCTGATTCGCGGCGCGGAGCCGCGAGTGTCGATGAAGTCTCCGAAGGTCGCGCGCACGGCGATGCAGGAGCTGCTCGAGGGGCGCGTCGAATGGGGATACGGTCCGCCGCCCGAGGCCGAGGCCGAGGACGGGCTGAGCGAGGCGGTCGAAGCCGAGGCCGAAGAAGCCAGCAACTGACGAGCCGCCTCGCATACGCGCCGCCCGTCCCGGCGGCGTCTCTCGCAGCGGCCGCAACGACCGGCAGAGGCCGGGACCCCGGTGAGTGAGCGAAGCTCTGCACGCCGGGTGTTGCTCGGTGTGTGTGGCGGCATCGCGGCCTACAAGAGCGCTCCGCTGGTGCGCGAGCTGCGCAGCCGGGGGCTCGACGTTCGTTGCGCCCTGACCCGCAACGGCGGACGGTTCGTCTCGGCGCTGACGCTCGAGGTCCTGACCGGTGCGGCGGTCGCGCGGGAGGGATACCTCGAAGCCGGCGAGGCCGGTGGCGAGGAGCAGCATGTCGCGCTCGGGAAGTGGGCGGACGCGCTGTGCGTGGCGCCGGTCACGGCCAACACCCTGGCGCGGCTCGCCTACGGCCTCGCCGACGACTTCCTGACCACCACCGCGTTGATGGTGGACGGCCCCTGGGTGCTCGCTCCCGCGATGCACGCCACGATGTGGGAGCGCCCCGCGATCCGCGACGCCGTCGCCCGGCTCGAGGACCACGGCGCCACCCTGATCGGTCCCGAGACCGGAGCGCTCGCGTCGGGAGAGTTGGGCGTCGGCAGGATGGCGGAGCCGCCCGCGATCGCCGATGCGGTCGTGGCGGCGCTGAGCGAGCGTGACCTGCTGGGCTTGCGGGTGCTGGTCTCGGCGGGGCCGACCTACGAGGCGATCGATCCGGTGCGCTTCGTCGGCAACCGGTCGAGCGGCCGGATGGGTTTCGCGCTGGCGGCGGCGGCGGCGCGCCGGGGCGCCGCGGTGACCCTGGTCGCCGGCCCGGTGGCGCTCGAGACGCCGCATGGTGTCGAGCGCGTCGACGTCGAGAGCGCGCTCGAGATGCAGGTCGCGATCGAACAGCGGGTCGGCGGCGCCGACCTGGTGGTGATGGCGGCCGCGGTGGCCGACTACCGCCCCGCGTCGATCCTCGAGAACAAGCACAAGAGACGGGAGGGGGCGCCGCTCGAGCTCGAGCTGGTGCCCAATCCCGACATCCTGGCCGGCCTTCGCCAGCTCGCGCCGCGCGCCGTGCTGGTGGGATTCGCGGCCGAGACCGAGTCGCTGCTCGATCACGCCGCCGAGAAGCTCGAGCGCAAGCGCGTCGACTTCATCGTCGCCAACGACGTGTCGCGAAGCGACGTCGGATTCGGGAGCCTCGAGAACGAGGTCGTCGTGCTCTCTCGCGACCGGCCGGCCGAGCCGCTCGAGCGCGCCGCGAAGGAAGTGCTCGCCGAGCGGTTGCTCGATCGGTTCCTGGTCGCGCTGGGGACCCGCGGGGAGGGCGCCGAAGGATGAGCGACACCGGTCGAGCGAGGGACGCCGGCTCGATCCGCGACGCGCTCGAGTACTTCGCCGACCTCGGTTTCGAGGACCTCCTGGTGCGGCCGCGCGACGCCGCCGGCGCGCCGGAGTCCGCTGTTCCCGAGGCAGAAGACGCCGAGCGAGAGGCAGCGCCGGTCGGCCGGGCGCCCGATGACTCGGAGCAGGGGGACGCGGAGGATCGCCGGGCGAGGCTCGAGGCGGTGCGCGACGAGGCGCTCGTCTGCACCGCCTGCGCCCTGGCCCCGACCCGGACCAAGGTGGTGTTCGGCTCGGGCACCGCGAACGCCGACCTGATGTTCATCGGCGAGGGCCCCGGCTATCACGAGGACCAGCAGGGGCTGCCGTTCGTGGGCGCGGCGGGGGAGCTGCTGACCAGGATCATCGCTGCGATCGGCCTCGAGCGCGAGCAGGTGTACATCGCCAACGTCGTCAAGTGCCGCCCTCCCAACAACCGGGACCCGAAGCCCGAAGAGGTGGCCGCCTGTATCGGCTTCCTGCGCCAGCAGATCCGGCTGGTCCGGCCCAGCGTGATCGTCGCTCTCGGGCGGGTGGCGGCGCAGACACTGCTAGCGAGCACGGCGCCGATCGGCCGGCTGCGGGGCCGCTGGCACGAGCTCGAGGGGGTTCCGCTGCGAGTGACCTACCATCCCGCAGCGCTGCTGCGCGACCCTTCGCTCAAGCGGCCGACCTGGGAGGACATGCAGGTCGTGCGGGATCACCTGGGAGCGTGATGGCCCCGGGCGCATGAAGGGGCTCGACCGCGCCAGCTTCCGCTGACTTCCGGGCGGTCCCGGCTCGCCGCCGGCGTCAGCGGTTCGCGAAGGCTCTGGTCAGCAGCTCGACCAGCTCCTGGTGGAAGTGCTCGGGCTGGTCGAGATAGGCCGGGTGCCCGGCGCTCTCGGCGATCACCAGCCGCGATTCCGGGAGCGCCCCCTCCAGCCTGTGCGCCAGGGCCACCGGAACGATTCCATCCTCGCTCCCCCAGAACAGCAGCGCCGGGACCGGCGTGCCCTCGAGCGCGTCCACGTGCTCCTCGATGCCGACCGGCGCCAGCGCGACGAATCCCGCGAACAGATCCGGAGAGCGCTCCAGGAGCGGCAGGGAGAAGCGGCCGCTCATCGAGGGGGAGACGATGACGGCGGGTGCCTGAGGTCGGGCGCCGAGTGCGTCGAGCAACTCGGCCAGGAACGTGGCGGGCTCGGCGTCGGTCGCCGGCGTCGATCCGAAGGCCGGGAGGTCGATCGCCACCGCCCGATGGCCGGCGTCGGCGAGACGGTCGAGCGTCCCGAGCTCCTGCCAGGTCGCGGCACCGAAGCGGGCGCCGTGGAGCAGGAGGACGAGCCGCCCGTCGTCCGGACCGGCGCCCAGCGTGTGGACGTCGACGCCCCCGGCGCGGACCGTGCTCTCGCTGATCGCGGCGGACGGCCGGGTCGACCCACCCTCGCCGGCAGGGGGGGCGGCGCAGGCGAGGAGCACGAGAGCCAGGGGGGGCGCGATGAGGTCTTGGCTCATGTCGGGGAGCCTACGACATCGGTTTGCGCTGGCGGCGAAACCTTCCGCCGGCGAGATTCGTCTTAT
Source organism: Thermoanaerobaculia bacterium (assembly GCA_035546295.1). Taxonomy (GTDB): domain Bacteria; phylum Acidobacteriota; class Thermoanaerobaculia; order Multivoradales; family Multivoraceae; genus DATKBT01. Next base: position 183,433 of record DATKBT010000114.1, on the reverse strand, counting down.
CTCCGGAGGCCGGCGCCCAGGAGACGGCGCCGAGCCCGAGATCCTCGGGAGGGAATCGAGATGCGAAAGATCCTGGTCGTGCTGCTGGTCGCGGGCGCCGCTGCCTTCCTGTTGACCCCGCTGGTGGTCTCGGCCTCCGGTTCTGAGACCATCTCGGAAGAGACCGGCGCGGAGAACGCCGCCCCCGCGCCTCCGTCGCCGGTCGTCATCCAGCTCGGCGAGGACGGCGAGGCCTCCGACCCCGGATACCTCGGCGTCGAGGTCGTCGAGCTCAGCGAGCAGCTCCGGCTGCGGTTCTCGGTGCCCGAGGGGCGCGGCGTGTTGATCTCCGAGGTCGGAGTGGGGAGCGCGGCGGAGCGCGCCGGCATCGAGGCGGGCGACGTCCTGGTCTCCCTCGGGAGCGAGCCGGTCGCGAGCGGCCGTGAGCTGCGCCGGACGATCGCGGAGGCCGGCGCCGGCAACGAGGTCCCGCTGGTGGTGATCCGCGACGGCGCCCTGGTGGAGCTCTCGGCGGTCCTCGCGCGTCGTCCCGCGCGGCGCGCCAGTCGCGAACCCGAGCACCGCTTGGGGCTTTCCGACCGCTGGGACGACGAGGACTTCTCGCGCCACTTCGAGGACCTCGGGAGCAGGATCGAGCAGGCTCTGGCCGGCGCCGATTGGGAGCGGATGGGCGAGCGCTGGGAACGCTCGGGGGAGGATTGGGAGCGCCTCGGCGAGCGGTGGGAGCAGCTCGGCGAGCGCCTCGGCGAGCGGTTCGAACGGCTCGGCGAGCGGATGGAGCACCGCTTCGAGGATCTCGGCGAGCGGTTCGAGGATCGCGCCGAGCGCTGGGAGCACGACAGGGAGCTCTCGGCGGAGGACTGGGAACGGTTCGGCGAGGAGATGGAGCGCTTCGGCGAGGAGTGGGCCCGTTTCGGCGAAGAGCTCGGCGTGCAGTTCGAGAGCATCGACTGGGAGGCTTTCTCGAACGACGTCGGAGCCGCGGTTCGCGAGGCGGTCGAGAGCGTCGACTGGGATCAGCTCGGCGAGTCGATCCGCCAAGCCGTCGAGGGCCACCGCGAGTAACGAGCGAGCTGCCGGCAGGACGTCTGCGTCCTGGCGCACCAGCGCGACTCAGCGCGACTCAGCGCGACCCAGCGCGACCTGGCCGCCATCGTCGCCGTCATGGCGCGCGAGCTCGACCAGGCGATCCTGCCCCCTGAGCCGCTCCGATGGCGGCCTCGTCCTTCCTGCGCTTCATGCGATCGAGCGTGTCCACGGGTGCCGTGGAGCGCTCCGGCAGCCGAGAGTCGCCGCGATCTCGTTCGCCGCTCGGCTCGACCCGGTGGAGCGCCTGATCGTGGCGCCCGAAGGCCGCCGGGGAGCGAGGTGCCGTAGCATCGGCGGGTGACTCCCGCCTGCTCAGGGCCCGACGCCGCACCTGCGGCGAAGGAACCGGTCCGATGACCGGTGCGGCGCGTCCATCGCGATCGCTGCTCCACGCTCTCGTCTTCGCCTCGGGCGCGCTCGCTCTGGTCTACGAGGTGCTCTGGCTCAAGCAGCTCGGCCTTCTCTTCGGCACCACCGCCGAGGCGGCGGGCGTCACGCTCGCCGCCTTCTTCTTCGGTCTCGGCGCGGGGTATCGGTTCTGGGGCCGGCGGGCGGCGCGTGTCGTCTCGCCGGTTCGCGTCTACGGTTGGCTCGAGATCGGCGTCGCCGCTACCGCGGTGCTCTATTTCCTGCTGCTGAGCGTCTACCACCGCCTCTACGAGCCCCTGTTCGCGCTGCTCGGCAATCGGCCGGCCGCGTTCCTCGCCACCAAGGCCCTGCTCGGGCTGGTGCTGCTGTTCCCGCCCACCTTCCTGATGGGGGGGACGCTGCCGGTGCTGGCCCAGGGACTCGCCGGCGCCCGCGAAGGCCTTGGCGTGGTGGCCGCGCGTCTCTACTTCGTCAACACTGCAGGCGCCGTTTTCGGCGTGCTGCTGGCGGGGTTCGTCCTGCCGCCGCTGGTCGGGTTCCGGGCGGCCTACCTGATCGCGATGGCCGGCAACCTGGCGGTCGGCGTCGCCGCGGTCGTGCTCGGCCGCCCGGGGACGGCCGGGGTCGCCGGCGCCGCGTCGGCCGGGGGCGAACCGGAGAGCCTCTCGGAGGACGACGACAACCGCGCTCAGGAGGTGGCCGGGATCGAGCGTCTAGAGCCGCGGGCCGCGACCGCCGCCGCCACCACTGCCGCCACCACTGCCGTTACGACTGCCGTCGGCGTCCGGCTGCTGACGGTGCTCGCCTTCTCCTCGGGATTTCTCACCCTCGCCCTCGAGGTCCTGTGGACGCGGATGTACGTCCAGGTCGTCCAGCACAGCGTCTACTCGTTCTCGATCATCCTCGCGACCTTCCTCGCCGCACTCGCCGCCGGCTCCTGGGTGGCGCATCGGCTGAGCGCTCGTTCGGCCGATCCGCGCCCGGCGCTGGCCGGGATGCTGGCGGCCGGCGGGCTCGGCGTCGGGCTCACGCCGGTCGTCCTGTTTCGCTGGACCGACGGTCTCGAGCTGGTCGCGGGCGACCGGGGGTGGATCGGCTACGTGCTCAGCGTGTTCGGCTACGCCGCGGTGCTGCTGCTGCCGGTGGGGGTCCTGCTGGGGACGGTCTTCCCGCTGCTGTTCCGGTTCCGCGACGTGGGGCGGGCGGCGGCGGGGCGGGTGGTCGGCGACCTGGGATCGCTGAACACGCTCGGCGGGATCGCGGGCTCCCTCGGCGCCGCCTTCGTCCTGCTCCCCAGGCTCGGACTGTGGCGCAGCCTCGAGCTGGTCGCGTGCAGCTACCTGGGCCTGGCGCTGCTGATCCCGGTCGCTTCCTCCGCCCGGGCGGCCAAGCTCGCCGCGGTGGCGGTGGGCGCCGTCCTGCTACTCCTGGCGCGGCCGGCGAGCCTCGCGGCGGTGAGGGTCGCGCCGGGCGAGGAGCTGCTCGAGGTGTGGGAGGGGAGTCACGGCACGGTCGCGGTGCTGTCGAGCGACGGCGACCTGCGGATGCGCCTCAACAACTCCTACCTGCTCGGCTCGGCCGCGGCGAGCGACATCGAGCGGCGCCAGGCCCACCTGCCGCTGATGATCCACCCGGCGCCGCGCTCGGTCTTCTTCCTCGGGATGGGGACCAGCATCACGGTGGGGGCGGCGCTCGCGCATCCGGTGGAACGGGTGGTGGTCGCCGAGCTCTCGCCCGAGGTGGCCGCCGCCGCGCGCCGGCACTTCGCGCCCTTCAACCAGGGGCTGTTCGACGACGCACGGGTGGAGGTGCTGGTCGAGGACGGGCGCAACGTGCTCGCCGGCAGCCCCGAGCATTTCGACGTGATCGTCGGCGACCTGTTCACGCCCTGGAACCGCGGCGTCGGCAACCTCTACACCCGCGAGCACTTCGAGACCGTGCGCGAACGGCTCGCCGAGGGCGGCCTGTTCGCGCAGTGGCTTCCGCTCTACCAGCTCACCAGCCGCGAGGTGGCCCTGATCACGCGCACCTTCACCGCGGTCTTCCCAGAGACCACGCTGTGGCGCGGGGACTTCTACGCCGTCGATCCGATCGTGGCGCTGGTGGGGCGCCGCGAGGGTGCGCCGCCTCTCGCGCTGGCGCCGATCCTGGCGTCGCAGCGCCGCTTGAGGGCGCTGGGGGAGCAGGACCCGCAGCTCGTCGAGCTCGGCCCGATGGTCTTCTACGCCGGCAACCTGTCGCGCGCTCCGGGGCTGATCGCGCCCGGACCGCTCAACACCGACGACCGTCCGCTCCTCGAGTACCTGGCGCCGATCAGCCAGCGCCAGGAGAAGGCGCGCCGCAGCCGCTTCCTGACCTCCTCGGCCCTGATCTCCCTGTTCGACGAGCTCGCCGCGCAATCGCCGTACGAGCGGGATCCACTCCTCGTGGAGCTTCCGCCCTCCTCGGCTGCTCTGGCTCGTGCCGGCCTGGCGATGCACCAGTCCGTGATCGCCGAGGCCGCCGGCGCCCTCGACGAGCGCGACCGCCTGATCGCTCGGGCGCGGGAGCTGCTCGCCAGCGTCCGGCGCGCGGGAGCCGCGGGGCCGGAGCGATAGCTCCAGGCAGCGACCGCCCAGGCAGCGATCCCGAACCGACCCCCAGCGACAAGGAGACGCCCGTGATCACGTCGACCGCCGGAGTCCTCACCGCCCTCGCGGGCATCGCCGCCTTCTTCTTCTGGATCGAGCGCAAGAGCGGCTGGAAGGTCTTCCAGTTCGTCGTGCCGCTGATCTGGATCTACGCCACGCCGATGGTGCTGCGCAACGTCGGGGTGCTGCCCGCGAGCTCACCGGCCTACGACGCGATGCGCACGTTCGCGCTGCCGATGTTCATCACGCTGCTGCTGCTCTCGGTCGACGTCGGCGCGGCGGTGCGGATCATGGGGCGCGGCATCCTGGTGATGCTGCTCGGCACCGTGGGCATCGTGGTCGGAGCCCCGATCGGCTACTTCGTCGTCCACCGCTGGCTCGACCCCGAGGCCTGGAAGGGCTTCGGCGCCCTGGCCGGGAGCTGGATCGGAGGCACCGGCAACATGGCGGCGGTGGCGGGGGCGCTCGAGACGCCTCCCGACATGTTCGGGCTCGCCGTGCTCGCCGACACCGTGATCTACGTCGGCTGGCTGCCGCTGCTGCTCGCGTCGAAGGGATTCGCCGCGCGCTTCAACCGCTGGACCGGCGTCGACGAGAGCCGGCTCGAGCGCATGGAGGCGGCGGCGGCGGCCGAGGGCAAGGAGGCGCAGCCGACCGAGATGCGTCACTACCTCTACCTGCTGGCGATCGCGTTCGGCGTGACCTGGCTCGCCGACCTGCTGGCGCCGCAGATCCCGGAAGTCGGCCAGATCCTGTCGACCTCGACCTGGAACATCCTCCTGGTCACCACCTTCGGCATCGTCCTCTCCTTCACGGGAGCGAAGCGGATCCCTGGATCGCACGACCTGGCGATGGCGATCGTCTACATGTTCGTGGCGCGCATGGGAGCGACGGCCTCGCTGGAGGGGCTCGGTCAGGCGCCCGCCTTCCTGCTCGGCGCCGCGATCTGGATCGTCGTTCACGGCCTGTTCTGCCTGGCGGGGGCCTGGCTGTTCAAGGTCGACGTGCACTCGGCCGCGATCGCATCGGCCGCCAACGTCGGAGGCGCGGCCTCGGCGCCGGTGGTCGCCGCCTACCATCGCGAGAGCCTGGTCCCGGTGTCGATCCTGATGGCGCTGCTGGGCTATGCGATCGGCAACTACATGGCGCTGGTCGCGGCACGCTTGTGCCTGTGGGTGGGCGGAGGAGGGTAGGGCTCTTCCCCGCCGCGCAGCGCGCGCGCACTGCGGTGGGTGTCCTCGGAGCCTGTGCGATCATTGGAGAGGCTCCGAAAGTCTCCCTCGGAGCAGCAGGAGGTCCTGGCCATGAGCGCTTTTCGATCGTCCATCCCGCATCGGCACGTCCTCGCGCCGCTCCTCGTCGTCGCCGTGATCGGCGTGCTCCTCACCGGCTGCGCCCCGGGCGCCGTCGCCGCGCGCGCCGGCGCCGACGGCGAGACGCTGGGCAGGATCGACTTCCCGGCGACCGGATCCCGAGAGGCGCACGAGCGCTTCCTCGAGGGAGTGCTCTACCTGCACAACTTCGAGTACGACGAGGCGGCGCAGGCGTTCGCCGCCGCTCGCCAGCTCGATCCCGGTTTCGTGCTCGCCTACTGGGGCGAGGCGATGACCCACAGCCATCCGATCTGGATGCAGCAGGACCGGGAGGCGGCGATGGAGGTGCTCGAGGCGCTCGCGTCGACCGCCGAGGAGCGTCTGGCGAGGGCGGCGACCCCCCGCGAGCGGCACTGGCTGCGGGCGGTGGAGACGCTCTACGGCAACACCCCCGAGTCGGAGGGCCAGAGCAAGCAGGAGCGGGATCGGCTGTATCGTGACGAGATGGCGCGCCTGCACGAGGCGTACCCGGAGGACCGGGAGGCGGCGGCTTTCTACGCGCTGTCGATCCTGGGCACCGCCCACGAGGGCCGGGACTTCCGGACCTACATGCGGGCGGCGGCGGTGGCCGAGGGAGTGTGGACGGTCAACGACCAGCATCCGGGCGCCGCGCACTATCTGATCCACTCCTACGACGACCCGGTCCACGCTCCGCTCGGACTGCCGATGGCCCGCGCCTACTCGAAGATCGCCCCCGCTGCGGCCCACGCGCAGCACATGACGTCTCACATCTTCGTGGCGCTCGGTCTGTGGGACGATGTGGCGGCCGCCAACGAGGTGGCGACCGACGTCGAGAATGCCAGCCGCGCGGAGCAGGGCAGGCGCGAGTCGCTTTGCGGCCACTACCCCTTCTGGCTCGAGTACGGGTACCTCCAGCTCGGCCGTCTCGGCGATGCCGCAGCCGTGATGAACCGCTGCCACCGGCGCATGGGAGACGAGCCGGGGGAAGGCGACGTCTTCCACTTCAACGTGATGCGAGCTCGCTACGCGATCGACGCCGAGGACTGGTCGACCCACGAGCGGTGGCCGGCCGGGGACGAGCACGCCGACGTCAACGGCCACTTCACCGACGCTTACGCCGCAGCTCGCCGCGGTGAGGTCGAGGCGGCCAGGGCCCATCTGGCCGAGATCGGGGTTCCCGAGGACGCACGCCGCCCGGGGGCCGAGGAGGCCGTCGCGATCCTGCGTGGCGAGATCGAGGGCCTGCTGGAGATCGCGGGCGGCCAGCTCGACCGCGGGCTCGAGCTGCTGCGCCGGGCGTCGGATCGGGAAGGGACCCTGCCCTACGCCTTCGGGCCTCCCGAGATCGTCAAGCCCTCCGCTGAGCTGCTGGCCGAGGAGCTGGCTCGGGCAGGGCGCGATCAGGAGGCGGCCGACGCCTTCCGGGCGCAGCTCGAGCGGACGCCGCGCCGCACCGCCTCGCTGCTCGGTCTCGCCCGAGTCCTCGGACGGCTCGGCGACGACCGCGGGGCGAGCGAGGTGTACACCGATCTGGCCGAGATCTGGCGCGACGCGGAGCCCGGGCTGCCGGGCCTCGAAGAGGCGCGGAGCAAGGCCGCGGCGGGAGCGACGGCTTCGGCGGGCGAGCCGTAGCAGCCGCCGTTTCAGTGGGCGGATCGCGCCCGCGGCCATCTTGCGCCGGGGTCACCGCGCGGCTGGCAGCCCATGGTGGAACTCCCACGGGCTGCTAGCGGTCTCGCCCGCCAGGTTCGCCCGCCAGGTTTCGCCCGACAGCCGCGGGCCGCTCGCTCTGGGCCGAAGCGAAACAGTCCGCGCGGAGGGTCCGTCCCACTCCTGACGAGGGCGCACCCGCGGTTCGCTCGCGGATCGACCCCCTGCTCCAGCTCCCCGCCCGAGAGCGGGAGCAGTTGGAACCGCTCGCAGCTCGTAGAACAAGGGACAGCCCTGCGCTGGCGCGGCCCAAGCATCTGAGGGAAGACAACCGGTGAGCGAGGCGAAGCCAGCCGACTCCCACGCTGAGCCGACGGAGACGCACGTGATCGCAGAGCCAATACCGAGAGACCAAGAGCGCGAGGCCCCCGAGCAGGAGGAGGCCTACTCGGAGCTCGAGCCTCCGCGCACTTCGGCTCGACCGACTCGTAAGCCCTGGTGGCGCCGCCCCGAAGTCCTGGTCGCGGCGCTCGCCATCGCCATCGCCGCTCTCGCTCTCACCTTCGGGCGCGGCGCCGGCGTCGGCGATCAGCAACCCGAGGGGTTCGAGCCGACGCCGGTGCGGACCGCCGCGGTCGCGCTCGGCGAGCTCGAGGTGATCTCGACGTACGCGGGCGAGCTGGTGGGCGAGGTCTCGGACATCGCCTCGCAGGTTTCGGGCCTGCTCGAGGAGGTGCCGTTCCGGATCGGCGACCGTGTCGCCCGGGGCGAGGTGATCGCCGTGATCGACGATCTCGACCTGCGCAACCAGCTCGACGAGGCGAGGGGCCAGGTCGGCGTCGCCGCGGCCAACACGCGCCGCGCCGAGGCCGAGCTGGAGAGCATCCAGGCCGAGTACAAGCGCGCCGAGGAGCTCTACCGTCAGAGCCTGATCTCCGATCAGGAGTTCGAGCGGGTGCGCGCCAACCTCGCCTCCGCCCGCGCCACCGTTGCCGCCTCCGAGGCCCAGGCCGAGCAAGCCGACGCCCGGCTCGCGCAGCTCCAGCGCCAGCTCTCCGAGACCCGCGTGGTGGCGCCCTTCGACGGCACGGTCGCGGCGCGCTACCTGGACCGGGGCACCCTGGTCCAGCCCAACACTCCGATCCTGAGACTGGTCGAAGCAGCGCCGCTGGTGGTCCAGTTCCGCGTGCCGGAGCGTGACCTCGGTTCGGTGCGCCCCGGCGTGTCGTTCACTGCGACCACCCAGGCCACCGGCGACCAGGTTTTCGCGGGCACCGTGCGCCGGGTCTCGGGAGAGGTTTCGCGCACCGACCGCACGGCGATCGTCGAGGGGGAGCTGCAGCGTGGCGAGGAGCTGCTGCGCCCCGGTATGTACGCCGAGGTCGAGGTGCGTCTGCGGGCGATCGAAGGCGAGGTGGTGGTTCCCGGCAACGCGGTCGTCGAGCGGGTCCAGATGGACGGCACGCGCTCGAGCGGCGTCTTCACCGTCGCGCCGGCCGGCGATCCCGAAGGGGCCGCCGGCGGCGAGGTCGCGCGCTGGGTCGACGTCGAGGTCCTCGGGCAGTCGCAGGGGCGCGCCGCGATCCGCGGCGAGGTCGCCGCCGGCGACACGATCCTCACCCTCGGCCACGCCGAGCTGCGCGACGGCGCACCGATCCGCGTGGTTCAAAGAGAAGGCGTTCAGCGAGAAGGCGTCCAGAGAGAAGGCGGCCAGCGGCAGGACGGACCGAGCGACCCCACGGGCGTCCCGACCGACGGGGAGACCAGCCGATGAGCCTGCCCGACCTCTCCGCGCGCCGCCCGGTCGGCACGGCGATGCTCTACTTCTGCGTCGCCGTGCTCGGCGTGGTCGCGGCCCGCCAGCTCGCCGTCGACCTGATGCCCGAGGTCGACATGCCCCAGGTCTCGGTAACCACCACCTACACCGGCGTCGCGCCCGAGGAGATCGAGAGCCTGATCACCCGGCCGATCGAGCAGGCGCTGTCGACCATCGAGGGGATCGAGCGGCTCGACTCGACCTCTGCAGAAGGGCTGAGCCGCGTGCAGGCGCGGTTCAACTGGGGCAGGGACCTCGACGAGGCGATCAACGACATCCGGGAGAAGATCGACCAGGTACGCGGCGTGCTCCCGGAGGACGCCGATCCGCCGTCGATCTTCAAGTTCAACCTCTCCGACATGCCGGTGGCGTTCCTCGGCCTCTCCGGCGACGGCGACGTGCGGCGGCTGCGCTACCTCGCCGACGAGGTGCTGAGCCGTCGTCTCGAGCGTGTTCAGGGCGTCGCGGCGGTCGACATCCGCGGCGGGCGCGTGCGCGAGATCCAGGTCTTGCTCGATCCCTCCCGGCTCTCGGCTCTGGGCATTACGCCGCGAGAGGTGAGTCAGGCGCTGTCGCGCGAGAACCGCAACGTCTCGGCCGGCGACATGATCGAGACCGGACGCGAGGTGCTGATCCGCAGCGTCGGCGAGTTCGAGAACGTCTCCGAGATCGCCGACACCGTGGTCGCCACCCGCGACGGCCGCCCGATCTTCGTCCACGACCTCGGTCCCGTCGAGGACACCTTCCGCGAGCTGACCAACGAGCTGTGGATCGACGGCGAGCCCGGGATGCGAATGTTCGTGCGCAAGCAGTCGGGGGCCAACACGGTCGAGGTGGTCGACGCGCTGAAAGCCGAGGTCGCTCTGCTCAACGAGGAGTTCGGCGACCGGGCGCGGCTGTCGGTGCTCTACGACAGCGCCGACTTCATCCGCCACTCGGTGAACAACGTCGAGCGCGGCGCGCTCTACGGCGCCTTGCTCGCCGTCATCGTCCTCCTGGTCTTTCTCCGCGACTGGCGCGCGACGATCGTCATCGGGACCGCGATCCCGATCTCGATCCTGGCCACCGTCGCCCTGATGTACTTCAACGGCTACACGCTCAACGTGATCTCGCTCGGCGGCATCGCGCTCGGCGTCGGCATGCTGGTCGACAGCTCGATCGTCGTGCTCGAGAACATCCACCGAAAGCTCAAGGAGGGCCTGCCGCCGTTGACGGCCGCGATCCAGGGGACGCGCGAGGTGAGCCTGGCGATCCTCGCCGGAACGCTGACCACCACCGCTGTCTTCGTCCCCGTGGTCTTCATCACCGGCTTCGCGGGCGTCTTCTTCAAGGAGATGGCGGTGGTCGTCAGCTTCGCCCTGCTCTGCTCTCTGGCGGTGGCGTTGACGCTGATCCCGGCTGCCGCCGCGAAGTGGCTGGGGGGCGACCATGGTCCCGCCCACGATCCCCTGCGCGTCCTGCCCAGGATCACGGCCACCCTGCGTGGTCTCGATCGCTGGTACGGCAGGACTCTCGAACGACTGCTGCACAACCCGTCGCGAGTGATCCTGGCCTCGATCACGTTGCTCGCCCTGTCGCTCGCGCTGACGCCTCTGATCGCGTTCGAGCTGATGCCCGAGAGCGACGAGGGACGGTTCGGGGTCAGCGTCGAGCTGCCGGTCGGCACCCCGGTCGAAACCACGATCGGCGTGATGCAGGAGCTCGAGCTGAAGCTGCGCGGGGAGCTCGCGGAGGGGGAGCTTCGCCACCTGATCACCACCGCCGGACCCGAGAACTGGTGGCGGCCGGCGTCCGGGAACCAGGGCTCGATGGACGTGATGCTGGCGCCGGTCTCCGAACGCGATCGCGGCGTCGAGGAGATCGTCCAGGCGGTGCGCGATGCGACCGCCGACACCCCCGCCGCCGAGATCCGCATCTTCCCGAGCTCGGGGAACATGATGATGCGCATGATGCGCGGCGGCGGCGAACGTCTGACGGTCGAGATCCGCGGCCACGAGCTGCGCACCGCCGACTCGCTGGCCCAGAGCGTGGTGGCGATGATGGAGACGATCCCGGGGGTCGAGCATCCCCGCGTGAGCCGTGAGGACGGCCAGCTCGAGCGCCGCCTCAGCTACGACCGCAAGCGGCTCGCCGAGCTCGGGCTGGTCGGTTCGGACGTCGCCGACTCGGTCGAGCACTACGTGCTCGGCCGGGTCGCCACCCGCTTTCGGCAGCAGGGGGAGGAGTACGACGTTCGCATCCAGCTCGCCGAGGACGACCGAGAGCGTTTCGAGCAACTCCCGCAGCTCCCGATCGTCACCGCCGGCGGCCAGGTCGTTCCGCTCGGCTCGGTGGCGCGTATCGCCGAGCACACCGGTCCGAGCTCGATCTCCCGCGAGGACCAGCAGCGCATGGTGCGCGTCACCGCCGGCATCGGCGATCGCGAGTTCGGTGAGGTCGTCGCCGACGTCCAGGAGCGTCTCGAGGGCATCGAGGTGCCACTCGGCTTCACGGTGAGCATGGGCGGCGAGCTCGCCGAGCAGCAGGAGGCCTTCACCGAGCTGATCATCGGCGTGTCGCTGGCGCTGTTCCTGGTGTTCACGGTGATGGCGATCCAGTTCGAGTCGCTGGTCCAGCCGCTGATCATCATGACGTCGGTGCCCTTCGCCCTGATCGGCGTCATCCTGGCGCTCGCGATCACGGGCACGACCCTCAACATGAACTCCTTCCTCGGCCTCATCGTGCTGGTCGGCATCGTCGTCAACAACGCGATCGTGCTGATCGACTACGTGAACCTGCTCCGCCGCGAGCACGGCGTGCCGCTCCTCGAGGCGGTGCTCGAGGGTGGCCAGCGAAGGCTGCGCCCGATCCTGATGACCTCGCTGACCACCGCGCTGGGTCTCCTGCCTCTGGCCATCGGTCTCGGCGAGGGAAGCGAGATCCAGGCTCCGCTGGCGCGTGTGGTGGTCGGGGGTTTGCTGACCTCGACGCTGATCACCTTGGTGTTCGTGCCGGCGCTCTATCTCGTGATCGAGCGACGCAAGGAGCGCGAGGCGCCGGTGGTGGCGGTTCAACGTCCTGCGGAGCGCCCGGTGGGCGCGGGCGTGGTGGGGGTGCGGCGGTAGCGAACGACCTGCGGACTGCAAGGACTGCTCGCTGCGCGCCGGATTCTCAGAGCACTCGGAGCTGCGGTTGCCCGCCAGCCGGGCGCCTGCGCGCCCTCGCGACGATCTTCATGAATCCTCCCGGCTGGTCGGTCTGAGCAGCGCCGGCGCGGCAGGGAAACGAAGGAGCGGGCCCGTCGTCTGACCGCCCTTCGGTCTCGCAGCTCGTTGGGGAGTGGTGACGACCGCGAGCCCGCTACGGCTGGACGATGAAACCCTGAATGGCGAAGTCCTGGTCGAGCGCGATCGCGCGACGGAGCCCGAGCCTGCGCATCACCTCGAAGCTGGTGCAGTCGACCAGAGACAGCCGGCGCCGGTCCGCTGCGAACAGCGCTGCGACAGCCGACTCGTGCAGCTCCGCGTCGATCCAGACCGGCTCGAGCAAGGGCACGAGGCGAGTGATCAACGCACGGAGCGCCTCGAGCCCGAGACGGCGCTGAACGAGGGCGCAGGTCTCGATGAGGACGTAGTTCGATGTGAACAGGACCTCGGCCTCGTCGAAGAGCTGAGCGAACGCGCCGGCCACCTCCGCGTGCCTCGGTTGATCGGCGTCGAGGAACGCCAGGAGCGCCGACGTGTCGACGAAGACGCTCATCGGTTGCTCGAGTGCGCGGGGTCGTAGGCGTCGTCGAGGTGGCGATCGTGATCCTCTGCAAGGTCTCGAGTCCCGGAGCGATAGGCGCCGGCCAGCTCCTCGACTCGTTCGCGCAGCTCCTGCCGATCGATGGCGCGGTGCCTGATCAGATACTCGTCGACGCTGTCGCGAACGACACTGGCCAGCGAGCGCTGCTCGCGGTTGGCGAGCTCCTTCAGCGCCTTCTCCTGCTCTCGCGTGAGCTGGATCTGGGTCCGGATCATGTTATCATGTTATCAGAAAAGGGCATCATGACAACAACGCTCGCTGCGGAGCAGGCGAGGTGCGGTGAGCCGTCAAGTCATCGTCCCAACATCGAGCCCCGACCGGATCGACGCCAGCGCGCGGAGCGATCGTTCTGCGGCTCGCTGATCGACGCCGCCAGGCGTCCGCGCGATCAGATGTGTCGGCCCGAGACGCCGCAGGATCTCGCGAATCCCGGTGATCGCGCTCTCGCGGTCGCCCACCACCGCGGACCCCTCGACCGCCTCGTCGGCCTCGACGCTGCGCGAGCCGACGCGCGCGCGTGACCTGGCGAGGGCCTCTCGCTCGAGCCGGAGTGCGTGAGCGACCGCATGGCGTTCCGTCGAGTCGTCGGAGACGAAGAGGGTTCGCATCACGGGGACGGCGCCGACTTGCTGGCTCAGCTCGCGGTAGGCTCGGTAGTTCTCGTCGATCGCCGCGAGCGACTCCATCGGCGACGCGAAGTACGGCAGCCCGAGACGTGCCGCCTGCGCGATCGCCTTGGGCCCGAACGCAGCGAGCCACAGGGGCGGGTGGGGTCGCTGAAGCGGTGATGGCTCGACGCGTGCGACTCCTTGCTCGGTGGCGCCCGGCGCTCCGGCCCAGGCTGGCTCCAGGCCCCAGGCGCGCAGCATCGTCGCCAGCACCTGTTCGAAGCGCTCGCGCTTGCAGCGCGGGTCGACGCCGAAGGCGTCGAAGGTGCCGGGGCGAAAGCCGCGGCCGAGGCCCAGGATCAACCGTCCATTCGAGAGGTGGTCGAGGGTGGCGATCTCCTCGGCGAGCAGTAGCGGGTCGCGCAGCGGCAGCAGAAGCGACGTGGTGCCGAGCTGGATCCGTTCGGTCGCACCCGCGAGCGCCGCCAGGACGATCAACGGGGCGGGACGCGCTTGCGCGTGCAGGTGGCTTTCCGGGATGAAGAAGCTGTCGAAGCCGAGCGACTCGGCGAGCCGGGCCTGGCGGATCAGGTCGCGCAGATCGTCGCTTCCGCCGTGCCCCCACGGGGTGACGCCGATGTGGAGCCGGCGGGGCGCAGTGGCCTGTGGAGGGTAGGGAGTCGTCGATTCGGTCGTCACGCTGTCACGCTCGTCCTTCGTGGCGTCGTGCTCGTGCTCGTGCTCGTGCTCGAGCGAGCATAGCCACCGGGCTGCTAGGGTTTCCCACGACCTCACTTCCGGCGCCTTCCCGGCAGGAGCCACGCGTGATCCTCGACCTCGCCCGTCCCCTCTTGCGAAACCGAACCGTTCTTCTCGCGCGCCCGAGCCGCGCAGCCCGGAGCCGGGCTTTGCTGGCGGCCCTCGCCCTCCCCGCGGTCGCCGGCGGCTCCGATTGGCCGCAGTGGCGAGGACCGGACCGCACCGGTGTGGTCGACGTCGCGTTGCCCGACGACCTGCCTTCGAGCCTGGAGCCGAGCTGGCGGGTGGAGGTGGGGGAGGGGCATGCGTCGCCGGTGGTCGCCGGCGATCGCCTCTACGTCCACGCTCGCCGAGGCGAGCAGGAGGTGGTCGCGGCCTTCGATCTGGCGACCGGTGAGGAGGTGTGGGCCTACGCGGTCGAGACTCCGTACCAGATGAACCCCGCGGCCACCGGCCACGGGAAGGGTCCCAAGTCGACTCCCGTGGTCGCCGGCGAGCGGCTGTGCACCTTCGGGATCAGCGGCACCCTCGCCTGTCTCGATCGGGGCACCGGCAAAGCGCTCTGGAGCAAGAGCTTCGAAGGACGCTGGGACGCCGCCGCTCCGGACTTCGGGACCGCGCTGTCGCCGCTGGTCCTCGATGCTGCGGACGGCCGCGAGATGCTGATCGCCCACGTCGGCGGCAACCGGGGCGGCGCGCTCACCGCCTTCCAGGTCGCCGACGGCGCCGAGGTCTGGAGCTGGAACGGCGACGCGCCGGCCTACACGTCACCGATGCCGATCACCATCGACGGCGTTCGCCAGGTGGTGACCCAGAGTCGCGATCACCTGGTCGCGGTCGACGCGGCGGACGGCGAGCTGCTGTGGAGCAGGCCGTTCACCACCGCCTACAAGCAGAACATCGTGACGCCGGTGGTGGCGGGAGGGGGTCTGATCGTGTTCTCGGGGCTCGACGAGGACGTCTTCGCGCTGCGCGCGCGGCGCCCCGGCAACGCCGACGGCTGGAGCGTCGAGGAGGTCTGGCGCAACGAGGCGCTGCCGATGTACATGAGCTCGCCGGTGCTCGTTGGCAGCGGGTCCACCGAGGGCGCGGCCGCCGAGGACGCGGCCGCCGAGGACGTTGGCGACTCCGTCGCCGAAGACGCCGGCGGCACGCTCTACGGCTTCACCCACAAGAATCGCGGGCAGCTCTTTGCGCTCGACGCGGCGACCGGCGAGACGTTGTGGACGAGCGAGGGCCGGCTGGGCGAAAACGCATCGCTGGTGGTCGCCGGAGATCGCCTGCTGGCGCTGCTCGACGGCGGGGAGCTGCTGGTCGCCGCCGCGACGCGGGAGGGCTGGCGGCCGGAGAAGCGATACCCGGTCGCCTCCAGCGCGACCTGGGCGCACCTGGTGGTCCTCGACGGGCGCCTGCTGATCAAGGACCGGACCACCCTCGCGCTGTTCGAGCTGGAGTGACCGGCATGCGTCTCGGCATCTCGCTCGCCAGCTTCCACGTCGTCGACGATCCGCGCGAGGGCGTGCGCCGGATGCTGGAGCGGGCGCGCGCGGCGCGCGCCGCCGGCCTCGACTCGCTGTTCGTGGGCGATCACCACGCGACGCCGCGGCCCTACTACCAGAACGTCCCCATCCTCGGGCGGCTGATCGGCGAATGGGACGCGCGACCCTGCGGCGCGCTCTTCCTGCTGCCGCTCTGGCATCCGGTGCTGCTGGCCGAGCAGGTGGGGACGCTCGCCGCGATCGCTCACGGACCGTTCGTGCTCCAGTGCGCGCTCGGCGAGGCGGATCGCCAGTACGAGGCGATGGGGGTCGACCCCCGGCACCGGCCCTCGCGCTTCGAGGAATGCCTGGACGCGCTGCGCCGGCTGTGGGCCGGTGAGGAGCTCTCCTCCGAGGGGCGCGTGCCGTTCTCGCGCGCCCGGATCTCGCCCGTGCCAGCCGAGCCCGTGAAGGTGTGGATCGGCGCCACGGCGCCGCCCGCGATCGAGCGCGCCGCCCGGCTCGGCGACGGCTGGATCGCCTCCCCACACCATCCGGACGCGCAGGCGACGGAACAGATCGATCGCTATCGAGAGGCCTGCGGGCGGCTGGGCAAGGCAGTTGGGGAGACGGTGATCCGGCGCGACGTCTACGTCGGTGAGGACGACGCCGAGGCCGTTGCGACCGCGGGACCGGTGGTGGAGGGTGGCTACCGCGGTTTCCCGGAGGGCGCGACGATCATCGGCGGTGCCGAGCGGGTCGCGGAGCGGCTCGGCGCCTTCGCGGCGATGGGCTACGACGAGGTTTTGGTGCGCAACCTGGTGCCTGGCGCCGAGGCGGCGCTCGCTTCGACCGAACGGCTCGGGCGAGTGCGCGAGCTGCTCGCCGAGTCGCACTGACGAGGTCGTCGATGGGGGATCCGACGGCACTGCTGGTGGCTCTGGCGGCGGGGGGCGTCGCGTTGGTCGTCACGCTCGCACTGATCGCCGTTCGCCGTGCCGGATCCCGCCCCGATGGCGCCCGCAGCGCGGAGCGGTTCGCCGAGCTGCTGGTGCTCGAGATCGAGCTCTACCACGCCGACGAGCTCGAGGCGGCGCGACGCGAGCGGCGGATCCTGAGCACCTTCGGCGGCGACATCGCGCGCGCCCGCGCGATGTTCGAGGCACGTTTCCCTCGCGGGACCCCTGGCTGGCTCGCCTTCGATCAGGAGGTGGTCCGCAAGCTCGCAGGCGGAGACCCGGGCTTGCTGGGAGAGCCGGGCCCCGGTCGGGCTCGAGCCGGGTGACGGCCGGGCTCAGTCGCTGGTGCCCTTCGGCACGCGTGCGAGCAGCCACAGGGTCACGAGCCCGACCACGATCGTCGGCGGCCCCTCGCTCCAGGTCCACATCGGCGGGAAGCCTTCGCGCAGGTCGACGACCAGCACCAGGACGCCGAGCGCGAGGTGGAACCAGCAGAGGTAGAGGGCGACCGGTCGGAAGCGTCTCAGGTCGGACGCCGCGATGAAGTAGAGCGGCGCCTGGGCGGCGTAGAAGAGCGAGAGCGATCGCGCCAGGTAGTCGACGATCGGTCGGTCGGGCAGCTCTCCCATGCCGAGGAGACGGTGGATCTCGGCCATCGACTCGAAGGGAAGGAAGACCGCGACGATGGAGATCGCGAGGAGCACGCCTTCGAAGCGGAAAACGATCCGGAGGACGCGCTCGGCGGTGGCGGGGGTCATGACGGGGCGCGAACGCGGGGGTCGGAGTCGCTTCTCGTCTCCCGGGGGCGGCGGGGCCGGGGGTTTCGATGGCTCTGACCGACGGCGCCCTCGCGCGTCCAGGTCATCCCTCAGTTCACGGCGTCCGAGTCGGGAGGCGCTGCCGGCGACGTGTGGTCCGTCGAGTCCGACTCCTCCGCGGAGTCGGGCTCGTCGCTCGGCTCCGTCTCCCCCGGCCTCGCCTCGATCGCGAGCTCGAGACCGATGCCGTCGACCGCCGGCATCGCGGGGACCTCGCCGGCGCCGACGACGACCCTGCCGCCGCGCTTGAGCTCGCCGAACAGGATGTCGTCGGCGAGCGGGCGTTTGATCTCGCGCTCGACCAGGCGGCGCATCGGGCGCGCGCCGAAGTCGGGCTCGTAGCCGTGCGCGGCGAGGCGCTCGCGCGCGGCGTTGGTGAGCTCGAGCTCGATCTTCTTGGGGGCGAGCTGGGCGGCCAGCTCGCTGACCATCTTGTCGACGATCTTGAGCACGGTGGCGGGCTCGAGCGGCTCGAACACCAGCCACGCGTCGATGCGGTTACGGAACTCGGGGCTGAACAGCTTCTCGATGGCTGGGCGCGACTTGGCCTCGGTGCTCATCCCGCTGACCGGCGTGAATCCGAGCCCCTTGGAGGTCAGCTCCCGTCCGCCCGCGTTGGTGGTCATGATCACGATGACGTGCCGGAAGTCCGCCTTGCGGCCGTTGTTGTCGGTCAGCGTCGCGTGGTCCATCACCTGGAGCAGGATGTTGAACACGTCGGGGTGCGCCTTCTCGATCTCGTCGAGCAGCAGGACCGTGTGCGGCGTGCGGCGGATCGCGTCGGTGAGCAGGCCCCCCTGGTCGAACCCGACGTAACCCGGGGGCGCGCCGATCAGACGCGAGACGGTGTGCTTCTCCATGTACTCGGACATGTCGAAGCGGTGGAACGCGATGCCGAGCACCTCGGAGAGCTGCTTGGCGAGCTCGGTCTTGCCCACCCCGGTGGGCCCCGAGAACAGGAAGGAGCCGATCGGCCGGTCCTCGGGGCCGAGACCGGCACGCGACAGCTTGATCGCCGCCTCGAGCGCCTCGATCGATTTGTCCTGACCGAAGATCACGGCCTTGAGCTTTTCGCCGAGGTGGGCGAGCGCCTCCTCGTCGGACTCGGAGACGCTCTGCTCGGGGATCTTGGCCATCAGGGCGACCACCGCCTCGACCTCGGGCGGACCGAGGGTCTCGAGCCGCTCGGCGTCGGGGCGGAGCTGGTTGGCGGCGCCGGCCTGATCGATGACGTCGATCGCCTTGTCCGGTAGCCGCCGGTCGTTGATGTACTTGGAGGCGAGCTCGGCGGCGCGCTCGAGCGCGTCGTCGGCGTAGAGCACCCCGTGGTGCTCCTCGTAGACGCCGCGCAGGCCCTTGAGGATCTCGATCGAATCCTCGAGGCTGGGCTCCTCGATGTCGATCTGCTGGAAGCGGCGGGCGAGCGCGCGGTCGCGGTCGAAGGCCGACTTGTACTCGGCGTGCGTGGTCGATCCGATGCAGCGGAGCTGCCCCGAGGCGAGCGCCGGCTTGAGGATGTTGGAGGCGTCCAGCGAGCCGCTCGAGACCGCGCCGGCGCCGACGATGGTGTGGATCTCGTCGATGAACAGGACGTGGTCCGGGTTGTCGGTGACCGCCTGGATGACCGCCTTGAGCCGCTGCTCGAACTCGCCGCGGTACTTGGTGCCGGCGAGCAGCGCGCCCATGTCGAGCGCGTAGATGCGCGCGTTGCGCAGCAGCTTGGGAACGTCGCCGTTGTGGACGGCGAGAGCGAGCCCCTCGACGATGGCGGTCTTGCCGACGCCCGGATCGCCGACCAGGACCGGGTTGTTCTTGCGGCGGCGCGCGAGGGTTTGAATCACCATCTGCAGCTCGTCGCGCCGCCCGACGAGGGGGTCGATCAGGCCCTTGGCGGCACGCTCGTTGAGGTCGTAGGCGAAGGCCTCGAGCGGATTGCCGATCGGCGCATCCTCGTCCTCGGCATCGAGCGACTCGCCGGTGTCGAGGCCGGTCTTGGTCACGCCGTGCGAGATGTAGCGCACCACGTCGAGCCGGGTCACCCCCTGCTGCTCCAGCAGATAGACGGCCTGCGACTCGGGCTCGCGCAGGAGCGAGGCGAGGACGTTGCCGGCGTCCATGGTCTCCTTGCCGGCGCCCTGGAGGTGGATCGCCGCGCGCTCGAAAACGCGCCAGAAGGCCAGCGTCTGCTTGGGCTCGTGCGACGGCGCGGCGTCGTCCTCGGCGCGCTCGTCGTGGGCGTCGACATCGTCGTAAACGTCGACATCGTCGAAGGCGTCAGCGCCGCCGGAGACCGCGACCGGCAGGAGGTGCTCCTCGAACCACTCCTCGATGCCGTCGACCAGCTTGGGCACCCGCACGCCGACCGCGTGCAGGATCTCGAGCCCGCGCGGGTCCGCGCACAGCGCGAGCAGCAGGTGCTCGAGGGTCACGTACTCGTGATGGCGCTCGCGCGCCTCGCCGATCGCGGCCTCGACCGTGGTTCGCAGCTCGTCGGTCATCTTCACGACATCGTCCTCAAAAGGGAATCGTCCTCGAGAAGGGAATCGTCCTCGAGAAGGGAATCGTCCTCAAGAAGGGGGGCCTCCGTGGGTCCAGCCGCCGTCGTTGCCGCCCTGCTCGCCGTCGTCTTCGTCGCCGTCGCTCTCGGGCTCGAGGGTCGCCATCAGCGGGAACTTGGCCTTCTCGGCGGCGGCGCCGACCTCGGCGACCTTGGTCTCGGCCACCGAGAACGGATAGATCCCGGCGACGCCCACGCCGTGGTTGTGGACGTGGAGCATCAGCCGCGAGGCCTCGGCCTCGCTCATCACGAACACGTGCTGGAGCACCAGCACCACGAACTCCCGCGGCGTGTAGTCGTCGTTGTGCAGGAGCACCTTGTACATCCGCGGGCGCTTGAGCGCCGTTCGCGTCTGGGTGCGCGTCAGGACTTTTCCCGCTCCTTCTCCGTGGCGGTCGTCGTCGAACCTGGCCATACGAGGCGGATTCTACCAGTCGACTCGGGGGAGCCTCTTGCGCTCCCGGTACTCGCGGATCTGCTGCAATCGCACCTCGCCGTCGACCCGCAGCGCCCTCGCGACGCCGTGCTGCACCCGGGCGTCGGCAAACCAGTGCGCGCACCAGACGGGCTCGGGATCGAATCCCCGCGCGAGCTTGTGCTCGCCGCCCGCGCCTCCCTCGAACACCGACAGCCCGCGTGCGATGCAGTCCTCGATCGAGTGGTAGAGGCAGACGTTGAAGTGGAGGAACCTGTGTTCTTCGAAGCAACCCCAGTAGCGGCCGTAGAGGTGCGTGGCGCTGGCAAAGTTGAGGGCGCCGGCGACGACGTGGGACGCTTTGGCGCCTTCGCGCTCCGCCAGCACCAGCTCGACGTGGTCGCTCAGCCGTTCGAACAGCGCGCCGATCATCGCGCGGTTGAGGTAGGCGCCCCCCCACATGTACTTCTCGGTGGTCGATCGGTACAGGCGATGAGCGAGGGCGGCGGTCTTCGCCAGCTCTTCGCGCGACAGCTCGGCGGCCCGCACCGTGCGGATCGCGATCCCCTGCCGCTCGGGCTCGCGCCGCTCGCGTCGGATCTGGGTCCGCTTCTTCGACGGCAGCGCGCTCAGCCATGCTTCGAAGGTGGGGTAGCCGCGGTTGCTCCAGTGGTACTGGATCATGATTCGCTCCGCGAGCTCGGCGGCGCGCAGCGCCGGGCGCTCCTCGGCGAGGTGGTAGAGCACCTGGACGCTGGCGAAGTCGTTGCGCCGCGCCGCCTCCTTGGCGAGCTCGAGCAGGCCGCCGATCGCGGCGGTCCGGTCGAACCCCTTGCGCACCAGGAAGCGCGGCCCGGTCACCGGCGAGAACGGGATGCCGAGCACCAGCTTGGGATAGAGGCTGCCGCCGAGATGGCCGATCAGCTCCTGGAAGCCCCAGTCGCGCGAGAAATCGCCCATGCCGTCGTCCTTGACGTAGGCGGGGGCGGCGGCGACCAGCTCCGAGCCCTCGCTCAGGGTCAGGTGGCAGGGCGCCCAGCCGCGCTCCGGGCAGACGCAGCGCGTGTCCTCGAGCGCCTGCAGGAAGCGCCAGTCGAGGAACGGGTTGCCGAAGCGCTCGAGCCCCTGCCAAGCCTCCTCCGGGACCTCCGAGAGCGAGGCGTGGGTGCGCAGCTCGAGCTGGCTCACGGCGCCTCCTGCGCCGGAGGGGCCCCCACCGAGGAGGCGTGCCGCAGCCACGTCATCGGGCGAGCAGCGCCGCGCCGGCCGCCAGATCGACGTTGCCTCCGGTGACGGTGACCCCGACGCGCGATCCGGCGTCCGGTTCGACGACACCCGAGGTCAAAGCGGCGAGGGCGAGCGCGCCGGTGGGCTCGACCACCAGCTTCACGCGCTCCCAGAGGAAGCGCATCGAGTCGATGATCGACTCCTCGTCGACCGTGACGACGTCGTCGACCAGCTGGCGGATCAGCGGGAAGGTGAGCTCGCCGAGACAGGGCGTACGCGCACCGTCTGCGATCGTCGGCGGGTTGTGGACGCGGTGGAGCGTTCCGGTGTGAAACGAGCGGGCCCCGTCGTCGGCGAGCGCCGGCTCGACTCCCACGATGCGGCAGCCGGAGGCGAGAGCCCGCGCCGAGAGCGCACAGCCGGAGAGCAGCCCGCCGCCCCCCAGGCAGACCAGCAGCAGGTCGAGCCGCCCCGCGTCCTCGATCAGCTCGCGGACGACGGTCCCCTGGCCGGCGATGACGTCGGCGTGATCGTAGGCGGGGATCACGGCGAGGCCGCGCTCCTCGGCGAGCGCGGCGGCGACCTCCTCGCGAGTCGTCTCCTCCCGGTCGTAGAGCACAACCTCGGCCCCGTAGCCGCGGGTCGCCTCGAGCTTGACCGCCGGCGCGTCGCGCGGCATCACGATCGTAGTCGGGACGCCGAGCAGCCTCGAGGAGAGCGACATCGCCTGGGCGTGGTTGCCCGAGGAGAAGGTGGCGACCCCGATCTCGGGGTGACGCTCCCGGTGCAGGGCCAGGGCGTTGTAGGCGCCGCGGATCTTGAACGAGCCGGTCCGCTGCAGGTTCTCGCACTTGAGCAGGACGTGGGCGCCGATCCGATCGTCGAGAGTCCGGGAGGTGTGAACCGGCGTGCGGTGGACGACGTCTCGGAGGCGCTCGGCGGCGGCGGCGACGTCCTCGTAGCGGGGCAGGGCGCGGGACGTGGTGTTGGGCATGACGCGACGGATTCAGTCGGGATCGCGGATTCGGTCGGGATCGTCGGGCCCGACCGCGGGCCGAGCGGGTTGCGAGCCTTTCACACGACACCGGGCGCGGCGAGAGCACGGTTCGGGTTAGGCTGCCCGTATGGGAGCGGCAACGAGACCGAGACCGGGATCGTCGTTCGCGAGAGCCGTGATCCTGGGCTTCGCCGGAGCTCTGCTGTCGTGCCAGCCGGCCCTCGAGGAGCCGGCGGATCACGAGGCGCCTGCCAGTGCCGAGCTCGACGCGATCGCCGGGGAGCTCTGGGACGCCGGCCTCGAGCGCAGCGCCCTGCTGCGCATGCGCGAGGGGCTGTCCATCGAGCGCCTCGACGACCTGTCGCACGCGGCGGCCGAGGCCGCGGTCGAACGGGCGCGGGGCTTCGTCGCCCGGCTCGACGCGATCGATGCGGGCTCTCTCGACGAGGCCGAGCTGGTGACCCTCGAGTCGCTCCGCTGGCAGCTCGCCACCGCGATCGAGGGACACGAGTTCTTCTGGCACGAGGGCATCCTGCCGTCGTATTCGTCACCCTTGCCTTCGTTGCGCTCGCTGTTCGCGGCGATGCCGCTGTCGAACCCGGGCAACGTCGACGCCTACATCGACCTGGTCGACGACGTCGGCCCGTACGTCGTCCAGCTCGAGGAGCGGGTGCGGGGGCAGCACGAGCGCGGCATCGTGGTGCCGCGCCCGAACCTGCACGCGGCCCAGGGCATCGTTTCTTCGCTGCTGGTCGCGCCACGCGAAGGCCCCTTCTGGTTCGGCACGGCGCCGCCGGTCGCCGCGGAGCGCACCTCGGCGCTCGACGCAGCCGAGCGCCAGCGGCTCGAGAGCGGGATCGAGCAACGGGTCAGGGAGTCCGTGCATCCCGCGGCGCAGAGCCTGCTCGATTACCTCCAGGAGGACTACGCGGCCGCGGCTCCGGAGGAGGTCGGCGCTCGCCAGTGGCCGCGGGGCGAGGAGTACTACCGGTTCGCGGTGCGCCGGTCGACAACGATGGACGTGACTCCCGAGGAGGTCCACCGCGTCGGGCTCGAGCTGGTCGCCGAGATGGAGGCCGAGATGGACTCGATCCGCGAGGCGACCGGCTTCGAGGGGGATCGCGCGGCGTTCCGGCGCTTCCTGCAGACCGACCCGCGCTTCTTCCCCGACACTCCGGAGGAGGTCGGCGACCGGCTGATGACGGCGGCCGAGAAGATGGAAGCCCACGTCGAGGAGCTCTTCCTGCGGCGGCCCCGCGCGCCCTACGGCGCCGAACGGCTCGACCCGGCCCTCGAGCCCTCGCAGACCTACGGCTACTACGACGCGCCGAGCCCGAAGGAGCCGCGCGGCATCTACTACTTCAACGGCTCGCGGCTCGACCAGCGGAGCTGGCTCAATCTCGAAGCGGTGTCGCTGCACGAGCTGATCCCGGGGCATCACTTCCACATCGGGCGCCAGCTCGAGAACGAGTCGCTGCCGCGCATCCGGCGCAACGACCTCCACGGCGCCTACACCGAGGGCTGGGGCTCCTACGCCTCGGCGCTCGGCGACCAGGTCGGGATCTACGCGGACCCGTACTCCCGGTATGGCTACTTCGTCCTCGAGATCTTCCTGGCGACTCGGCTCGTGGTGGACCCGGGCATGAACCTGATGGGGTGGTCGCTCGAGCAGGGGCGGGACTACATGCGCCAGCACACGCTCGAATCCGAGACCCAGATCGCGACCGAGTCGCTGCGCTACTCGGCCGACATCCCGGCCCAGGCGCTCGCCTACCAGATGGGAAAGCGCAAGCTGATCGAGCTGCGCGAGCGGGCGAGGGCGGAGCTCGGCGACCGGTTCGACGTGCGGCGGTTCCACGAGGCGGTGCTCGAGCACGGCTCGCTGCCGATGGCGGTGCTCGAGCGCAGCATCGAGCGATTCATCGAGCGGGAGAAGGCGGGGGCGGACGCATGACGACGGTCACCGAGGCGACGGCGGCTCGTGACCTCCGCCGCATCGACCACTGGATCGGCGGCGAGAGCTTCCCGTCGGCCAGCGAGCGCTTCGGACCGGTGTTCGATCCCGCCGCCGGCGGGGCGGTCGCGCGGGTCGCATTCGCCACCGACGCCGAGGTCGATGCCGCGGTCGCGGCCGCGCGCGCCGCGCTCCCGGCCTGGCGGGCGATGCCGGCGGCCCGGCGGGCCCAGGTGCTGTTCGAGCTGCGCGCGCGGGTGCTGGCGAGCGCCGATCGGCTCGCCGAGACGATCTCGTGCGAGCACGGCAAGACGCGACTCGACGCCGCCGGCGAGGTCCAGCGCGGTCTCGAGGTGATCGACTTCGCCTGCGCGGCGCCGCAGCTCCTCAAGGGCGAGCACTCGGCGGGCGTCGCCACCGGGCTCGACGTCTACTCGGTGCGCGAACCGGTCGGAGTCGTCGCCGGCGTCACGCCGTTCAACTTCCCGGTGATGGTGCCGCTGTGGATGATCCCGATCGCGCTCGCCTGCGGCAACACCTTCGTGCTCAAGCCCTCGGAGAAGGACCCGACGGCGCCGACCCTCCTCGCCGAGCTGTTCAACGAGGCCCGGCTGCCGCCCGGGGTGCTCAATGTGGTGCACGGCGATCGGACCGCGGTCGCGCGCCTGCTCGAGCACGACGACGTCGCGGCCGTCTCGTTCGTCGGCTCGACTCCGGTCGCACGTTCGATCTACGCGGCCGGGACGCGCGCCGGCAAGCGGGTCCAGGCGCTGGGCGGGGCCAAGAACCACATGGTCGTGCTGCCCGACGCCGACGTCGAGGGGGCCGCCGACGCCGCGGTCTCGGCCGGCTACGGATCGGCGGGGGAGCGCTGCATGGCGGTCTCGGTGGTGGTCGCGGTCGGCGACGTCGGCGACCGGTTGGTGCCCGCGATCGCCGAGCGCATCGACCGGCTCCGCGTCGGACCGGCGAGCGATCCCGGCTCCGAGATGGGACCGCTGATCAGCCGCGAGCACCGCGACCGGGTCGCCGGCTACGTCGAGCGCGGCGCTGCGGCCGGGGCGACGCCGGTTCGCGACGGGCGCGGGATCGAGGTGCGAGGCTGCCCGCAGGGGTTCTTCCTGGGACCGACCCTGTTCGACCGGGTCGACCCGGCGAGCGAGCTCTACCGGGACGAGATCTTCGGCCCGGTGCTCTCGGTGGTGCGCGTCGAGAATTTTGCCGAGGCGGTCGGGCTGGTGAACTCGAACCCCTGGGCCAACGGCGTCGCGGTCTTCACCGAGGACGGCGGCGCGGCTCGGCGTTTCGAGTCGGAGGTCGAGGTGGGGATGGTCGGCGTCAACGTCCCGATCCCGGTGCCGGTCGGCTACCACTCGTTCGGCGGCTGGCGGCAATCGCTGTTCGGCGCGCACGGCATCTACGGGCCCGAGGGCGTCCACTTCTACACCCGACAGAAGGTCGTCACCCGCCGCTTCGGCGATCCCGAGCGCCGCGGCGTCGACCTCGGCTTCCCGAGATCACGGTAGACGGGTCACGAAGGGCCGGACAGCCTTTGGTGGGATGACCACCGGTCTCGTAAAGCGGTCGCGCTTCCGGTCGGCCGATCGACACCGCGCGCTCCCCGAGAGCCCGGAGCCGGCGCTACGACCAGTACCCGTGCGCCAGCCCGAACCCCAGCCCGACCGCCCCTCCGAGCACGAAGAACGCCCCGGCCGCGAGCGCGACCCGCCAGCCCAGCGCGAGCCGCCCCGGCACGAGGAGCGCGGCGGCCTGGCCTGCCAGGATGACACCCATCGGCAGGTAGACGCCCCAGCGTCCGCTGACGCACCACGGACAGCTCCGCGTCGCCGCGTCGTGGACGTTGCAGTGATCGGCGGCCCCCGCCCAGAGCGGCCGGCAGCCGCAGTCGAAGATCAGGTCGCAGAGGTCGATGAAGAACAGCGACGAGAGCCCGGCACAGATCGCGAGCGCCGCGAGCCTGGTCCTCCAGAGCGCGGCCGCCCCGCGCGCCGCCTCGGCCTCGCGAACCGTCAATCGCCGCTCCCGGCCGCTCCGACCGGCAGCGCCACGACGCCCTCGCACACCGGCGCACCGATCTCGTCGTCGTCGCAGCCGATCTCGCGCAGGATCTCGACTCCGTGCTCCCCCAGCACCGGCGCCGCGCGCTGGACCGCGCCGGGAGTCTTCTCCAGGTGGAAGGGGACGCCCGCGACACGGATCGGCCCGAAGGTGGAGTGCTCGAGCACCGGCCTCATGTCCATCGCCTCGACCTGGGGGTGGTCGAAGAACTCGCCCGAGGTGCGCACGGCGCCGAACGGCACCCCGGCCTCGACGAGCAGCTCCTCCCAGTGGTCGGCGCTGTCGCGCAGGAAGATGGGCTGGAGGATCGCGGTCCGCCGCTCGGCGTTCTCGACCCGCTTGGGGTTGGTGGCGCTCGGCGCCGAGGTCGCCGAGCAGCATCGCCGTGAACGAGCCTGCGATGAAGCTGCAGAAATCGAGCACGCGGATGCCGGCGAGAGGCCCGCGCGGAGTGCCGGTGACCATGTGCGGATGATAAGGACCCATCGGGGAAAACCGCACCCCGGACCGCGGCCACCGCTCTTGCGTCGAGGATCCAACGGCGTTTCAATCGGATCCGATGAGCGACCTGGCTCCCGCTCAGCTCGCGGAGGAGCGCGCACCGCACTCCGCGGCCACTTTCGGCAGATGAAGCAACTTTTCAATCGGATCCGATGAGCGACCTGGCGCCCGCTCTCTGCCGACTCAGAGAGCGTCTCGAGGCCCAGGGCTGGGAGAGCGAGGAGACGCACATCTCGCTGGTCCTGCTGGGACCGGCCGAGGTCTGGAAGATCAAGAAGCCGGTGACTCTGGGCTTCCTCGACTTCTCGACGCTCGAGCAGCGTCGCGCCGCCTGCGACGCCGAGGTCGTGCTCAATCGCCGGCTGACCTCCGACGTCTATCTCGGAGTCGAGCCCATCACGTCGGCTCGCGACGAGCCGCGGACGTCGGCTCGCGACGAGGTGCGCCTGGGCGGAGAGGGGGAGGCGGTCGAGTGGGCGGTGCGCATGCGGCGCCTGCCGCACGACGCGCGGGCGGACTCCCTGCTGGCGGCCGGAGTCCTCGGTCATCGCGAGATCGCGATGACCGCACACCGGCTGGCCGAGTTCCATGCAACGGCGCGCGCCGACCAGGAGACCGCCCGGTTCGGGGACTCCGCGATGGTCGAGCGCAACGTGCGCGAGAACTTCCGGCAGGTCGCCCCCTTCCTGCTCGAGTATCTGCAGCCGTCGCAGGCCGCCGAGCTGAGCGATTGGCAGCTCCGCTTCCTCTCGCAACACCGATCCCTGCTCGAGCGGCGCGCGGCGCAGGGGCGCGTGCGCGACGGGCACGGCGACCTCCGGCTCGACCACCTGTACTTCGAGGGCGAGCGTCGCGACCGTCTCTCGATCCTCGACTGCATCGAGTTCAACGATCGCTTCCGCTACGGCGACGTCTGCGCCGACCTGGCGTTCCTGACGATGGATCTCGCCGCCCACGGGCGGGTGGATCTGGCGGAGGCGCTGCTCGCCCGCTACGCCGAGGCCTCCGACGACTTCGACCTGTATGCGCTGGCCGACTTCTACGAGAGCTACCGGGCGTTCGTGCGCGGCAAGGTCCTGGGCATGATGGCGGAGTCCGGGGGAGCGCACGAGGTCGTCGAGCGCAGCCGTCGGCGGGCCCGGCGGCACTTCCGGCTGGCGATGGCCTGCGGCGAGCGCCCCCTGCTGCCGCCGCGTCTGATCGTGGTCGGGGGGAGCATCGCCACCGGCAAGAGCACGGTCGCGAGAGCGCTCGGCGAGCGGCTCTCTGCTCCGGTGATCGCCGCCGATCCGACGCGCAAGGCCATGGTCGGCATCGATCCGGCCACGCACCAGGACGACCCTGCCTTCACCGGCGCCTACAGCGAGGAGACGACGGAGAAGGTGTATTGCGAGCTGCGCCGACGGGCCGAGGTGGTGCTCGCCTCGGGGCGCAGCGCGATCCTCGACGCCTCCTTTCGCTCGCGCGACGAGCGGCTCGCGGCTCGTGCTCTGGCCCACTCGATGAAGGTTCCCTTCCTGTTCGTGGAGTGCCGCGCCTCCCGCGAGGTGGTGGAGGAGCGGTTGCGACAGCGGCGCAGCGGGGGCGCAGCAAGCAGCGGGGGCGCAGCGAGCGTCAGCGACGCCCGCCTCGAGATCCTCGACGCGTTCCTCGCCCGCTGGCAGGAGATCGATGAGGACGAGGAGGCCGACATCGTGCGCGTCGACACGACGCAGTGCGGCAGCAAGTGCCTCGCACCGCTCTGGGAGCAGCTCCCTCGCTGGCCGGACCCGCCCCCCGCGGGCAGCGAGGCGCGGTGAGGAGGAGTGGGTCCGGCGACGAGCGGCGAGCGGTATGCTCGGTGCCGAATGGCTGACTCGATCGGGAAGGCGCCTCCCGAGGCGATGGACCTCGACTGGCGAGAGCTGTTCGCGGCGACGCTCGAGGCGACCGTCGACGGCGTCGTCGTGATGGACGAGCACGGACGGATGCTGCGCGTGAACCGCGCGATCGAGCGCCTGTTCGGCTGGACCTCCGAGGACCTGATCGGCGGGCCGGTCGAGATCCTGATGCCCGAGCCGTACGCCACGCACCACGCCGAGTACCTGCGGCGGTATCTCGCGGGCGGCGAGCCCCGGATCATCGGCTTCGGGCGCGAGGTCGAGGCGAAGCGACGCGACGGCACGGTGTTCCCCATCGAGCTCGCCGTCGGCGAAGGCAGCACCGACGGGCAGCGGATCTTCGTCGGCTTGATCCGCGACCTGACGCTTCGGCGCGAGCTCGAGCACGATCTGCGGCGCCAGACGGAGGCGATCGAGCGGATGTTCGACAACGGGCAGATCGCGACGGCGATGACCGACGCCGAAGGCCGCTTCCTGCAGGTCAACGCGGCGTGGGAGCGCGTGGCGAAGCGTTCCGCCGCGACACTGGTCGGCGCTCTGCTCAGCGCGGTGACGCATCCGGACCAGCGGGAGCGCCTGGCTGCAGCGCTCGGCGGCCTGTCCCCCGAGCGCGCCGAGGTGACGCTCGAGCGTTACGAATGCGTGCGCCCCGACGGCGAGACCAGGCAAGGCTCCCTCTACCTCGCCGCGATCAACGACCAGATCACGGACGAACCGCAGGTCGTCGTCCAGATGGTCGACCGCAGCCAGGAGCTCCAGGCCGAGGCCGAGCTGCAGGCGGCGCGTGAGCGCCTCGCTCACCTGAACCGGATCGGGACGTTGGGCGAGATGGCCGCCGGCATCGCGCACGAGGTCAACCAGCCGCTGGGGGCCATCGCCAACTATGCCGAAGCGGGGCGGCTCGTTCTGCGCCAGGGCGCCGGCGGGCTGCAGAGGCTCGACGAGGTGCTGGAGAAGATCGCCGGACAGGCGCGACGGGCCGGGGAGGTCATCCGCCGGCTGCGCCGGCTCGCGCGCGGCGAAGGCGGTGGGCGGCAGGTGATGGAGGTCAACGAGCAGGTGCGCAGGGCGGTGCGTCTCGCCGAGATCGACGGCAGCACGGTGGACTCCGGCGTCGTGCTCGATCTCGCGCCCGATCTCCCGGAGCTGCTCGGCGATCCGATCCAGATCCAGCAGGTGCTCCTCAACCTCCTGCGCAACGGCTTCGAGGCCGAGCGCGAGGCCCGTCTGGGTGCGGCCGGCCGGCTGCCGCCGCTGCTGGTGCGCACCCGATCGCTGCAGAGCGAGATCGAGGTCGCGGTCCGCGATCGGGGCAAGGGGGTCGCTCCCGAGGTGGCGCGCGAGATCATGAGCCCGTTCGTGACGACCAAGGGGTCCGGCATGGGCATGGGACTCGCGATCTGCCAGTCGATCGTCTCCGCGCACGGGGGCCGGTTGTGGTTCGAGCCGAACCCGGAGGGTGCAGGCACGGAGTTCAAGTTCACGCTGCCGATCGAACGGCCAGCCGAGCAGAGTGCCGAGGAGCCGTCGGAGGGGCCGTCGGAGGAGCCGTCGGAGGAGAAGGAGGCGCCGTGAGCGAAGAGCCGGGACCGACAGTGTTCATCGTCGACGACGACGACAGCTTTCGCGATTCGCTCGAGATGCTGTGTACGTCGGTGGGCCTGCAGGTCGAGGGATTCGCCTCCGCCAGCGAGTTCCTCGAGCAGGCCCGGCTCGAGCGCGAGGGATGCCTGGTGCTCGACATCCGGATGCCCGGCATGAGCGGGCTGGAGCTCCAGCGTGAGCTCGGCGTGCGTGGTGCCCACTGGCCGATCCTGTTCATCACCGGTCACGGCGACGTACCGATGGCGGTGACAGCGCTCAAGGCCGGGGCGTACGATTTCCTGACCAAGCCGTTTCCTCACCAGGAGCTGCTCGACCGCATCCACGCGGCTCTGAGGCAGGACGCCGCGGGCCGGAGCCTAGAGGAGCGGGTCGAGCAGCTCGCCGAGCGCTACGAGAAGCTGACCCCGCGCGAGCGAGAGGTGATGGAGCTGGTGGTCGCCGGCCAAGCCAACAAGGTCGTCGCGAGCCGCTTGGGGATCAGCCAGCGGACGGTCGAGATCCATCGAGCGCAGGTGATGGAAAAGATGGCGGCGGAGTCGCTCGCCCACCTCGTGCGCATGGCCGTGGCCCTCGAGCAGCAACAGGACGCCTGAGCCGCTGGTTCCGGACGGTGCCGATCGGCTGTGAGAGTGCGGTCGGATCCGCGAGAGAGTGTCCACTCCGGAGAAACCGAGGCGCGGCTAGGGGCTCCTAGGGAGCCGGAACGGGCTGGCTGACAAGTAGAGTCCGCTCCTAGGCATTGGCCGGCGGGACTCGCCGAGGCTCCGAGGTCGTGCCTCCAAGGCCGTGGCTCCGAGATTCGAGCAGTGGGACAGCACGCAGCAAAGGGAAGCGACGACCCCGGGGAGGTCCGCCGGTTCACGGCGGCCCTGCTCCGGGACCTCGAGGCGCTCGAGCGCCTGCTCGACGATCCGCGGATGGCGTCGCCCCGGCTGCACGCCGGAGCTGAGCAGGAGCTGTTCCTGGTCGGGGCGGGAGGACGACCGCTGCCGGTGGCGGCGCGGGTGCTCAGTCAGCTCGACAGCCGCTTCACCTCCGAGCTCGCCCTGTTCAACCTGGAGGCCAACCTCAAACCGGTCCCGCTCGGAGGGGACTTCCTCGGCGAGATCGAGGACCGGCTGAGGAACGCCGTCCAGGCGGTCGGGATCGTCGCCCGCAGCTATGGGGCCCATCCGCTGCTGGTCGGGATTCTCCCCAGCCTGCGCGAGGAGGACCTGACACTCGAGAACATGAGCGAGGAGCCGCGCTACCGCGCGCTGACCCGCGCCGCGCTCAGGTTGCGCGGCGGCCGTCCTTTCTCGATCTTCATCCGGGGCGTCGAGCAGTTCGAGGCGACCTTCGATCACCCCATGCCCGAGAGCGCGAACTGCAGCCTGCAGCTCCATCTCCAGGTGGCGCCGTCGGACTTCGCGGTGACCTACAACCTCGCCCAGCTGATCACCGGGCCGATGCTCGCGGCCGCGACGGCCTCGCCGCTGTTCTGCGGGCGCCGGCTCTGGCACGAGACGCGGGTCGCTCTCTTCGAGCGCGCGATCGACTCGCGCACCGAAGGGGAGCGGGCGCGCGGCCTCCAGCCGAGGGTCGGCTTCGGCTCGGATTGGCTGCAGCGCAGCTGTCTCGAGGTGTTTCGCGACAACGTCGCTCGCTACCGCCCCATGCTCGTGCTCGAGGCCCCCGAGGACTCGATGGAGCGGCTGCGCTCTGGCGAGGTTCCGCGGCTGGAGTCGCTGTCGCTGCACGGCAGCACGATCTGGCGCTGGAACCGCCCGTGCTACGGGGTCACGGACGGCGTGCCCCACGTCCGCATCGAGAACCGCGTCCTGCCCTCCGGTCCGACCGTGCTCGACGAGGTGGCGAACGCCGCTCTGTTCTACGGCCTGCTGGCCGAGCTCCCGCGCCAGATCGGCGATCCGGCTTCCCGCCTGCCGTTTCGCTCGGCCAGGTCCAACCTGATCGATGCCGCTCGACTCGGCCTCGAGGTGCCGCTCGCCTGGCTCGACGGCGAGAAGCTCGACGCCCGGAAGCTCCTCCTCGAGCGTCTCGTCCCGGCGGCCGCCGACGGCCTCTCCCGCCTCGAGGTGCCCTCGGAGCACGTCGAGCGCTACCTCGGCTGCATCGTGGAGCGGGTCTCATGCGGGCTGACGCCCTCGCGTTGGATGTTGGCGGCCCTCGACGACGCCGAGGAATCCTCGGGAGGCGAGGGTCTGCTCGAGCTCACCCGGCGGCTGCTCGAGGTCCAGAAGGGCGTCGAGCCGCTGCATCGGCAGCCGATCTCGCAGCTCCTGGCGGAGGCCGGGATGCCGGACGTCGGCGCCAGCGCGTTCTCCCAGACGCTGGGGCGCTGGAGGAACCGGCCGGTGGAGGAGCTGATGACGGGTGATCTCTACACCGTCGCACCCGAGGACGCCGCGAGCCTGGCCTTCGCCGTGATGGACTGGCGTCACGTCCGACACGTACCGGTGGAGGACCACGAGGGACGGCCCCTGGGCGTCCTCTCCGAGCGCTCCTGGCATCGCGCGATGCACCTCGAATCGAGCCCCAGCCCGGCATCGGCCTCTGAGGTGATGATCAAGCGGGTCCCGCAGGTCGAGCCGGGCACCCGGCTGCGCGAGCTCGCGGAGCTCCTGATGAGCACCGCCTCGGACTGCGCCCTGGTGGTGTCGCGCGGCCGAATGGTGGGCATCGTGACATCGCGAGACATCGTCCGCGCCATCGCGTCGAGGGGATCGTCCTGAGGCGGTCGCGATCGGCGGCGACTACGGGATCTACGTACGGGCCCCGATCCATGTCCGGATGGCGACGGTCACGGACCTTGCTGCATGATGCCGAAGGAGAGATCACGACCCGACGAGCCGACCCGCAATGACCGTTGCAGATCTCATGACCGACCGCGTGTTCAGCCTGGGCGCCGATGCGAGCCTCAGAGAGCTCCAGGAGCTGATGTGGGAGCACGACATCCGGCACGTGCCGATCGTCGACCACTCCGGCAACCTGGTCGGGGTCGTTTCCCAGCGCGATCTGGCGCGCGCCACCGATGGAACGGCGACCCTGCCCCTGAGCGCGCGCAACGACTTCCTGCAGGGAACGCGGATCGAGACGGTGATGACCGAGGACGTCGCAACGGTGGAGCCGAGCGACGACATCCGCGCCGCCGCGCAGACGATGTTCGAGAACAAGTACGGCTGCCTGCCGGTGGTGGCGGGTGGCCGACTGGTCGGCATCCTCACCGAGTCGGACTTCGTTCGGCTGCTGGCGGAGGGGGAGTGAGCGGGCTCGCGGCCCGGCACTCACGGGCCGAACCGCAGCCGCCTCGGCCCTCTTCTGCCACCGCTCCGTCGACCGTGAATGGCGAGAGCGATTTACGGAGCCGTGCGCCGCTGGGACCCTTTCGGGTCTGGCTGGTCGATCCCGATCCAGCGATCCAGGCGTCGGTCTCCTGGCTGTTGCGGCACCTGCCGGTCGAGCTCGGGACGTTCCGATACGGCGAGGACTTCCTCGCGCAGAGCGACCTGACGGCCCCTGGGTGCGTGCTGGTCGACACCGATCTTCCCGACACCTCGGGACTCGACGTGCTGCGCGCGGTCCAACGACGGACGAGTGGGAAGGTGGCGGTCGTCGTGTTAGCTTCGTCGCCCGACGTCCACCTGGCCGTCCAGGCTCTGCGCGAAGGCGCCGCCGACTTCTTCGAGAAGCCGTTCCTGGGCGCCGCGTTGACCCGGCGGGTGGAGAGTGCGATGGCCGACGCGCGGCGTGACTCGTGATCGAACGGTAGATCGGAGCGATTCGCACATGAGCACACAGCGGTGGATCGTCGTGGCGACCGACTTCTCGCCGGCATCGGAGGCCGCGGCGCGAGAGGCAGCACGTCTCGCCCGCGCGCTCGGCAGCGGGATCGTGGTGGTGCACGCGGTCGAGGATCGGGTGCATCCGCTGATCGACGAGAAGACCCGGCGGCAGGTCCAGGCGACCCACCGGGGTCTCGCCGAGGAGGCGGCGGCCCGGTGGTGCGCGGAGATCTTCGACGGTTGCGCGGTCGAGACCTGCATCGTGGAAGGCGACCCGGCGGAAGTGATCCAGGACTGCGCCGACCGCTGGCAGGCCGACCTGGTGGTGATCGCTTCCCACGGCCATGGTGCGATCGGGCGCCTGCTGCTCGGCAGCACCGCCGACCGCGTGATTCGCCACGCGACTCGCCCGGTGCTGGTGGTTCCCGCCGGCGAGGCCACCGCCGGATAGGGAAGAGAGGAGGGGGGGATGCGTCCTTTCGAGAGAATTCTGTTTCCGACCGACTTCTCGGACGAGTCGAAGGCGGCGCTGCCCTATGCGGCGCAGCTCGCCGGGACCTTCCGCGCCGAGCTCCACGTCCTCTACGTCGACGTGTTGCACGGCCACGTGAGTGATGCGGCTCTGCGCTTCCCGAAGCTCGACGAGTACGTCGAGGCGCTCGGCAAGTACACCGGGCAGCTCTTCGACGGTCTGCTCGCGACCGGGCTGGGCGACGATCTCGAGGTGCGTCGCGCGGTGCGCAGAGCGGTCTCGGCCGCCCCGGAGATCGTCCAGTACGCGACGGATCAGGGGGTCGACCTGATCGTGATGGCGACTCACGGCCGGCGGGGGCTGCGCAAGCTGGCCCTCGGCAGCGTGGCGCAGGAGGTGGTGCGGCACGCCGGCTGCCCGGTGCTCACGGTGCGCGGGTCGCAGGCGCCCCAGGGTTTCGACCGCGGCACGATCCTGGTGCCGGTCGACCTCAGCCCCCGCTCGCGGCTCGCCGTCGAGCAGGCGGCCCGCTTCGCCCGCTCGACCGGGGCGAGGGTCGAGCTGCTCCACGTGGTGGCGCCGACGCCCGTGATCGCCTACTCCGCCTATCCCGAGCTGCCGCCGATGCCGGTGGTCGAGGTGCGCGAGGAATCGGAGAGACGGCTGGCGGAGCTGCGGGACGAGGCCGGTCTCGATCCGTCGTCCTGCGACCTGACCGTGATCGAGGGTCCGGTGGTCCTCACCATCCTCGACCGCGCGCGGGAGGTGGAGCCCGATCTTCTGATCCAGGCCAGCGCTGGGCTGAGCGGGCCGACCCGCTGGCTGCTCGGCAGCGTCGCCGAGAACATCGTCAGCCACGTCGCCTGTCCGGTCCTGACCGTGCGCGAGGGGGACGTCGGCACCGGCACCGAGCCCGGGTCGACCGAAAGGGATTCCAGATCCTGAACGTGCTCCTGCTCGTCGCCCTGCTGCTGGTCGCGGCCGGCCTGGTGGTGGTCATCGTGGTCGTGGGTCCGAAGGGGCGGACCATCGCGGGCCGCGCGATGCCGTTCCTGGGACTCTTCCTCCTGCCGATGCTGCTCACCGCCGGGGGCGCCAGCTACCACCTCGAGCAGTCGAAGAGCACGGAGTTCTGCCTGACCTGCCACGTGATGGAGCCTTACGGTGCGAGCCTGACCGCCGAGGACTCGGAGCTGCTGCCGGCGGTGCACTTCCAGAACCGGCTGATCGACGGCGACCATGCCTGCTTCACCTGTCATACCACCTACGCCATGTACGGCGACCTGAAGGCGAAGTGGTCGGGTGTCCGGCACATGCTGGTCTACTACTTCGGGACCGCGGAGTACCCGATCGAGCTCTACGAGCCCTACCGCAACCGCGAGTGTCTGCACTGTCACGCCGGCGCGAAGAGCTACGAGGAGAACGAGCTGCACGCCGAGATGCAGGCCGAGCTGCTCGCCGAGGAGACCTCGTGCCTGGACTGTCACGGCCCGGTTCACGACATCGATTGGGAGACCGCCGCGGCGATGTCGACAGTGGGGGAGGGGCCGTGATGCGGCGTTTCACCGGAAACCTCGACGCTCCAGCCCTGCTCGTGCTCGCCGGGCTGATCATCCAGGTCGTCAGCCTGCCGCGGTCGCACCCGCTGACCTTCACGCTCTTCCTGCTGGGCGCCGCCCTCACTTTCGTCGGATCGTTGCTCTACCTCTGGCGCGTGCTGCGGCAGGGACTCGATGCCGGGGCCGCGGAGCCCACTCGGCCAGAGGGCGGCTGAGCCCGATCGCAACGGGTCCGCCCTCCGTCCTCGTCTCCAGGTCGCCAGCGAGGAGATCGGCGGCGACGCTCCCGCGCCGGTTTGTGCGCGACCCGGAACTGAGCGAGACTTCGAGCCCATCGGTCGAGGACCGGGCCACTCGGCTCGAGCCAGCCCGCCAGCCAGAGAGGGAGACACCGTGGAACCCTTCGAGCGAGTCCTGTTTCCCACCGACTTCTCCAGCGAGTCGAAGGATGCTCTGCCCTACGCTGCCCAACTCGCGCGGACGTTCGGCGCCGAGCTCCACGTGCTCTACGTGGACGTGCTGCACGCTCACGTCACCGACGCCGCGGTTCGCTTTCCCAAGCTCGACGAGTACGTCGAGGCGCTCGGCCAGTACACGGGGCAGCTCTTCGACGGTCTGATCGAGGCCGGCACCGACGAGGATCTCGAGGTGCAGCGGGCGGTCCGGCGGGGGGTAGCGGCGGCCCCCGAGGTCGTGCAGTACGCGGCGGACCAGGGCGCCGACCTGATCGTGATGGCGACCCATGGCCGGCGGGGATGGCGCAAGCTCGCTCTCGGCAGCGTCGCCCAGGAGGTGGTGCGGCATGCGCCCTGCCCGGTCCTGACGGTGCGGGGCTCGGAGGCGCCCGCGGGGAACGACCGCGGCGCCATCCTGGTCCCGGTGGATCTGGGCCCGCGTTCGGCGCTGGCGACTGCTCTCGCAGCGCGGTTCGCGAGATGGACCGGCGCCTCGGTCGAGCTCCTGCACGTGGTGGCGCCGACGCCGATGGTCGCTTACGCGGCGTACCCCGAGCTGCCGCCGATCCCAATCGGCGAGGTCACCGAGGAGGCCTCGGAGCGGTTGGCGGAGCTTCGTGACGAGGCCGGGCTCGACCCCGATCGCTCCACGCTCACCGTGGTCGAGGGTCCGGTGGTGCTGACCATCGTCGAGCACGCGGCGCAGAGCGAGCCCGATCTCCTGGTCCAGGCCAGCGCCGGCGCGAGCGGGCCGACTCGCTGGCTGCTGGGCAGCGTGGCCGAGAACGTGCTGAGCCAGGTGGCCTGTCCGGTGCTCACCGTGCGCGAGGCCGAGGAGGATTGACGGATTGCGGCTGGGTGCCGACCGGTTCCTTGGCTACGCCGCCGCCCCTGCCGCTCTGCCCGGAGCGAAGCGCCGGTAGAAGGTCTCGTCACGCTCGGCCATCTCGCGGAGCAGGGCGTTGGGCCGGAAGCGTTCGCCGAATCGCTCCGCGAGCTCGTCGCACTGCGCGACGAAGGTCTTGGCTCCGACCGTGTCGATCAGCGACAGCGGGCCGCCGCTCCAGGGCGCGAAGCCCCAGCCCAGGATGGCTCCGACGTCGGCGTCCCGCACGTCGGTGACCACCTGCTCTTCGAAGCAGCGGGCCGCCTCGAGCGCCTGGATGTAGAGCAGGCGCCGCTCGAGCAAGGCGGGCGGAGGCGGGTCGGTCTGCTGCGGGTTGCCGGTGGTCTCCTCGACCAGCTCTGCGAGCTCGGACCACAGGCGCTTGGGGGCTCCCTCGGGGTACTCGTAGAAGCCCTTCTTGTTCTTGCGCCCGAAGCGCTCGAGCTCGACCACCATCTTCTCGAGGATCTTGTCGGCCGGCGTCTCGACGTACCGGCCACCGAGGTCCTTCCTGGTCTGCTGGCGCACCTTCCAGCCGAGGTCGAGGGCCACGTCGTCGTTCATCTCGAGCGGCGCGCGCGGCATCCCGCTCTGCCGGCCCACGTTCTCGATCAGGGCCGGCGGGATGCCCTCGGCGAGCATCGCCAGCCCTTCGCCGACGTAGGTGCCGAAGCAGCGGCTGGTGTAGAAGCCGCGACTGTCGTTGACCACGATCGGCGTCTTCCTGATCTTGCGCACGTAGTCCATGGCCGTGGCGAGGGCGCGTTCGCCGGTCTGCTCGCCGACGATGATCTCGACCAGCTGCATGCGGTCGACCGGCGAGAAGAAGTGGATGCCGATGAAGCTCGTCGGGCGCGCCGAGGCTTCGGCCAGCCCCGAGATCGGCAGGGTCGAGGTGTTCGAGCCGAACACCGCGTCCTCTCCGATCACGGCCTCGGCCTTCCTCGTCACGTCGGCTTTGATCGCGCGATCCTCGAACACCGCCTCGATCACCAGGTCGCAGCCGGCGAGGTCGGCGTAGTCGATGGTGGGATGGATGCGTTCGAGCAGGACGTTGCGCTCGGCCGGGGTGGCGCGCCCCTTGAGCATCCGCTTGTCCATCAGGTCGGCCGAGTACTGCTTGCCTCGCTCGGCGTTCTCGAGCTCGGTGTCGAGGAGCGTGACCTCGATGCCGGCGCGCGCCGAGACGTAGGCGATCCCGGCCCCCATCATGCCGGCGCCCAGGACGCCGAGCTTGGCGACGTCGGTCCTGGGCACGTCTTGCGGGCGCCGGGCCCCCTTGTCGAGCTCCTGCATCGACAGGAAGAGCGAACGCATCATGGCGCGTGCCACCGGCGACATCAGCACGTTGGTGAACAGCCGCGACTCGATGCGCAGCCCGGCCTCGATCGGCACCTGCAGGCCCTCGTAGACCGCCTGCATGATGGCCTTCTGCGCGGGGTACTTGCCGAAGCTCTCCTTGCGCAGCATGGCGTTGCCCATCATGAACACCGGCAGCCCCTGCTTGGAGTAAGGGGTGCCGCCCGGGATCCTGTAGCCGGAGGCGTCCCACGGCTGCGTGGCGGTGCCCTCCTCGAGCACCCAGTGCCGGGCTGCGGCGAGCAGCTCGTCGCCGGGCACCACCTTGTGCACCAGCCCCTGCCCCTGGGCAGACTTCGGATCGAGGGTGCGCCCCTGGAGCATGAGCGGCAGCGCCTGCATGGCGCCGATCAGGCGGGGGAGACGCTGGGTGCCGCCGCCCCCCGGCATCACGCCGACCTTGGCCTCGGGCAGCCCGATCTGGATCCTGGGGTCGTCGGCGACCACGCGGTAGTGGCTGGCGAGGCAGATCTCGAAACCGCCGCCCAGCGCAGTGCCGTTGATTGCCGCCGCGACCGGCTTGCCGCAGGTCTCGAGCTTGCGCAGCAGCATGTTGAAGGCCACGTTGCTCTCGTAGAGGGCCTTGGCGCGCTCCTCGCGGCTGGCCGGACGGCCTCCGCCTCCGCCGACGCTCGCCGACCCGAGCATCGTCAGGTCGGCGCCGGCGATGAACGCCGGCTTGCCGGAGGTGATGACGATGCCTCTCACCTCGTCGTCGCCGCACGCCTTCTCGACGCATTCGGCGAACTCGCGCAGCGACGCCTCGTTCAACACGTTCATCGAGCGCCCGGGCATGTCCCAGGTGATCGTGGCGACGCCGTCGGCGTCCTTTGCGTAGCTCAGGTTCTCCATGGCGACACCTCGGGAAGGCCGGAGAGTGGAGACGCCCGGAGCGCGGACGTCGCGGTGTTCTTCAGATCGACGGCCGAGCCGTCAAACGCGCTCGATGATCGTCGCGGTGCCCATCCCCGCACCCACGCACAGCGTCACCAGTGCGGTGCCGAGATCTCGGCGTTCGAGCTCGTCGAGGACCGTGCCCAGGATCATGGCTCCGGTCGCTCCCAGCGGATGCCCCATCGCGATCGCGCCGCCATTGACGTTGATCTTCTCGTGGGGGATGTCGAGCTGCTGCATGTAGCGCAGGACGACCGCGGCGAAGGCCTCGTTGAGCTCGTAGAGGTCGATGTCCGCGACCTCCATGCCGGCGCGCCGCAGCACCTTCTCGGTGACCAGGCCGGGTCCGGTGAGCATGATGCAGGGCTCCGAGCCGATCGAGGCGTAGGCCTTGATCCGCGCTCGCG
The DNA here is from genome assembly GCA_035546295.1 of Thermoanaerobaculia bacterium. Lineage (GTDB taxonomy): Bacteria > Acidobacteriota > Thermoanaerobaculia > Multivoradales > Multivoraceae > DATKBT01. Next base: position 143,105 of record DATKBT010000114.1, on the reverse strand, counting down.
GCTGGAGGCTGGCCGCCTCGCCGGCCGCCCTCGAGCCGAGCAGGACCGCGGCGGCGCCGTCGACGATCCCCGACGAGTTGCCGGCGTGGTGGACGTGCTCGATCCGCTCGACCTCGGGGTATCGCTGCACCGCGACCGAGTCGAAGCCGTACTGCTGACCCATGTCGGCGAAGGCGGGCCGCAGGCTCGCGAGCGACTCGAGCGTTGTCCCAGGGCGCATGTGCTCGTCGTGGCCGAGGATCTCGAGGCCGTTGCGGTCCCTGACCGGCACGATGCTCCTGCCGAAGCGCCCGTCGGACCACGAGTCGTGGGCGCGCCGCTGGCTCTCGACCGCGTAGGAGTCGACGTCGTCGCGGCTGAAACCGTACTTGGTCGCGATCAGGTCGGCGCTGATCCCCTGTGGCACGAAGTAGGTCTTGATCGCCAGCTCGGGATCGGCGGCCATGGCGCCGCCGTCGGAGCCCATCGGCACCCGGCTCATCGACTCGACACCGCCGCCGATCGTCAGATCGGCGGCCCCCGACATGATCTCGGCGGCCGCCATGTTGGTCGCCTCGAGACCCGACGCGCAGAAGCGGTTGATCTGGACACCGGCGACCGAGTCGGCGTACTCGGCGTTGAGCACCGCCATGCGCGCGATGTCTGTGCCCTGCTCGCCGACCGGGCTGACGCAGCCCAGGATCACGTCGTCCACCTTCGAGGTGTCGAGGTCGTTGCGGTCGCGCACCGCCTCGAGCACCTGCGTGGCGAGGCGCAGGGCGGTGACCTCGTGCAGCGCTCCGTCCTGTTTGCCGCGGCCTCGCGGAGTGCGGACGGCATCGTAGATGTAGGCGTCGGTCATGGTGGCTCCTTCGGGTTCGGCCGGGCGACGGGTGACGGGCGCAGGGGAGAGCGGGATCAGGACCCCGTCGGGACCTCGTTGAACGGCCTGTCGCGGTCGACCCGGACGTCGCCGGGCAGGCCGAGGACTCGCTCGGCGATGACGTTGCGCAGGATCTCGTCGGTGCCGCCCGCGATGCGCAGCCCGGGAGCGTACAGATAGCCGGTCTGGAACAACCCCTGCTCGAGGGTCGTCGCGGGATCGGACAGGCTGCCCGCCACCCCCATCAGGTCGGTGCCGAACGACGAGATCGCCTGTAGCTTGTTGGCGGAGACCACCTTGGTGATCGAGGCCTCCGGTCCCGGGGTCTGACCGCGCGAGAGCGCGGTCATGGTGCGCGAGCGGATGTGCTCGAGCCCGGCGGCCTGGACGTACCACTCGGCGATCCGCTCGCGAACGGCGGTGTCACGGATCGCTGGCTGCCCGTCCTCGAGGGTGATCTGGCAGGCGAGACGCAGGATCTCGTCGGCGTCGGGGGGCGGCGCGCCGCCGACCGCGAGGCGCTCGTTCATCAGCGTAATGATCGAGACCTGCCAGCCCTCGCCGACCTGGCCCAGGCGCTGCGCGTCGGGGATGCGGACGTTGGTGAAGTAGACCTCGTTGAAGTTCGACCCCCCCGAGATCTGGCGGATCGGCCGGATCTCGATGCCGGGTGACTTCATGTCGACGAAGAAGAAGGTGAGTCCCTTGTGTTTGGCCAGCGTCGGGTCGTGGCGGGTGACCAGGATCCCCCAGTCGGAGTAGTGGGCGCCCGAGGTCCAGACCTTCTGACCGTTGACCACCCACTCGTCCCCCTGCTGCTCGGCGCGCATGCGCAGGCCGGCGAGATCGGAGCCCGCGCCGGGCTCGGAGAAGAGCTGGCACCAGACTTCCTCGCCGCGCACCATCGGCGGCACGAAGCGCTGCTTCTGCTCCTCGGTCGCATACTGCACGAGCACCGGAGCGCACATACCGAGGCCGATCTCGAAGAAGCCGGAGGGGACGTCGAAGTCCTCCTCCTCCTGTTCGTAGATGACGGTCTCGATCACGGGCCGGCCCTGGCCGCCGTACTCCTTCGGGAAGTGACGGCACGCGAAACCGGCGTCGGCCTTCTTGGTCTGCCACTCCTTGGCGATCGCCATGCCCTCGGTGGAGTCGAGGCGCCGGCTGACGGTGGGGCGGCCGACCAGCGGCTTTGCGTTCTTGCTCAGCCAGGCGCGGACCTGGGCGCGGAACTCGGCCTCTTGGGGGGTGTCGTTGAAGTCCATCGCGGTTCTCCCGGATGCGAGAAGCTGTCGAAGATTCGCGGTGCGGTCTCCGCGGGTTCTCCAGAGCGCGCGCGGGCGCCGGCCGAAGACGACGGCATGGCCCTCAGGCGTGGGCCAATTCGGCCCGCTGCTCGACTTTGGCCGTCGACGCTTCGAGCGCGTCGATCAGACGGTTCTTCCACACCCGGGCCCCGCCGAGCGCGAGCGCCAGCAGCTTGGAGCGCCGGTAGTAGAGGTGGCAGTCGGACTCCCAGGTGAAGCCGATGCCGCCGTGGGTCTGGATATTTTCCTTGGCGGCCTGGTGGTAGGCCTCGATGGTCGCGACGCGGGCTGCTGCCGCCGCCGTGCGCAGCTCGGGTGCGGTGGCTTCGGGGGTGCTGGTGGAGAGAGCCCACGCGCCGTAGTAGCAGTTGGCGCGCGCCAGCTCGTTGTTGATGTAGAGATCGGCGAGCTTGTGCTTGATCGCCTGGAACGAGCCGATCGGCCGGCCGAAGGCATAGCGCCCCTTGGCGTAGTCCACGGCCATCGCCAGGCAGGCGTCGGCGCCGCCGAGCTGCTCCATCGCGAACAGCACCGCGGCGCGATCGAACAGCCGATCCTTGAGCGCCCAGCCGTCGCCGCCGGCGCCCAGCACCTCGGCGGGAGCTCCGTCGAAGGTGATCTCCGCGTGGGAGCGGGTGGGGTCGAGGGTCTCGACCGGCCGGCGCGAGACGCCCTCGCCGCCGAGATCGACCAAGGCGAGGACCGGGCCGTCGCTCGACGCGGCGAGGACCACGCAGATCGAGGCGACGTCGCCGTCCGGGACCGGGTTCTTGACGCCGGTGAGCTTGCCCGAGGCGAGACGGGTCGCAAGGCCGTCCGCGGTCAGCGCGCCTGTGCCCTCGGAGTAGGCGAAGGTCCCGATCGATTCGCCCTTCGCCAGCTTCGGCAGGTGCTCCTGCTTCTGCTCTTCGGAGCCGGCGAGCAGGATCGAATCGGTCGCCAGGTAGACCGACGAGGAGAACGGGGTGGGAGCGAGCGAACGCCCCAGCTCCTCGGCGATGACGCACAGCTCGAGGTAGCCGAACCCGATGCCGCCGTACTGCTCGGGGATCGCGGTGGCCGGCGCCTCCATGTCGATCAGCGCGCGCCAGACCTCCTCGGCGTAGGGTTCGTCGCCCTCCAGGATGCGGCGCGGAACCTCCGGGGGACAGACCGCCTTGAGCATGTCGCGGGTCTGCTTCTTCAGGGCCTTCTGTGCGTCGTCGAAGTCGAAGTTCATGGCGGCTCCGGACTGTTTCGGGAAACCTGTGAGCGAGACCTCCAGGCTATCACTTCTACCGACCGGTTGGTCAATTCCCGGAGGGCCGAAGAGCGCTGGCGTCAGCGAAGAGAGGCCCGGGCCGGAGCCGTCCGCCCGTAGCTCACGATTATGGACGATCCGGGTGCACGCCGTGAGGAGGCTGCAGGCCCCGCGGGGCCCAGGTTCCTCCGCAGCAGTCCTCGAAAGCCTGCCAGAGCGTGTCCAAGCCTGTGTTCGCAGGCTCGACCCCAGCTCGACGGCGCGATCGGTTTCCGCTACGCGGCTGGGCCTTCCCGTTCTCGGCGTCCTGCGACGATTCCAAAGCCCGTCGAGACCCTGAAGACGCGGCTGGACTCTCGCGGGGGCTCGCCGCGACCGGCGACGCCGGAATCTCGTCGCACAGGTCGAGCAGCAGGATCTCGGTCTCGAGCCGCGCCGTGAGCGACACCGCGCGCTCGCCGGTGAAGCCCGCGCCATCGCCGGTGGTCAGGACCAGGTCTCCGAGCGCCGCTTCTCCCGCCACCACGTGCAGCCAGGCGCTTCGCCCCGGCGGGAGCTCGTGAACCACGTGGGTCCCGGGGTCGAGCAGGGCCGTGTACACGAGCGCGTCCTGGTGGATGAGGAGGGACCCTCGACGACGGTCGGGCGAGCCGACGACGCACAGCCTGCCTCGACGCTGCGCTGCGCTGAAGCGCTTCTGTTCAGCGCAGGGCTCGAGGTCTGCTTGCGACGGACGCAGACAGATCTGGAAGAATTGCACGGCGGCGGTCGACGACGCATTCGATTCGTGGTGACGAAGCTGTCGCCCCGCCGTCATGCCTCGCCGGCCTGGATCAAACCCGAGTGCCCCAGCGAGTCCCCCCAGGCGAGGTCGCCCGTGCGGACGAAAGTGACGATCTGCGCGTCGCGAGAAGAGTGGTCGCCAGCGCTGCCCCCCGGTGGGAGCCATGCTTCGTCGAGGATCTCGAGCGAGCCGAAGCCGTTGGCGAGCGGACTGGATCCCCCGTCATTGGACCGCCCCTCCGAGAAGAAGGTGAGCCAGGCGTCTCGTCCGCGGCTGCGATCGTGGTGGCGCTCCCTCGCCCGGCGGAGCGTGATCACCGCGTCCGGCCCGTCGCCCGGTAGAGGTTGCGGTCGGATCGCGCAGGCTCCTGAGCTGCTCGGACGGGGACTCTCGCCGAATCATTGGTTGCCGGCGACCGGGAGAGCGTCGTGGGGTTCGCGTCATCCCCGGCGCGCTCTGTCGGGTCGACGCTGCCACCCTCGTTCTCCCAGCCGCTCAAGGCTCGCCGCCGTGCGCTGTTCGAGGTCGTCGCGGGCCGCTGGCGTGCCACCTCAGCCGTCCGCCGTCTCGGGCCCGCGGGCGGCCCTGGCCGGTGAGAGCGCCCCTCGCGCATCCACGCTCCGGACGGCGTCGAAGCCAACGAGCGTCCGGGTCTCCTCGTCCCACAGCTTGAGGCCGAGACAGCGCACGCCCTGCCCGAGACTGAGACGCGTGACCCGCTGCAGCCCGGGGACCTCGTCGAAGCACTGAGCGAGGCGGTAATTGGGGATGCGGCTGACCAGGTGGTGGATGTGGTGGTAGCCGATGTTCCCGGTCAGCCAGTGCAGCGGCCGCGGCAGATCGAGGAACGAGCTGCCGTGGACCCCGGCACTGTAGAAGTCCCACCCCTCCTGGTGCTCCCAGTAGGTGTCGTCGAACTGGTGCTGGACGTAGAACAGGAAGACCGCGCTCGCGCCGCCGATCAAGATGATCGGCAGGTGCACGAGCAGGACCGTGGACCAGCCGAACCTCCACGCCAGCGCGCCGAAGACCGCCGCGATTCCGACGTTGGTCGCCACGACGCTCGCCCACTCGCGCTTCCACGACCACGGGATGTCGAAGGGGAAGCGGTGCTTGAGGACGAACTGGTAGAAGGGGCCGAAGCCGAGCAGGACCAGCGGATGGCGATACAGCCGGTAGAGCCATCGACGCAGCGGCGAGAAGGCGCGGTACTCACGCACCGTGTAGGTCTTGATGTCGCCCAGCTCTCGGCGCTCGAGGTTGCCCGAAGTCGCGTGGTGCATGGCGTGAGTGCGCCGCCAGTACCCATAGGGGAACAGCGTCACGACACCCAGAATCGAGCCGACCACGTGATTGGCGACGCGCGACGGGAAGAACGAGCCGTGGCCGCAGTCGTGCTGCAGGATGAACAGCCGGACCAGCAGGAACGCCGTCGGCACCGCCAGCGCGAGGGTCAGCAGATAGGAGATCGGGACGCTCTTCGCCATCAAGTACCAGAGGAGAACGAACGGGACCGCCGTGTCGACCAACTGCACCACTGCGGCGCGAGTGCTGGAGCGCTTGTAGGGTTCCAGGAGCCTGCGCCAGTTCTCTTGATCGAGGATCTGCTTGTGGTCGAGAGTCGCTTCGTTCATCAGATGCACCGCAGTTTGTCGTTCTGTGATCGTGAATCCAAGTTCGCCGCCCCCTGAACATTATCTCTGCAAGTACTCTGCCACGTCTGCAACCGGGAGCATCGGACCGATCTCATCCCAGCACCAGCTCGACCCGGTGCTCGAGGCCGTCGTCGACGAGCGGAACGGGCCCTCGGGTCGCGAGCTGGATGCCGTCGAGGCTGATCCTGGAGACTCCGCGGCAGACTCCTCGTGGGTTGTCAACGGTGATCTGGTAGAGGGCGGCGCCGTACCGGTAGGCGATCTCGAAGCCCGGCCACCCTCGGGGGATGCAGGGATCGAGGTGGAGAGCGTCGCCTCGCTTCTCGAAGCCGAGAATCCCTTCCAACGCGACGCGGTGCAGCCAGCCCGCGGCCCCCGTGTACCAGGTCCATCCTCCTCGCCCCACGTGAGGCGATTCGGAGTACACGTCTGCGGCGACGGCGTAGGGCTCGACCTTGTACCTCGAGACGCCGTCCGGAGTGCTGGCGTGGCGGATGGGGTCGATCAGGCCGAACAGCTCGGCGGCCTTGTCGCCGTCGCCCAGCCTTGCGAAGGCCAAGAGAGACCAGGTTGCTGCGTGCGTGTACTGGCCGCCGTTCTCGCGTATTCCCGGGGGGTATCCCTTGATGTAGCCCGGGTCGAGAGGCGTCCGGTCGAAGGGTGGGGAGAGCAGCAGCAGAAGCCGATCTGCCGGCCTCACCAGCAGACGGTTCACGGCGTCCATGCCCTGCCGCGCCCGGTCAGGGTCCCCGGCGCCCGCGAGGACCGCCCAGGACTGGGAGATGGAGTCGATCCGGCACTCGTCGTTCTGCGTCGAGCCCAGCGGCGTCCCGTCGTCGAAGAACGCGCGCCGGTACCACGCTCCGTCCCAGGCCTCCCGGTCCAGCGCCACCTCCAGGGAGGCTGCGGTCCTGCGCCAGCGGCTGGCTCGCTCGGTCTCTCCGCGGAGCTCGGCGATGCCGGCGAGTCCCCTCGAGTTGACGAGCAGAAACCAGCCCAGCCAGACGCTCTCGCCGCGGCCCTCGTGGCCGACCCGGTTCATGCCGTCGTTCCAGTCCCCGGCCCCGATCAGGGGCAGGCCGCGGCCGCCCAGCTCGAGGCTGCGGTCCATGGCCCGCGCACAATGCTCGAACAGCGTGTCCCGGCGCTCCGATTCGGACGGCTCGAAGTACGCTTCCTGCTGCCCATCGTCAAGGGGCGGCCCTTCGAGCCACGGAACCTGCTCGTCGAGCACGGCCTGGTCCCCCGTCGATCTCGCGTACTCGATCACCGCGTATGAGAGCCAGAGACGATCGTCGGAGATCCGGGTTCGCACGCCCCGGCCCGTCTCCGGGTGCCACCAGTGCTGGACGTCGCCCTCCTCGAACTGTCGTGCTGCGGCCCGCAGGATGTGCTCGCGCGTGATGTCGGGCCGGGTCGTCATCAGAGCCAGCACGTCCTGGAGCTGATCGCGGAACCCGTAGGCGCCACCCGCCTGGTAGAGCGCCGACCGCGACCAGATCCGGCAAGAGACGGTCTGGTACAGGAGCCAGCGGTTGAGCAGGAGGTTCATCGAGCGATCCGGTGTCCTCACCTGCACCGCGCCCAGCAGGCGATCCCACCGCTCGCGAGCCTCCGCGAGGAGCTGATCGCAGCTCGTCGTGCGGTAGCGTTCGACCAGGGACTGGACCTCCTCCCGGCTCCCGCCCTGGCCGAGGAGGAACCGCACCTCTGTTCGCTGGCCCGGCTCGAGCTCCACGACGGTCTGCAGCGCAGCGCAGGGATCGAAACCGGCGCCGGTCGTTCCCGACAGCGGCTCGCCGTCCGCCAGCGAGCCGGGCCGGGCCGGGCTGCCGTTGCGCCCCATGAACTCGAGGCGATCGCCGGTCCACGAGCTCTGGAGACCGCCGAGATCGGCGAACGCGACCCGGCTCGCGAACTCTTCGTTCCAGGGATTGCACGCGAGCATGGCGCCGGTCGCATCGTCGATCCCAGTGACGACGAAGGGAGCGGAAGCGCTCCGCGTCACACCCAGCACCCACTCGGCATAGGCGGTTACCGAGATCCTCCGGGTGCGTGGGGACAGGTTCTCGAGGCTCAGGCGCGAGACTTTGACGGGGTCGTCGGGCGGCACGAGCATCAGGAGATCGAGCGCGATGCCGTGCGACGTGTGCTCGAAGCGGCTGTACCCCTGGCCGTGTCGGATGACGTAGCGCGAGTGTTCGCGGATGGGAAGGCAGGTGGGGCTCCAGACCTGCCCGCTGTCCTCGTCGCGCACGTACAGCGCCTCGCCCGGCGTGTCGCTGACCGGGTCGTTGGACCATGGCGTCAGCTTGTTCTGTCGGCTGTTCATCGACCATGTCGAGCCGGCGCCGGCCTCCGACACCTGGAATCCGAACAGCGGGTTGGCCACGACGTTGATCCAGGGGGCTGGCGTCCACTGCCCGTCGTCCAGGACCGTGACGTACTCGCGGCCGTCCGGAGTGAATCCCCCCAGGCCGTTGAAGTGCTCGAGCTCGAGAGCGGGAGCCGAAGTGGTCTCGGCGGTGGCGGGCACCGTGAGCGCGCGCGGCGTCGTCGTCGGCAGGCGGCCCGCGCGGGCGACCTGCTCGGACAGGGAACCTCTGCCCGCCACGATCGACAATCTCGCCACCGAGAGCATCAGAGTCACGTCGGCTGGAGACATCAGGTCCTCTCGCAGCACGAAGACCTTCCCATGCTCACCCTGCGTGTCGTGACCCAGGCCGGTCGGGCTCGACCGCACCATCGCCGCCACCGACTGCTGGAGATACTGAGCGTAGGAGACGTTCCGCGCCGTCAGGATCACCAGGTCGGCTGGGACCCCCTTGAGCCTCCAGTACTCGTGCGCTCGCAGGAGCTGAGCCACGACCTCCCGCTCCGCGTCCACCGCCACGCGCACGAGCGCGATCGGCAGGTCGCCCGAGATCCCGAAGGTCCACAGCCTGGAGGGGCCCGAGCGATTCGCGGCGAGCACCTGCCGGGAAGCACGAAGGGTCGGATCGGTGTACAGCAGGCGGTTGGCCAGCCGTTGGAAGAGATGGGCCTCGTCCTGGCGGATCCCCAGGTGGTGAAGCTGGACCTGCGCCCGCGTCCAGGCCAGGGTGCTCTCGCGTTCGAAGGTCGCCGACTGGCGGTACTTGTCGGCGGTGTCGAGCGCCTCCTCCCGTGATGGCGCAACCAGCGTGGTGTACACCAGCCGGACCGTCCCCCGAGCGGGGAGCGCGACGCGATGCCGAAGGCTCACGATGGGGTCGAGCACCGTGCCGGTGGAGCCGCTCAGCGGCAGGCCGTCGATGACGGAGGCTGCGGTGCGGACCTCGCGGCCCCGGCCCAGGAAGCGCGCACGGTCGGTCTCGTGCTGCGGGGGGTCGATGATCGCTCCGTCGACGGCGGCGAGGTGGGCGAGCCAGACCGGCGGGTCGTCCGCCGAACGCTGGCGGCGGGTGGCGAGCAGCGTACCGAGAGCGGGAACGAGCTCCGTCTGCACGAAGAGATTCGAGAAGGTGGGGTGGGCCTCGTCCGCCGCTTGCGTCGCCAGGACGATCTCGGCATACGACGTGAAATCGATCTCTCGTTCCCGGTCCTCGAGGTTGGTGACCGTCAGCCGACGGAGCTCGGCGTCGTCCTCCGAGGAAACCACGATCTCGAGGGTGATCGAGAGCGATCCGTCTGTCTGAGAGATGCTGACCCGGTCCTCGCAGTACACGACGTCGTACCGATCGACGGCGGTTCCGCTCGGTTGGAAGCCGGCGGACCACGTGCCGCCGGTCTCGACGTCGCGGAGAAAGACGAACGTCCCCCAGCAATCACGCGTGGTGTCCTCGCGCCAGCGAGTCACGGCCAGGTCGCGCCACCGGCTGAAGCCCGCGCCCGCTGCCGTCACCATGACCGTGTAGCGCCCGTTGGAGAGCAGGTGCGTGCGAGGAGTCACGTCGTGCGGGGAATCGAAGCGCCGCAGGGTGGGGAGAAGCAGCTCCCTCACCAGCGGAGCGACCTGGACCTCCTCGGCTCGCGGCCGGGTGATGGCCACCGCTCTCGGGGTGCGCTCCTGGAGCAGCAGCTCGGCAGCCTGGACCAGCGGATGGGAATGGAAGCGTCTGCGGGTCGACCCGTCGTCCAGCACGTTGGCCAGGGCCACCAGAGTCATGGCCTGATGGTGCGCCATGTAGGCGCGCACCACGACGACGGGAGTCCTCGCCGGCAATCTCGAAGGCGTGTAGTCGAGCGCCTCGTAGAACCCGTAGACCCCGAGCGCTCCCGCTGCCTCGAGGCGGTCGAAGTTGGCGAGGGCGGCGCCGGAGTCGACCATGGCTGCGAGCGCCGTGGCGTAGGGGGCGACGACGACGTCCTCGAACAACCCTCGCTTGAGCCCGAGGCCGGGGACGCCGAGCGCCGTGTACTGGTAGGTGAGTTGCGCGTCGCGGACGTTGTAGGCCGACTCCGAGACTCCCCAGGGGACGCGCCGTTGAGCGCCGTAGCGGATCTGGCGTCCGACCACCAACCGGCAGCTCAGATCCAGCAGGCTCTGTGGAGGCTGCGTCATCAACAGCAGAGGCAGGAGGTACTCGAACATCGACCCGGACCACGACACCAGGGCCGCGCCGCCACCGACCGGCGTGAGCGACCGGCCGAGCTGGAACCAGTGCTGGGGCGGCACGTCGCCCTTGGCGATCGCGACGAAGCTCGCCAGTCGGGCTTCGGAGGCCAGCAGGTCGTACCTTCCGGGATCGAGCGAACCGTCGCCGACGCGATAGCCGATCGAGAACAGCTCGGACGTGGGATCGAGGAGGAAGCGGAAGTCCATGGCTCGCACTATCCCCTCGGCGAACGAGGTCAGCGCCGAGAGGCGGTGCGCGAGAGCTTCCTGGTCGAGCTCCAGGTCCCGGAGATGACTTCGGATCGAGTCGCGCACCGCGCGCGCCCAGATCGAGGGCTCGCGAGGGCAACCGCCCTCGTCGAGTCGGCGAGCGCCTCCGGATGGGTCCTCGCCTCTGCGCGGCAGCGTGCGCGCGATCTCCACCAGGTGGTCCGCTCGCGACTCGAGCGCGCGCAGGAGATCGATCCGTTCGGGCGCCGAGCCGGGCGCAGCGCCCAGTACGGCCGCCAGGGCCTGCGCGGCCGCGTGCAGCTCGGCGCGGGCGCCGGATCGGACGCCATCGGCGTCCTCGGCCCGGGTCGAATCGATCAGCAGCCGTACCGAGTCGCCGATTCCCTCGAAGATCTGCGGGTCGGTGAGGGGTCGGTACGCGGTCTCGGAGCACGCTCGAGCCAGCGCGATCAGGGAGCCGGCCAGGTTGCCGCTGTCCACGGTCGACACGTACCTGGGTTCGAGCGGCCTGAGGTCGTGGGTGTCGTACCAGTTGAGGAGGTGGCCGCGCACCCGCTCCAAACGGCTCATGGTTCCCAGCGTCGCCTCGAGCCGATCGACCATGTCCGAGCGACCGATCCAGCCCAGGTCACGGGCAACCGTGATGGCGAGCAGATAGAGCCCCATGTTCGTCGGCGAGGTCCGGTGGGCCTCGACCGGTTCGGGAATCTCCTGGAAGTTGTCCGGCGGAAGATGGTGGTTGCGCTCGTCGACGAAGTCCTCGAAATAGCGCCAGGTGCGGCGGGCGATCTGCCGCAATGCCCGCGCGTCCTCGGGGGAGGGGCGCTGCGACTTCGCGGGCCTCGCGGGAAGGCTGATCCGCCAGGCGACGATCGGCGACAGCATCCACAGCAGGACGAACGGCACGGCCACCGGCCAGGCGCTCGGCTTGAGCGCGACGACCAGCAGGCAGGCTCCGACCGCCACCACCACGCCCCAGCGGAGATGCCGGTAGAAGGCCCTCAGCCTGAGGTCACGGCCGTGACCCGCCTGGGCTGCCGTCACCCACTCGAGGAGGTGTCGCTTGGTCAGGTAGAGCCGGCCGATCGTGCGGGCGATCGCATCCACCATCAGCCAGGCCTGAAAGGCCAGCATCGTGATCGACAGGAGTGTCTGAGACGAGGCCACGGAGAGGTCGTGGCCGACCGCCCGCAGGTGACTGCGTTTGGAGACTCCCGATCGCCGAGGGACCAGACCGTTCAAGACCGGGATGAAGGCCGGCACCGCGATCGACCCCACGAGGAGCCCGGTCCACAGGAGGGGCGGCACGGTCGGGAGGATCCAGCCGGCGAGCGCGACCAGGAGAGCGCTGGGCGCGACCAGGCTGCGACGGAGGTTGTCGACCATCTTCCACCGTCCCAGCAGGTGGATGCCGGCGGTCCGTCTGTTGCCCGAGGGGCCGTCGGCCCGGCCCAGGATCCAGGGCAGGAGCTGCCAGTCACCACGCACCCAGCGATGCTGGCGGCGTGCGGCGACCTCGTAGTTGGTGGGGAACTGCTCGAACAGGTCCACGTCGGTCGCCAGCCCGGTGCGCGCGAACGAGCTCTCGAAAAGATCGTGGCTGAGGAGCGTATTCTCGGGCGCCCTGCCGGCGAGAGCCTGCTCGAACGCGTCCACGTCGTAGATCCCCTTTCCGGTGTACGAGCCCTCGTTGAAGAGGTCCTGATACACGTCGGAGACCGCGGCAGCGTACGGATCCACACCCCCGGGGCCCGAGAGGATCCGCTGGTAGGTCGAGCTTCCGGGCCCGGTCGGCAGCGAAGGAGTGACCCGCGGCTGCAGGATCGCGTATCCGTCGACGACGCGCTCCGCTCCAGGATCGAACCGAGGCCGATTCAACGGGTGTGCCATCGCTCCGACCAGGCGGCGAGCGGATCCCATGGGGAGACGGGTGTCGGCGTCCAGGGTGATGACGTAGCGAACGCCCGCAGGCACCGTCGGCGGTTCGCCGTCGATCGCAACGAAGGTGGTATCGGCGGCGCCGCGCAGCAGCCGGTTGAGCTCGTGGAGCTTTCCGCGCTTCCTCTCCCAACCGATCCACGCGCCTTCCTCGCGGTTCCACACCCGCCGTCGATGCAGCAGCAGAAATCGCTTTCCGCCGCCCGGCGGGCTCCCGTACCGCTGGTTGAGATCCGCGACGCCGGCGGCCAGCGCGGCGACCAGCTCCTCGTCGCCCGGTCTGTGCTCTGCGGCGGCGTCCGTCCAGTCGGTGAGCAGGGCGAAGTGGAGATGGCCTCTCGGGTTCGCGAGATAGTGCACCTCCAGGCCACCGAGCTGCCCCGCGATGTCGGGTGCGCGGCTCAGCAGCGTGGGAACGACCACCAGGGTCCGGAGCTCGGCGGGAACGCCACCCGCGAGCTCGAGCTTGGGGAGCAGACGGGGCGGCACCAGGAGCGGTACCAGGCGGTGGACGAGCGAGACCGCGAGGTCCGAGGCCGGCACCAGGCCGAGAATCCCCAGCAGCGCGAGCGTCCAGCCGGCAGCTCCTGCGCTCCTGGTCGAGAGCAGTAGACCGCCGAGGATGAGGGCGGTCAGCGCCGCGATCCCGCCCAGGTAGCCCGACATCGCCCGGTCGCGAAAGGCGCGCCGGAGCCGCGTGCGCAGAGGCACTCGGAAGCCGAGCCTCTTCTCGAAGGCCCTACGCCCCGCGGCGACGACGTAGTAGCCGGGGTCCTCCTCGGCTCGTTGGGGGATGCCCGAAACACTCGTGGCGGCGCCGCTCTCCTCGCTCGCGGCGCGCGCAAGTCGCACCGCCTCTCGCGCCACCTCGATCTCGGATCGGCCCGATCCCCGGGAGAGCTGCTCGATCTGACCTCGGTACTCGTCCCGCGTTGCGAAGTCCATCGCTGCGAAGCCGGGAGCGCTGCGCAGGACCTCGTCGAGCAGGCTGACGCTCTCGAAGAAATCGGGCCAGTCGATCGAAGACATCCAGCGCATGCTGGTGACGATGTTGCGGACGGTGACGTTGGCCGCAGCCTGGGCCTGATGCTCCTGAGCCACCGCGTCTTCGGCCGAGGTCCCTTGGGCGCTGAGCCGCTGGTCGAGCCAGACGAGAGCCGGCATGGTGGAGGGGTCCTGGCCGCGAATCCGTTGGACGAGCTGGACGGCGAACGCCCTGCCGAGGTGGACGTCCCCGAGGCCTTTCAGGACTCGGTCCGGGGCCTCCGACGGCTGGCCGTCGAGGCCCAGCAGCCGGTTCGACAGCTCGTCGGCGTGAGCTCGTTGCCGACGAGACTGGTTGATCAGCTCCGACAGCCGCCGCAGATTCTCGACGAGAGCGATACGGAGGTGGATGGCGATCGCCCAGAGCTCGCCGACGGTCAGTGGCTGGGCTCGCTGGTAGGCCGCGACGAAGCGTTGCAGCGTCTCGAGCTCGAAGCGACTGTCGGTGTGGGCCACGTAGGCCCAGGCCAGCCCGTACACGCGCGGGTACCCCGCGAGCTGCCCAGAGGCGATCTTCGGCAGAGCGCGGTAGTAGTCCTCCGGCAGATGGTCGCGGATCTCTCGAAGCTGTTCGTCCACCACGTGGAAGTTGTCGAGGATCCACTCCGCAGCAGGCGTGATCTCGTGCTTCGCCATGGCAGTCTCGGCGATGCTGCGATACCCGTCGAGCAGCGCTCGAGCGTTCTCTCGGACCCTGGCGAGAAGATCCCTGCCGGCGGGCGGCTTCTCGGCCGCGCTGTCGCTCGCGCGATCGGCCTGGGCCAGACTCTCGGCATGCTGCTCCAGGCGCTCCGTGCCGAAGAGCTCGGCGCGCAGCGGCTCTTCGAGGAAGTCGAGTGCCTCGACGACCACGCCCCCCCTCGGCGGGCGCCTCCAGGTCGCGGCGCCCAGAGGGGCGTGGCGTCTGGTCACGCGGTTCTTCAACGGTCGCTTCCTCCAGCGGCGGCGCCGTCCGCCCGCTGCCCGCGTCGGCCGGGGTGATGACCTTCACGTCGTGTCCGTCGAGGTGGAAGCCAGGGGCCGTCACGGCCGATTCCAGCCTTCCGGCGTGGGCCGGAGCGTCGGTCGATTTCCTGTGCCGCCGAGACCGATCCATTCAAAATGAAACCTGGTACTGTCATTTTGAAAGGGGGGCAAGCCTGCGTACCGAGGACCTGCACCACGAGGAGTTGCTGGAGCTGGACCCGGAGGGTGGCTTGGTCCGTTTCGCCGGGCAGCGCGCGCTGTTGCTCGACGCCGTGGCGATGGGGGTCCTGCGGCAGTACCTGGTGGAGAACTTCGGCGTGACCGCAGCGCGTGCGGTGCTGACCCAGTTCGGCTTCGCCCATGGATGGCGGATGGCGGCGGCCATGGAGAAGGAGTTCGAGTGGGAGAGCCGCGAGGAGTGGCGCTGCGCGGGGCCCCGCATGTTCACGCTCGAAGGGCTCTTTCGCAACCAACCGGGCAGCGAGGATCCGCTCACCGAGAAGGGGGCGATCCTGCTGTCGTCCTACGAGGCGGAGCAGCACCTCCTCCACTTCGGCCGGTCCGACTCGGCGGTGTGCTGGACGATCTCCGGTCTGGTCAGCGGCTACGTCAGCCGCACCACCGGCAAGGAGGTGTACGTGCTCGAGAAGCGCTGCCTGGGACAGGGGCATGCAGCGTGCCACCTCCTGGGGCGCACGCGCGAGGAGTGGGGCGATGAGCACGCCGATGCGTTGGCCTACTTCGATTCGGGGCGGCTCGAGGAGACGCTCGACGTTTCGCTCAGCAGGGTGACGACGACCTTGAAGGCGGCGGAGGAGAAGCTGCGAGCCCACCGTCGCGCCCTGGTGCGCGTCGTCCGCGACATCGAGGAGCCGATGGGGATCGTCGCCAAGAGCCCCAGGATGCAGCAGGTCGTGGAGCTGGCAAAACGGGTGGCGAAGGTCGACGCCACGGTGCTGATCACGGGTGAGAGCGGAGTGGGCAAGGAACGCATCGCGAGGCTGCTCCACGACGAGTCGAGCCGGTCGTCGGGGCCCTTCATCGCCGTCAACTGCGGCGCCATCACCGAGACGCTGCTCGAGAGGGAGCTCTTCGGGCACGCCCGAGGGGCGTTCACGGGCGCGAGCTCCGACCGACCTGGCCTGTTCGAAGCCGCCAACCGCGGGACCCTGTTGCTCGACGAGATCGGGGAGGTCTCTGCGGGCATGCAGGTCAAGCTCCTGCGGGTGCTCCAGGAGCGTGAGATCCGTCGGGTCGGGGAGAACAAGACCCGCTCGGTGGACGTGCGGGTGGTGGCCACCACCAACCGCGATCTGGCCCACGGGGTCGCCGACGACAGCTTTCGCCAGGACCTCTACTACCGTCTCAAGGTGGTCGAGCTCCACGTGCCTCCGCTGCGCGAGCGTAGGGACGACGTCCTGCCGCTCGCTCGGGTGCTGCTCGCCGACGCGGTGGTGCGAATGGGCCGCCAGATCTCGGGTCTGACGCCGGCGAGCGCCGACCAGCTCCTGCGCTACGACTGGCCCGGCAACGTGCGGGAGCTCGAGAACGCGATGGAACGCGCCGTCGCGCTCGCCCGCGGGAATCGCGTGGAGGTCGACGACCTGCCGGAGGAGGTCCGCAAGGCGTTCCCCAGGCCGGTGGCCGCCAGCGGGACCGTGAAGCCCCTGGCGGAGGTCGAGAAGGACTACGTGCTCGCCGTTCTCGACCTCAACGAGGGAAACCGGAAGCGAACCTCGGAGCAGCTGGAGATCAGCTCGGCGACGCTCTACCGGAAGCTCAAGAGCTGGGCCTGACCGGCAGGCCAGCCCAGCGCCTCCTCGAGAGACCGAGGGTCGGCTCAGGACCGACTCGCCGAGGTCACGCGATCCTTGCCGTTCGCCTTCGCGCTGCGCAGCGCGCGATCCGCCTCCCCGAGCAACGCCCGCCGCCTCGTACCGTCGCGCATGCCGGGGCTCCCGATCTTTGCGGCGTCGCATTGGTCGCTGCGCGTGATCGGCTTCGTGGTGTTTCGACGCAGGCGGTCGGCATCGTGCCCGCGTCCGGTTGCACGCAACGGCGCGGCGCTGGAGGCGAAGTTCGGCTTGCGCTCGTCGAGCGTCGACTCCCTCGGACCAGGAGGCGAGCCCGTCTCGCTGCCGCCCGGCCACCGGATCTGCGCCGCCGTTGCGCCGTCCTCGGGGCGGACCTCCTGCAGTTCGAGGGTGGACTGTCGTCGCGGGCTCTCGACTCGACGAATCGTCAACCCGGGTTCCGGATGCATCGATCATCCCGCCTCACGAAGCCGGGGTTGCACGTCCAGGCGTTTCCGGAGTAACCGAGATGGGCGTCGGCGGGCATTTCCAACCGGACGCAGATGTCGCCGGTCCGCTGGTAGCCCCGGGCGCAATCCCAGTCCTGACCCGAGTGGTCCAGATAGCCGTGCTCGGGCACGTCGATCGCGAGGCAGGCGTCGTCGCTTCGCCGAAACCCGCGCGCGCACTCCCAGTCGACGCCCGAAGCCGCCAGATGGCCGTGCGCCGGGACGGAGATCGGCTCACAGGCGTCGCGGCTCCGGCGGAAGCCCCGCTCGCAGGCCCAGCCGTTGCCGGAATCGTCGAGGTGGGCGTGAGCCGGCACCGAGACGAGCACGCAGCTCTGATCGGTCTTGCGATAGCTCCGCTCGCATTGCCAGTCCCGCCCGCGGTCGTCCAGGAATCCGTTCACGGGGACGGCGATCGCGACGCAGTCCCCGTCGCGCGCCTGAAAGCCTCGCACGCACTCCCAGCCGGATCCGAAGAAGGAGTCCGTGGCATACGCATTCGCAGGGACGTCGATCTCCTTGCAGACGCGATCCACTCGCTGGTAGCCGCGCTCGCATTGCCAATCGTTCCCGCGAGAGCTCAAGAAGGCGTTCGGCGGGATCTCGACCGGCGCGCAGGCTGTCCCGTCCCGGTCGAAGCCCCGGACGCACTGCCAGCCGTCGCCCGAACCGTCGAGGTAGGCGTTCGCTGGGACCTCCACGGCGACACAGCTCTCGACGACCTTGCGGTAGCCCCAATCACATTCCCAGCCCTCGCCGAAGCTTCTCGCGTGGGAGTTCGGCACGAGCTCTTCGACCCCAGCTTGGGCGCCGCTGGCCGCGGGTGCGAAGGCGAGGGCGAGGAGGAGCAAGAGCGAGAGGACGAGCCACGGTGTGGACCAGCGCAGTGCAGGGGGCTTCGCTCCGTCGTGAGCCGTAAGACGCGGTGCGCCGGCCGGGCCGGCCAGAGACCTCACGACACCACCGGCGCCGGCCGCGCCAGTGTGGGATCAGCGTGCTGGAGGTGCCTTCCTGCCAGCTCGAACTGCGCGTCGAGGAGCGTCTGCTCCGGGACCACCGCCTTCACGATGTTGTGGATCTGCGAGCGGGCATAGCCGGCTTCCGGGGTGCCCGTGTCGGTCACCAGGATCTCTCGGTAGAGCTCCAGCGCGGCCTGCAGGTTCTTCGCGCCGTAGTGCAGCTCGTGAGCCTCCGCGTACCGTCGATTCGGCGCCGAAAGGCGAGTCTCGTTTCTCATCTGGGGTTCTCCAATGCAGCGAGCGGGTGGACGTCGTGCGGGAGCCTGGGCGCTCTCCACGGTCGCTCCGAGCTCGCACTGTCTCGGGCGAGCTCACAGGGCCGTCGTCTCCCCCGGGAGTGGTGACCTGGGCTCGTTGGGCATTTCGAGCTCGACGGTACAGGTCCCTTGCAAACAAGTCCCATGCAATCAAGCGGCCAACTCCGCGACCGGCGCGGTTAGGAGCCCGTGGTGAAAGTCAGGATGCCCGCATTGCGAGCGCCGTGGGTCCAGATGCAAGGCGGACCGACGCAGACGATGCGGGGACATCGGCGAGGAGGGTCCAACCTGAGGCTGAGCGCAGCGAAGCCGACGAAGAGGACCAGCTGCCGCTCGCGGCAGGTGGTCCTCAAAGCAGCAAATGGGCCCACGCCGCCGGTCCGAGCCGCGAAGCGGCGACGCCGGTGAGGCGCGCCGAGCCTGCGAGGGGGGCCGAACCCAGCCGGAGGCCGACAAGGGCCTGCAGCGTAGCCGGTGGCCAGAAGCCGGCGCACCAGAGGCAACGACCAACGATCGACCAGTCGGCTTCTTGGCCACCGGCGGAGCGGAGAGACCTCGTCGTGCGGGCGTGCGGAGTTTCACCACGGGCTCCTACTCGGGGGGATCGATCTGTGCACGTCGTCTTCGACGGTCCGGGCGAGACCGGCGCGCGTGCGGTCGCGAGATCGGTCAGAACGACGTGGCGGTCGCCCGATTCGAGCGATGTCCGCGCCGCTCACGGGTCGCGCTCGGCGTCCGCGGCCGGCTTCGGCCCTCCCCCGCGTTGGATGAAGGACCAGACCGGTGCGGTGCCTAACTCTCAGCTCTAGCTCGCGTGGTCAGGGCGGCGCGCCCGGTGAAGCTCACAGGTCGCAGCGCTCGAAGTGCCGGATCCCCAAACGCAGCGGCACCCAGGTCACCGCCAGCGTGATCGCCGCCAGCGCCGCGACCGCCGCCACTCCGATGCCGCCGAGCCCGTCGGCGCCGGTGCGCCGCCGCCATTCGATGGCGACCGCCTGGATCGCCGTCACTAGCACGATGTAGCCGAGGCTGGCCAGGAAGTTGAGGGTGCCGCCGAGGCCCGAAACGATGCGGGCGGGGCTCTCCTCCTCGAAACTCGGGAACAGGCTGCCGAGACCGACCGCCAGGCCGTTCAAGGCGAAGGTGGTCGCCGTGATCGCGAGCAACGACAGGCCGAGCTCGATCGCGTCGAGCCGCAACCTCAGCCCCGAGATCAGGGCGACGCCGACGGTGAACACCGCCGTCACCCCGACGCTGAACCAGAACTTCTGCATGATCAGATCGCGACGGTGGAGCGGCGCCAGACCGAGGACCCAGAAGCGGCGCCCCTCGAGGCTGATCAGCGGGAAGACGAAGCGGGTCGAGAGTGTGGCGAGCACCAGCATCGCGGCGCTGGTGTTGAGGATCGAGATCCAGGAGCGCCAGGGCTCCTCGGCGAACACGCCACGAGCGCGGATGTTGGCGACGTAGAGCGCCATCAGCCCGAAGAAGATCAGGAACTGCGACCACTGCGCCGGGTCGCGCCAGAACAGCCGGAGGTCCTTGAGCGCGAGAGCGCGCCCAGGGTCGGGGAGGGGCCGGAGCAGCTGGTCCAGCCGGGCGCCGAGCAGACCCCGCGGCCGCGCCCGCCGGCCGAGGTCGGAGGCATGGAGGTCGCGCCACGTGGGAACCCAGACGCGCTCGGCGATCGTCTTCGCGATCCAGGCGAAGAGGAGCGCATTCGAGAGCAGCACCGTCCACTGGAAGAGGGAGTCCGCCCAGGCTCCGGACGACGCCGCGAGCAGGCCGTCGGCGAGCCACGAGCTCGGCAGGAGGGGCGATTGGGCCTGTCCGAGCGCCGCCACGATCTCCTGGAGAGTGTCGGCGGCGCCGAGGTCGGGGAGTGCCAGACGGCGCCGGAACAGCAGGTAGAGGCCGAGCACGCCGAGCGCGCCCAGGGTGACGGGCAGTGCCCGGCGGCTGGCCGAGAAGAGTCGGGCGAGGAGCAGGGCCGCGATGCTGCCGAGCGCCGCCGCGAGCACCACGAACGGCAGGTAGAAGAGGACCAGCGCGAAGTAGAAGCCGAGCGGCGCCTGCCGGTGGAGCCCGTAGGCCAGGAGCGCGGGCGAGCCGAGGAAGGCGAGCGCCCAGGAGCTCATCGACACGCACTCGAGCAAGCGGCTGGTGAACAGGACCGCCGGCTCGACCGGCGCGATCAGCAGCCGCGGGAGCTCGCGGGCGCGGAACAGCGTGGCGAAGGCGATCAGCACGTTGGACGCGATCAGCAGCACGAAGATGGTCAACGCGAAGCCGGCGAGCAGGCGCGCCAGCACCAGGTCGACGAACGGCACGTCGCCGGCGACCCCCGCACCCGCCGCGAAGTCGTCGAGCAGGCGCAGCGCGAAGCGCACCACGGCGAAGGCACCGAGCCACAGCCCGACCGCCGAGAGCGAGACGAAGGCGACCTTGAGCTTGGACTCGTGGCGCGCCGACGCCACCCAGTGCATGGTCATCCGGCGCCGGCTCCAGAGCAGAGCGCGCAACGCACCGGCTCGCCGGGAGCCGCCCGCGAGCACCCGCTTCGCTGGCAGGGGCGCCGGGACAGGGCCGGGGGCCGGTCGCAGGTCGGGGCGCGGGTGTGGCTGCGCTACGACCTCGGACCTCGGAGACTCCGGCGGTCCGCTCACGCCGGCGGCGCCTCCTCGTCGCGGGTGAGCTCGAGGAAGACGTCCTCCAGGTTGCCGGGCCGCTCGGCGAGCGCCTTGACGTCGGCGACCGTGCCGAGACGCAGGAGCCGTCCGCGGTGGATGATCCCGACCCGATCCGCGAGCTCCTCGGCGATCGCCAGGCTGTGGGTCGACATGAAGACGGTGAGCCCGTCGCGGCGGGTGCGCGTCACGAGGTCGTCCTTCACGCGGCGGATGTTCTTGGGATCGAGGCCGACCCAGGGCTCGTCGACCACCACGACGCTGGGTGCGTGGAGGAAGCAGCAGGCGAAGGAGAGCTTCTGGCGCATGCCGTGGCTGAGATCGGAGACCAGCCGGTTGGCGACGTGCGCGATCTCGAAGGTCTCGAGCAGCTCGGCGATGCGGGGAGCGGCGACCGCGGCGTCGATCCGATAGAGCCCGCCGACGAAGCGCATCATCTCGCCGCAGGTGAGGCGCTCGTAGAGGTAGGGGTGGTCGGGCACGTAGCCGAGCCGGCGCTTGGCGCCGATCGGGTCGCTCTGGATGTCGCAGCCACCGACCGTGGCCGCGCCGGCACTGGGGCGGACGAGGCCCGTGATCATCTTGATCGTGGTCGTCTTCCCGGCACCGTTGGGGCCCAGGAAGCAGAACAACTCCCCCTGCCCGAGGGTGAGGTCGAGCCGGTCGACGGCGGTGTGCTCGCCGAAGCGCTTGGTGAGGCCCGACAGCTCGAGCGCGGGCGGGGCGGCGATGCTCACCCGTCCGCCCCTGTCCGGCCGGTTCCTGCCGAGCCGCCCCCTGATCCGATGCGCTGCGCAGCTCCGTCGAGGTGGACCTCGGGCCAGACGAGCAGACCCGTCATGGTCAGCCAGAACAGGCCGATGAACAGGCCGATGAACAGGCCGAGTCTCGGTGCCATCGTCTGCTGTCTACGGCCGGCCTTCGCCGAGCGCCTACCGCGGTTTCCAGTCCGGCTCGTCGTCGATGCCGAGCCCGTCCGCCAGGCGGTTGAAGTAGTTGAACAGACCCGTGATCTGGACGACGTCGTGGATCGCGACGTCGTCGAAGCCGTGGGCGCGCAGGCCGGCCACGTCGTCCTCGGTCATCTCCCCCGGCCGCTTCGTCAGCTTGATCGCGAAATCGAGCATCGCGCGGTCCGCCAAAGAGAGCTCGGCCTCGCGGTAGTCCCTCATCACCGCCTCCGCGAGGCGGTCCCCGCCTTCGACCCCTGCGACCTCGGCCCGGAGGTCGTCGCCATGAGCGCGCGTTCAGTAGTGGCAGTCGTTGGCGCGCGACACCGCGGTCGCGATCATCTCCCGCTGCGCCCGGCTCAGCGGGCTGCGCGGCGAGTGCATGGCCTCGACGTAGAGGCGGACCGACGCGGCGAGCGTGTGCGGGCGCGGGCTCTGGATGCGGAGCACGTTGAAGACGCGGCCGGCTCGCTCCATTGCCTGGCGATAGACGGTGGCGAGGAGGCCGGTGGCGCGCTCGGGCGGCGTGATCTCGATCCAGGCCATTGGAGGTCCTCCAGCGCTCGGGTACGGGAGCTTCGAGGCGCGAACGAGCCGCCACGCTAGCCGCGCCGCCTGCCACGGTCAAGCCGCGACATGGCGTCGACGTGGCGGCGCGCCCGCCGTTCCCGAGTCAGGCGCCGGGCTCGGATCGCAGCGCCGGCCGATGACAGCCCGCGGAAGGTCAGAGCTGCTCGTTGAAGAGGTAGGCGGCGCGGTCGATCAGCCGGTGCCACATGCTCCGCCGTTTCCACTGCTCGAGGGTGAGCACCGTCGCGTGCTCTGCGTCCCGTTCGAACGCGGCAACGAGCTCGGCCGCGATGCGCCGGTCGAGCATGCCGATCTGGATCTCGTCGTTCAGCTCGAAGGAGCGGTCGTCGAAGTTCGTCGAGCCCACCGACGACCAGATGCGGTCGACGACCATGACCTTCTGGTGGAGCAGCGTCCGATCGTATTCCAAGATCTCGACGCCCGCTTCGAGCAACTCCTCGAAGCGTTGGTGGCTGGCGTGCTGGACGATCGCGTGGTCGGTGGCGTCGGTTGCGGGCAGCATCACGCGAACCCGCACGCCCGGTTCACGGCCTGGCGAAAGAGATCGAGGGCGTTTGCTTCGACCACGAAGTACGGGTTCTGGATCAGCACCTCGCTGCCGGCGCTGGCGATGACGACGCTGTAGAGGATCTCGAGCGAGGACAGGTCGCCGATCGGCTGGAACCAGGCCAGGTGTGCGGTCGTGTCGCCGACCGGCTCGAGCTTCGGCAGGTAGCTCCTCCCGGCCGGCAGCGTACGGGTGGTCTGCACCCAGTTCTCGAAGAACACCGCCCGGATCTGGTTGACGATCGGTCCGCGGATGCGAACGAAGGTGTCGCGGACGTGGTCGCGGTCCTGGGCGTCGCCCGTCCAGCTCTGGTCGAAGCCGTGACCGAACAGGTAGGCGATCCGGCCGTCGAACACCGCGATCTTGCGGTGGTCCCGAAAGTTGAATCGGCCGATGTGCCGCAGGTCGAGGGGGTGGAAGAGCTCGAGCTCGACACCTCCCTGCTCGAGGAGGTCGCGAAACGCGGTCGGTCATCCGCTTGCCGCCCCTGGCGTCGACCAGCAGCCTCACCTCGACTCCCGCCCGCGCCTTGCCGGCGAGCGCTTCCGCCACCCGTTCGCAGATCTCGCCGGTCCACCAGACGAAGGTCTCGATGTGGATCGAGCCCTCGGCGGCCGCGACGTCCTCCAGCAGCCGATCGAAGAAGGCGCCGTTGTGGCCGACCTCGATGTGGTTGCCTTCGATCAGCGATCCGACGCTCAGCGACACGATCGAAGGGAGCTGCGCGGCGATGTCGTGTGGCTCGAGCTTCGCCACGGTGAGGGAGAAGGAGCGGTGGTTGAGCACCGACCACAGGACCAAGGAGAGCAGGACGATCAGCATCACGACGATGACGGCGAGCACAGCGGGGACCTGAACCCGGCGTCGCCACCGTCTCTCCTTCTCGGCCCCGGTTCGGGGGCGGGCGCTCATCGCCGGAGCTCGGGGAGCGCGACCTCGGCGAGGACCGGCCAGTGATCCGAGGGCCCGGCTCGCTCCACGTGCGACGTACAGATCTCGAGCTCCGGCGAAACCAGCAGGTGGTCGTAGCTCCGGCCGCCCCAGCCACGATAGGTCGCAACGCCCTCGTCGAGGGTCGGAACCAGCCGCGCGTCGGCGAGGGCGCGCAGCTCGCCGTCGAGCCCGGCGTTGAAGTCGCCGCCCACGATCGGCGTGCTGCCGCCGGCGATCACCTCCAGAGCTCGCGCCAGCTGCCGTCCGCGACGCCGGGCGTTGAGGACGCCCCAGGCGCTGAGATGTAGCGTGTACACGTCGAGGACCTGCCCCGAAGGCCCTCGGAGCCGGCACCGGAGGACGGTCCGCGGCTCGCCCCGGCCGGGCAGACGATGCTCTCCGCCTCGACGATCTCCAAGCGTGACAGCACCGCGAGGCCGGAGTCGGCGAGCCGCGGGGATCGAACCTGGCGAGAGCGCGCTGATATGGTTGCGCCGCCGCCGCCCGAAGCCCGGCGACGCCCGAGCGGACCGCGCCCGTTCCCCTTGCGCCCCGCCAAGAACCCACTGGAGGTCGTGCTCGATGTTCTCCCGGATGCCCCAACGTCCGTTGCTTCGTTCTGTCGCTCTCGTTCCTGCCGCCCTGGCTCCCGCGGCTTTCCTCCGGCTCGCCCTCGTCTGTTCCGCCGCCGTCTCGCTCGCCCTGGCCCCGGCGGCCGCCGGCTCTTCCGCGCAGACCCCCGAGCGGACCTCCGCGGAAGCGCCCGCCGACGCCGCGGCGGCCGGCGTGGCGCCAGACCGGGTCGAGCGGGGGAGGTATCTGGTCCACCACGTCGCGATGTGCGTCCAGTGCCACTCGCCGCGTGATCGGCGGGGTGAGCTGCTCGAGCAGCGGCTCCTCGAGGGAGGACCGGTACCGGTGGAGAGCCCGTACACCGGCCCCCGCTGGGCGTTCATGGCGCCGCACCTGAAGCGGGTGCCGGGCTACACCGAGGAGGAGTTCGTTCGGCTGCTGCGCATCGGTTTGACGCGCAACGAGACCAGGCCGCTGGCGCCGATGCCACCGTTCCGTATGACCGAAGAGGACGCGCGCGCGATCTGGTCGTACCTGCGCTCGCTGGGGCCGATCTCTTGACCACCGACGCCGCGTTCGACCGCAAGCACAGGAATCAAACGATGAAGATACAACTCCCTCGTCTCCTGCTCGCGCCGACCGCGGCGCCGTTCGCGGCCGTCCTCGCGGTCTGCATGCTCGCCGCTCTCGCCGCTCTCGCCGCTCTCGCCGCGCCCGTGAGCGCCGTGGTCGCGGACGAGCCGGCCAAGGCGGAGGTCCCGGTTCAGACCTTCGAGCTCGAGAACGGCATGCGCTTCCTGCTGGTGCCGCGCCCGGAGATGAGCACGGTCGCGGCGGGCTGGGTGGCGCACGTCGGCTCCGCCAACGAACGGCCCGGGATCACGGGCATGGCGCATCTCTTCGAGCACATGATGTTCAAGGGGACGCGCACGATCGGCACCACCGACATCGAGAGCGACCTGGCCGTGATCGTGGAGCAGGAGGCCCTGCAGGAGAAGATCCGCCAGATCTACCGCGAGCAGCGCGAGCGCTGGCGCACCGGCGAGATCAGCGACCCCTACGACCCGGCCGGCCGGCCGGCCGAGCTGGTCGAGCTCCAGCAGCGTTTCGACGACCTGGTCGAGCGGCAGCGGGGGCTGATGAAGAAGGACGAGTTCGACCAGATCTACACCCAGAACGGAGCGTCGTTCCTCAACGCCTTCACCAACTCGGACATGACCGTCTACCTGATCACGGTGCCCGCCAACAAGGTCGAGCTCTGGTTCTGGATGGAGTCGGACCGGCTGTTCGAGCCCGTGTTCCGGGAGTTCTACGCCGAACGCGACGTGGTCTACGAGGAGCGCCGCCTGCGCACCGAATCCACGCCGACCGGCAAGTTCGACGAGCTGTTCAACGCGATGTTCTGGCAGGCCCATCCCTACTCCTGGCCGACCGTGGGCTGGCCGTCGGACCTGCGGGTGATCAGCAAGGCCCAGGCCGACGAGTTCTTCGATACCTACTACGCGCCCAACAACATCACGGCGGTTCTGGTCGGCAACTTGGACGTCGACCAGGTGCAGCAGCACGCCGAGCGCTACTTCGCGCGAATCCCGCGCGGCGAGCGGGAGCCGCCGGACGTCGTGACGCTCGAGCTCGAGCAGATCGCCGAGAAGCGGATGCACGCGGAGTGCGACTGCCAGCCGCAGATCCAGATCCGTTATCACACCGTTCCCTTCGACCACGCCGACAGCTACCGGCTCGACGTGCTCGCCGGCATCCTCAACGGGCGGACCGGCCGCCTCTACAAGGCCATGATCGAAGGGGAGGAGATCGCTTCGAGCGCGTCGGCGTTCCAGCAGGCCGACAAGTACGCCGGCTCGTTCACCTTCTCGGCCGAAACCAAGGGGGATGCGACGCCGGCGCGGCTCGAAGCCGCCTGGGACCGCATCATCGCCGAGCTCCGCGAGGAGACGGTGGGGGCCGACGAGCTGACCAAGGTCAAGAACGTCATCGCCGCCGACAGCTACCGGCGCCTCCAGAACCCGTTCTTCCTGATGATCCAGCTCGCCGTCTACGACGGGCTGGGAGACTGGCGGGTGCTCAATCAGGAGGGGGAGAAGCTCGCGGCGGTGACCGCCGAGGACGTCAAGCGGGTCGCCGAGTCCTACTTCGCTCCAGAGAACCGGCTGGTCGGCCACTACCTGCGCAAGGAGGGCACCGTCGCCGAGGAGGTCCCGCCGGAGCTCGCCGAGCTGCCCGCCGAGATGCGGCAGGGCGTGATGGCCCAGATCCGCCAGATCCGGGAGGTGGAGGATGTGGACCAGCTCCGGCAGATCCTGGGGCAGGCGGAGGCGCAAGCGGCGCAGGCGCCCCCCGAGATGAAGAAGGTCGTCGACCTGATGCTGCGGGTGCTGCGCGAGCGAATCGAGGAGCTCTCCGAAGGAGGTGACCAGTGATCGCGAGGGTTCGATGCCTCTTCGTGGTCGCCGTGGCCTGGCTCGCGGCGGCGTTTCCGAGCATCGCGGCCGACGACCTCGTCTCCCATCCCAGCGAGCTCGAGTTCGCGCCGCTCGATTTCCAGGTGCCGCGCGCCGAGAGCTTCCGCCACGAGCTCTCCAACGGAATCCCCGTTTATCTGGTCGAGGACCACGCGCTGCCCCTGGTCGACATCCGCATCGTCGTGCGCATGGGTCAGTTCCTCGAGCCGGCCTCGAAGGTCGGGCTCGCCCACCTCACCGGCTCGCTGATGCGTCGCGGCGGGACCGAATCTCTGGCGCCCGACGAGCTCGACGAGCGAGCCGACTTCCTGGCCGCCGACATCTCGACCTCGGTTGGCGACACGTCGGGCAATGCGTCCCTCAATTGCCTGAGCTCGGTGCTCGAGGAGTGCCTCGACCTCTTCTTCGACGTGCTCGAGAACCCGCGGTTCGACGCCAGGCGGCTCGAGATCGAGAAGAGCAACCTGCTCGAGGAGCTCAAGCAGCGCAACGACCACCCGGCGCAGATCGCCAGCCGGGAGTGGCAGTGGCTGCTCTACGGCGACGAGCACTTCACCTCGCGCCACGTGACCGGCGAGTCGCTGGCCGTGATCTCGCGCGACGACCTGGTGGCGTTTCACCGCAGCTGGTTCCGACCGCAGAACATGATGATCGCGGTCGCCGGCGACACCACTGCCGACAGCCTGCTCCCCGCGCTCGAGCAGCGCTTCGCGAGCTGGTCGGGCGGCGAGGGTGAGGAAGTGCCCTGGCCCCCCCCCGAGGCGCGCTCGGTCCCCGAGCCGGGGGTCTACGTGGTCGAGAAGGAGATTCCCCAGGGGAACGTGCGGATCGGCCATCTGGGCAAGGAGCGCCAGTCCTGGAACGACCCGGACGACGCTGCCTTGTCGATCATGAACGACATCCTGGGCGGCGGCGGCTTCACCTCGCGGCTGACCAAGCGGATCCGTTCGGACGAGGGGCTCGCCTACAGCGCCGGCTCGCAATTCGGCGTCGGCACCTTCTGGCCCGGCAGCTTCACCGTCTTCTACCAGTCGAAGAGCGAGACCGTGGCGCTCGCCGCCAAGATCGCCAGAGAGGAGTTCGAACGGATCCGCAGGGAGCCGGTCAGCGACGAGGAGCTGCGCACCGCCAAGGCATCGTTCATCGAGACCTTCCCCAGCAACTTCGAATCGGCGCGCACCGTCGCCAACCTGTTCACCACCGACGAGTACCTGGGCCGCCCCCACGACTACTGGTACGACTACCGCGACCGTATCGCGGCGGTCACCGAGGACGACGTGAAGCGGGTCGCCGAGAAATACCTCCATCCGGACCGGCTGGTGATGCTGATCGTCGGTGAGTGGGAGCAGATCGAGAAGGGAGACGCCGACCGGCGCGCGACGATGGAAGGGCTGATCGACGGCGAGGCCACCATGCTGCCGCTGCGCGATCCGGTGTCGCTCGAGCCGGTCGCGACCGATCCCGAAGGCTGAGCCGGAACGGATCGAACCAATGGATCGCCTCGATCGCTTCCTCCAGGTTGCGGTGGACATTGCCTGGGGCCTGCCGCTGGTCTTCCTGTTGATCGGCGGCGGTCTCTTCTTCACCGTCATCTCGCGGCTGCTGCCGCTGACCCAGGGCCGGCATGCGCTGCAGATCCTGCTCGGGCGCTACGACAACCCCGACGATCCCGGCCAGATCTCGCACTTCCAGGCGCTCTCCACGGCGCTCGCGGCGACCATCGGGGTTGGCAACATCGGCGGGGTGGCGATCGCGATCACCCAGGGCGGGCCGGGGGCGGTGTTCTGGATGTGGGTGGCTGCTGCGGTCGGCATGACCACCAAGTTCTTCAGCTGCACGCTGTCGCAGCTCTACCGCAAGCGCGACGAGCGCGGTGTCGTGCAGGGCGGCCCGATGTACACGATCGAGGTCGGTCTCGGGAGGCGCTGGAAGCCGCTCGCCTGGATGTTCGCGGCGTTCGGCACGATCGGGTGCCTGCCGATGTTCCAGACCAACCAGATGGCCGAGATCCTCCGCGGCGTCTACGACGTGCCCGGCTGGGCGACCGGGCTCGGCTGCACCGTGCTCACCGGCATCGTGGCCTTCGGGGGGGTCGAACGGATCGGCCGGGTCACCTCCAAGCTCGTGCCCTCGATGTGCGTCATCTACCTGCTGATGGGTCTGGCGGTGCTGGTGGTGCAGATCGAGGCGGTGCCCGAGATGCTGGCGCGGATCTTCCGCGAGGCCTTCACGGGACACGCCGCGACCGGCGGCGCGGCCGGCGTCGCGTTCGCGCAGGTCGTGCAGATCGGCGTCAAGCGGGCGGCCTTCTCGAACGAGGCCGGGATCGGCACCGCGCCTCTGGCGCACGGCGCAGCGAAGACCACCGAGCCGGTGCGCGAGGGCCTGGTCGCCATGCTCGGACCGTTCATCGACACCATCGTGATCTGCTCGATCACGGCGCTGGTGATCCTCACCAGCACCAACGCCGGCGCCGGCGAAGTCGAGGGCGTGTCGCTGACGTCCGAGGCGCTGGAGTCGACGCTCGGCGCCTGGGCGCCCCACGTGCTGGTCGTCGTGGTGACCCTGTTCGCGGTGTCGACGATGATCAGCTACTCCTACTACGGCAAGAAGTGCTTCGCCTACCTGTTCGGCGCGGACCGGGCCGAGATCTACAGCTACCTCTACCTCGGTGGGCTGTTCCTGGGATCGGTGTGGACCGCGTCGATGGTGATCAACCTGATCGACACCACCTTCGCCATGATGGCGATTCCCAACATGGTCGCGACCCTCCTCCTGGCCCCCAAGGTGGTCGAGGCGACCCGCGACTACCTGGCCCGCATGCGGGGCGAGCGCGAAGCGCCTCCGGTGCGGCGAGTGGTCAAGGGGTAGCGAGTCGGGAATCAGGGCTCAGGGAGTCGCGAGGTCCACGCGGCCGCCGCGGAGCGCGTGCTCCTTCTGTGCGGCCTCGATTCTCAATGCGCTGCCGATCAGGCCGAGATGGGAGTAGGCCTGGGGCACGTTGCCCAGCGCGATGCCGGCCACCGGATCGTACTGCTCGGAGAGCACTCCGGTCGGCCCGGCGAGCGCGCACACCGACTCGAACAGCTCGACGGCCTCGCCGTGGCGCCCGAGCAGGAGATAGGCGTCGACCAGCCAGAACGCGCAGACGTGAAAGCCCCCCTCGCGGCCGGGCAGGCCGTCGTCGCTCCGGTAGCGGTAGACGGTCGGGCCGTCGCGGAGCTCGGCGGCGATGGCGTCGACCGTGCTGGCGAACAGCGGATCGTCGGGCGGCAGTAGACCCGAGAGCCCAACCCACAGGACCGCCGCGTCGAGATCGGTGCCGTCGTAAGCTGCGGTGAAGGCGCCCGCCTCCTCGTTGTACCCGTGCGCCAGGACGTCGGCGGCGATCTCGTCGCGCAGGATCTCCCACCTCGCCTCGCGCCGATCGCGAAAGCGCTCCTCGAGCACCAGCGCTCGATCGACCGCCTGCCAGCACATGACCTTCGAGTGGACGTGCTGGCGCTTGGGCAGGCGGATCTCCCAGATGCCGTGGTCGGGCTCCCGCCACCGGCGTTCGACCGCTTGGATCATGCCGGCGACCAGGCGCCAGTGCTCGCTGCGGATCGGCGCCCCGAGCTCGGCGAGATAGGCGACCAGGTCGACGATCGGACCGTAGACGTCGAGCTGGAGCTGGTGGGCGGCGGCGTTGCCGACCCGCACCGGCCGGCTGCCCCGGTAGCCTGGGAGCTCGCGGATCTCGGCCTCGGCGCCGAGGTCCTCGCCGGAGACCGCGTAGAGCGGGCGGAGGCGCTCGGGCGCCTCGCGGGCCTCGACGAGGGCGAACACCCAGTCCAGGAACCGCATGCCCTCCTCCTCGGAGCCGAGCTCGGCGAGGGCTCGTGCGGTCAGAGCGGCGTCGCGCAGCCAGCAGAACCGGTAGTCCCAGTTGCGGATCCCGCCCAACGACTCCGGGAGGCTGGTGGTCGCCGCCGCCAGCAGGGCGCCGGTGGGCCCGTGGGCGAGGCCCTTGAGCAGAAGGGCGCTGCGCAGCACCAGATCGCGCGCCAGCTCCGGGAGGTGGAGGCCCTGCGCCCAAGTCTGCCAATAGGAGAAAGTGGCGGCCTCGCGCCGGTCGAGGTGATTCGGGCCGCGCAGGCTGGCGATGCCGTAGCAGAGGACCAGCTCGAGCGGGCTGTCGCCGAGCTCGACCTCGGCGCGGGCGGTGTGGTGGTCTCCTTCGACCTCGAGCGTCCACTCGACCCCGGGGGAGCGCAGCACCAGCGGGTCGGGCGAGTCGAGCAGCTCGAGCCCGCCGTCGCGCACCGCGATCCGGCTCTGGACGCGACCGAAGTCGATGCGGGGCGCGAGCTCGAGCAGGACCCGTCCGCTCCCCTCGACCCGGCGGATCAGCTCGCTGCGCCCGGCGCGCTGGCCGGGGCGTCCCTGCGAGGCGTCGAGGAAGTCGGTGACCGTGAAGGTCGGCCAGCGCGTTTCGAGCACCAGTGAGGCGCCTCGGTAGCGAACCTCGGGCAGCGCGTCGTTGCTCCGCGAGCAGCCCGCGGGCCGGATCGTGAAGTGACCGGCCGAGGGGCCGCCGATCAGGTCCGCGAACAGGCTCGGGGAGTCGGCGCGGGGGAGGCAGAGCCAATCGACGCAGCCCCGCTGGGTGACCAGCGCGACGGTGCGCAGGTCCGAGAGCATCGAGTGCCGCTCGATGGGCTCGGCGCCTCCTTCCAGCCACCCGCAGCGCAGCTCGTAGAGCTGGGCCAGAAGCTGTGCGACCGCCACGGGATCGTGCACCCGGTGCTCGGCGATGCTCGCGCCCGGGCCGACCTTGACTGCGAGATCCCGCGAGGAGAGACGGGCGAAGGCATCCTCGTCGGTGACGTCGTCCCCGAGGAACAGCACCGAGGTGGCGCCGGAGCGCCGCCGGACGATCTCGAGCGCCTCTCCTTTGTCGGTGTGGACGACCGAGATCTCGACCACCTTCTTGCCGTGCTTGACTTGGACGCCGGCGAGTCGGGCCGCGCCCCGATCGACCGCTGCCACGGCGCGCTCGGCGTCGGCTTCGGTGGCCTGACGGTAGTGGAGGGCGACGCTGGCGGGCTTGATCTCGACCCCCAGCCCCGGGATCTCGGCTGCGATCGAGCGCAGCTCGGTCTCGACCACATCGCGCGTGGCCAGCGCCTCGGGAGCGAGTGATCGCGAGAAGCCGGCATCGAACTCGCTGCCGTGGCTGCCCACCAGGTGGATGGTGCTGCCGAGCCGGGAGAGGCGGGCCAGGTCGTGCAGGGCGCGGCCCGAGATCACGGCGACCTCGGTGTCGGGAAGCTCCGCCAGGCGCTCGAGCGCGACCACGGCTTCGCGCAGCGGGATCGCGGCCTCCGGGTCGTCCACGATCGGCGAGAGCGTGCCGTCGTAGTCCGAGGCGACCAGCAGGATGGGCGCTCCGGCGACGCGTCGGAGAGCCGCCTCCAACGAGCCCGGCATCGGCGACCTGGGGTTCAACTCCCGAGCGCCTCCATGAACCGGTTCGCCCACCGGAAGACGTCGTTGCGCCGCACCACCCGCTGCAGGGAGCGCATCCTCCGGCGCTGCTCGTCGATCGGCATCTGCAGGGCCTCGTGCATGGTGTCGGCGAGCGCGTCGATGTCGTGAGGATTGACCACCGTGGCGTTCTTCAGCTCGATCGAGGATCCCGTGAACTCGCTGAGGATCAGCACGCCGTCGCCGTCGAGACGGCAGGCGACGAACTCCTTGGCGACCAGGTTCATCCCGTCGCGCAGCGGCGTCACCACCATCACGTCGCCCGCCACGTAGAGCGCCACCAGCTCCTCGAGCGAGACGCTGCGGTGCAGGTAGTGGACCGCCGAGGCGCCGAGCGAGGCGTGCTCGCCATTGATGCGGCCGACCAGTTGCTCGACACGCGAGCGCAGCTCCACGTACTCCTCGACCTCCTCGCGGCTGGGGACCGCGAGCTGGACGAAGACCGTCTCGTCCGGCGAGGCGCGCCCGGAGGCGAGCACCTCCTGCCAGGCGCGCAACCGGGTGTCGATGCCCTTCGTGTAATCGAGCCGGTCGACGCCGACGAGGATCTTGGTGGGGTGGCCGAGCTGGCGGCGTAGCGCTTCGGCCCGCCTTTGCACCGACTCGCGCGCCGCGAGCTCGGCGTGCAGCGCGTAGTCGATCGACACCGGAAACTCGCTCACCTCGACGTCGCGCCCATCGACGGTCAGCGCCCGGCCTCTGCGCTCCGCATCCGTGTAGCGATTCGCGAGCTCGCAGAAGTTGCGGGCGCCGTTCTTGGTCTGAAAGCCGAGCACGTCGGCGCCGAGCATCCCCTCCAGGATCGGCCGGCGCCAGGGGATCTGAGCGAACAGCTCCTGCGGGGGAAAGGGAATGTGCAGGAAGAAGCCGATGCGCAGGTCGGGGCGCCGCTTGCGAAGCATCGCGGGCACCAGTTGCAGGTGGTAGTCGTGCACCCACACCAGCGCGCCCTTGGCGGCGTTCCTGGCGGCGGCCTCGGCGAACCGGCGGTTGACCGACAGGTACGGCCGCCACCAGTGACGGTGATACTGGGGGGTGCGAACGGCGTCGTGGTACAGCGGCCAGAGCGTACGGTTGGAGAAGCCGTGGTAGTAGTCCTCGACCTCCGACCGCGACAGGCCGACCGGCACGTTGTGGATCTCGTCGAGCTCGAACGGCTCGGGAGCGCTGCCGGCAATGCCCGACCAGCCCACCCAGACGCCGCCGCGGCGCTCCTTGAGGATCGGCGTCAGCGCGGAGACCAGACCGCCCGGACTGATCTCCCAGCGCGCGCTCGCGCCGCGGCCGACCCGATGGACGGGGAGGCGGTTGGAGACGATGACCAGGTCGGCGGTGCGCGGCATGACGCGAGCATGTTACCCGGGCGGTGGAGCGGGCCACGGAATCCCCTCCGCAACGGAGCGGACTCGCCGTAGATTTGCGCGGCCAGTTCCCCCGAACCGAGGCGAGTTCCTCGACGCGGTGTCTCGATCGAGCGTGTCTCGCGCATCGGGTTCAGGAACCGAGCCGCGTTGCGCTTCCGGCCTTCCGCCGTGACCGATCGTCGACGCGAGGGACTGTACGGGAGGAGAGCAATGGTCTCGGCCCGGTGACCTACGAAGCGTCTCTCCAGATCAACATCCGGGACGGCTGGTCGGCGGCCTCGGGACGGCCGTGTTGCGCGCCGCCCGCACGGTCCGAGGCGAGATGGAGATCGCCCTCGGGACGACCTTCGCCGTTGGTTCCGTCCCCTGACGATCCGAGCTCTGCGACGGACGCAGGCGGCTCCTCGCGAGTCGGCTACGTCGCCAGCCTGCCGTCGAGCTCGAGCTCCGCCGCGATCCCCTTCATCGACTCGAGCACGTGGCCGACGTGCTCCCACAGCTCGAGGCGGCCACCGAAGCACTCGCGGCTGAAGTCGGCGGTCGCCGCCTCGACGTGCTCCCGATCGACCCCCGCGGCGAAGGCACGTTCCTTCCAGCGCTTCTTCACCGACTTCAGCGGAACCTCGCGCAGATCCTTGCTCGGACGGATCAGCGCCGCGGCCGTGATCAACCCCGTGACCTCGTCGCAGGCGAGGAGGGCGAAGTCGAGCCGGCTCTCGCGCTCGACGCCGGTTCCCTCAGTGTTGTGCGAAAGGATCGCCCGGACGACCTCCTCGGGAACGCCGCGCTCGCGCAAGATCGGCGCCCCTTCGCGCGGATGCGCCTCGAGCGACGGGTGGATCTCCCAGTCGAAGTCGTGGAGCAGGCCCGCCAGGCCCCAGGTCTCGGGATCCTCACCGAGCCGCTCGGCGTAGTCGCGCATCGCCGATTCGACGCACAGCATGTGCTTGCGCAGGTTGGCGTTCTCGACGTGCTCCTGGACGATTCCCCAGGCGGTCTCGCGATCCACGTTCGTCCTCCTCGTTGGCGCTGGCCCAGGGGAGCATAACGGCAGGTGACGATCGACGTGGCGATAGGATGGCGGCGTCGTCGCCGCGTCGCTCCTCTTGCCATGACCCTCCGACCGGGCGCCGCTCGGCGTCGCACGCGCTGCCCTTCTCGCCATGACCTTTCGCCCCGGCGCCCCCACCCGCACCATCAGCTTCGGCGGCGGCGGCCCACCGTCGCGCGACGTCATCGCGATGCTGATCATCGTCGGCGTCACCTACTCCCTGGCGGCCTTCACCAGCGCCGTCGACATCCTGCGGCTGACGCCGATGGTCTGGCGCGGCTGGCTCTGGCAGCTCGGGACGTATCCGTGGATCGGCGCCGGCCCGCCGTCGATCTGGATCCTGCTCGAGCTGCTGATCCTCTACTGGTTCGCCAACGACGTCTTCTGGGCGCTCGGACGGCGGCGTTTCTGGAACCTGTTCCTGTGGGCCACCATCGGCGCCGCGTTCGTCGCCGCGCTGATGGACGTTCTGCTGACGCTGGCGGGGTTCGGGGTGCCGACCTCGTTCGTGCTGATGCAGGGGCAGCGGATGTTGATCCTGGTGGCGATCGCGGCGTTCGCCACGCTGCGCTCCGAGGCGACGATCCTGCTTTTCTTCGTGCTGCCACTGAAGGCGCGCTGGTTCCTGTGGATCGAGATCGCGATTGGCTTCGTCGGCTTCCTCGGGACCAAGGACTTCCCGGGGTTCGTCGGCATCTGCGCGGCGGTCGCGCTGTCTGTGCTGCTGCTGCGCCCAGGTCGCGGGCGCGGCGTGCTGCGCGAGGCGCGCGTGCGCTCGGAGCGTTGGTGGATCGAGCGCAAGCTCGGGAGAATGCGCAAGAAGAGCGGTCTGCGTGTGGTTCCGCGCCAGGAGGACGACGACTCGGTGCGCCGGGGACCGTGGGTGAACTGACGGGGACGCCGAGCTGGGAACTCTTCCGAGGGACTGAGCGATGATGGAACGGTTGCTTGCTCGCGGGTGCCGGCAGGGCGCGCTGTCACTTCTCGTTCTTGCACTGCTGGTGGCCGTCGCCTGCGCTGCGCCCGAAGCCGATCGCGCGTACGACCTGGTCTTCACCGGCGGCACCGTGTACGACGGCAGCGGCTCGCCCGGGCGACTCGCCGACATCGGAATCCGCGGTGATCGCATCGCGGCGATCGGCGATCTCTCCGCGGTGTCGGCTCGGCGCGTGATCGACGCGTCGGGCCTGGCGATCGCTCCCGGTTTCGTCAACATGCTGAGCTGGTCGACCGAGTCGCTGCTCCACGACGGGCGGGCCGTGGGCGAGATCCACCAGGGGGTGACGCTCCAGGTGTTCGGCGAGGGGGAGTCGATGGGGCCCTGGAACGAGGAGCAGAAGAAGGAGGTCCGCACTCGGCAGAGCGAGATCCGCTTCGACGTCGACTGGACGACCCTCGGAGAGTACCTGGAGTCGCTGGAGCGGCGCGGAGTCAGCACCAACGTGGCGTCGTTCATCGGCGCGACGACAGTCCGCGTCCACGAGCTGGGCTACGAGGATCGCGCGGCGACGCCCGAGGAGCTCGAGCGGATGCGCTCACTGGTGCGCGAGGCGATGCGCGAAGGCGCTCTCGGGGTCGGCTCGTCGCTGATCTACGCCCCGGCGTTCTACGCGCCCACGGAGGAGCTGATCGAGCTGGCCCGGGTCGCCGGCGAGCACGACGGCATGTACATCAGCCACATGCGCAGCGAAGGGGGCGCTCTGCTCGAGGCGGTCGACGAGCTGCTCCGCATCGCGCGCGAGGCCGGCGTCCGCGCCGAGATCTACCACCTGAAGGCGGGCGGCAGAGACAACTGGGAGAAGATGGACCAGGTGATCGAACGGGTCGAGGCGGCGCGGGCCGACGGGCTCGAGATCACCGCCGACATGTACACCTACACCGCGGGATCGACCGGGCTGGACGCCGCGATGCCGCCGTGGGTGCAGGAGGGGGGATTCGACGCCTGGGTCTCGCGACTGCGCGATCCGGCGATCCGCGGGCGGGTCGAGCGCGAGATCACGGCGCGCGGCGAGGGCTGGGAGAACCTCTACCACGACGCGGGCTCTCCCGACAACGTGCTCCTGGTCGGCTTCCGCAACCCCGAGCTCAAGCGCTATACAGGCAAGACCGTCGCCGAGGTCGCGGCCGAGCGCGGCACCACCCCCGAGGCGACCGTCGTCGACCTGGTGATCGAAGACGGCTCGCGGGTCGATACCGTCTACTTCCTGATGTCCGAGGAGAACGTCGAGAGGCAGATCGCCCTGCCCTGGGTGAGCTTCGGCTCCGACGCCGCCGCGATGGCGCCCGACGGGGTCTTCCTCGAGCGCAGCACCCACCCCCGCGCCTACGGCAACTTCGCCCGCCTGCTCGGCCGTTACGTTCGCGAGCGGAGCGTCATCCCGCTGGGCGAGGCCGTGCGCCGGCTGACGGCGCTGCCCGCCGAGAACCTGAGGCTGCGCGAGCGCGGCCGGCTCGAGGTCGGGTACTTCGCCGACCTCGCGGTGTTCGATCCGCTCTCGATCCAGGATCACGCCACCTTCGAGGAGCCGCACCAGCTCGCAACCGGGATGCGCCACGTGGTGGTCAACGGGACGCTGGTGCTCGAGGACGGAGAGCACACCGGGGCGACGCCGGGGCGCGTCGTCCGCGGTCCGGGTTGGACGGGCTGGAGCGCCTCGACGGAGAGCCGATGAGCCGGTTCGTCGAGCTGCTGGGGGCGGAGCTCTACTCCACGTTGGTCGCCCTCCGGCGCGACCTGCACCGGCATCCCGAGCTCTCCTTCGAGGAGCGACGCACGGCGCAGCGCCTCGTCACTGCGCTCGAGGGATTCTCTCCTCGCTCGATCGAGAGGGTGGGGGAGACCGGCGTCGTCGCGCGCTTCGCTGGCGAGGATGCGAGAGCCCCGGCGGTCGCCGTGCGCGGCGACATCGACGCGCTGCCGATCCAGGAGGAGACGGGGCTCGAGTGGGGCTCCGAGGTGCCGGGCGTGATGCACGCCTGCGGCCACGACGTGCACGCGACCTGGGCGGTCGGGGCCGGGGCATTGCTGGCGCGGCGGCCGGCCGGCGGTGACGTCCTGGTGGTGCTCCAACCGGCCGAGGAGGTGGGTCAGGGCGCCGCCGAGATCCTCCGCAGCGGTCTGCTCGACGGGGTTCGCGCGATCTTCGGCGGACACGTCGATCGCCGCTTCGAGGTCGGCGAGGTGGTGACCCAGGAAGGCTCGGTCGGTGCGGCGACTGACGAATTCTTCGTGGAGCTGGTGGGACGGGGCGGGCATGGCGCCCGGCCGCATCTGGGCCGGGACCCGGTGGTCGCGGGAAGCGCCCTGGTGACTGCGCTCCAGACCATCGTCTCGCGCCGGATCGAGCCGGGAGCTCCAGCCGTGGTCACTGTCGGGACCTTCCGAGCGGGAACCGCAACGAACGTGATTCCCTCGCGCGCCCACCTCAGCGGCACCCTGCGCGCCATGGATCCCGCGACGCGGGCGCTGCTCGCGCGTGACGTCGAGGAGGTGGCTCGCGGCATCGCGGCCGCCCACGGCGTCGAGCTCGAGCTGAAGGTGCGCGAGGGGACGCCTGCAGTGATCAACGATCCGGCGGCGACCGCGTGGGCGCGCTCGGCGGCCGAGGGACTGTTGGGGGCCGAGGCGATCAAGCCGCTCGGCACCATCAACATGGGAGGCGAGGACTTCGCCTTCTACCTCGAGCGCATCCCTGGGTGCTTCGCCCGCATCGGGGCTCGAGAGCCCGGAGGCGAGCCGATCGGGGCCCACACGCCTCGCTTCGTGGCCGCCGAGGAGTCGATCGCGGTCGGGGCGGCCTGGCTGGCCGAAACCGCGCGCCTCGCCTCCAAGGCGCTTGCTCAAGGCGACTGACTGGCGCGCTCGTGCCCGGCGGGAAGAGTGCCCGGCGAGAAGAGTGCCCGGCGGGAAGAGTGCCCGGCGGGAAGAGTGCCCAGGCGGGAAGAGTGCCCAGGCGGGAAGAGTGACCGGCGTGAAAGGTTGGGTTGGAAACTGTCGACGGGTCAGCGCGGTGCGACTGAACCCGGTGCTCTAAAAAAGTGGGCACGCTCCGATCGGCTCGATCTCTCTCGGCTCGAATCGACCTGGAGGTGCCCCATGCCCACGGAGACGATACCACGCCGGACGCGAGTCGACAAGCTCTCGGAAACCGCGGGGTCCTGCGGATCTAGCCAGCGAGACCGCCGAGACCCTTGAGCCAGATCGGGCGTGACGAGCGGCGCTCGGAGGTTCTTTCGTCCTCCGCGGGCCTGCGCTCACGGCCCGCCTCGACCGCGGTGGGTTCGGCGGGCCTCGTCATGGCGGCCACCTGCGGCTTCTGCTCCAGCGCTGGCGGGACCGCGCTGGGCGCTCGCTCGAGGCTCGTGGCGGGCGCCGCCGCCTTCGGCTGGTGACGCTCCCTGCGCAGGTCGACCTCGACGGCGAGGAGGCGGTAGTCGCTCGCCGAGCGGCTCTGCCCGTCGTACTCGAAGATGGTCTTGCTGTAGGCGGGGGCTTCGGCGATGCGGACGTTGCCGTGGATCTCGGTGGTGAAGACCCGATTCCCGTGCTGCGTGCGAATCTGAGCCGCCGTCTCCCTGCTCAGCCGCGTCCGTTGGTCGACCTTGGTCAGCACGATACCGAGACAGGGGAGGTGGACCCGGTTCCGGAAGGCGATGCGTTCGGTCGCCTGCAGTAGGTTGTCGAGCCCCTCGAGCGCCAGGAAGTCGGGAGTGGCCGGCACCAGGAAGGCGTCGGACGCCACCAGGGCGTTCATGGTCAGCAGCGACAGGCCGGCCGGCGAGTCGATGAACACGTAGTCGTAGCGGGCCTGGATGCCTGCACGCAGGCGCTCGCGGAGGACCACGTCGCGATCGCGCCTGGCCATCAGCTCGCGCTCGCACTGTGCCAGATCGGCCGAGGCGGTCAGCAGCTCGAGGCCCCGAGTGGCGGTGGGGCGGATCGCCTCCGACAGGCTGGTGCCGTTGAGCATCACGTCGGCGACGGAGGGGGCGAGGTCGGCTCGCCGCACGCCCATCCACAGCGACGTGGACGCCTGCGGGTCGAGATCCACGAGCAGGACGCGACGGCCCTGCGACGCCAGGGCGGCTCCCAGGCTGACGGCGGTCGTGGTCTTGCCCACGCCGCCCTTCTTGCTGACGATGGCGACGATCAAGCCTGAGCCTTCCGTGTCGAATCGCGTTCCCGACAGGGACCGCCACTCGCGAGATCGGTGTGATGTTTCAAAGTAGCACGGAATCAGAGGCTTAGGAAAGGGCTCAGCTGGCCGAGCCAAGCGACGGCAGCGGTCTGGCCGCTGCGATCGCCCAGGAACGGCTGGTCCGGCCGACCCAGCCGCCTCCGCTGGCGGACTTGCGGCGCACGGGTGATCGGCTAGAGCGATCCAGCGGGCCCGTGGTCTGGCCACGCCTCGCTCTCGCGGCTCATTGGGAGTGGTGACCGCCGGCCCGCCAGCAGCCCGGGCGTCGGGCCTCCGAAGCGGAACCCGCTCGCCTGGAAGGCGAAGATCACGGGTCGCCTAGAAGGCGAAGGCACGGTCGCCTAGAAGGCGAAGACCACGCCCACCGTGAGCTGACCCTGCGTGAGCGCCTGGCCATCGTCGTAGCGGCGTCGGCCGAAGCGTCCGTCGTCATCGTCCTCGAGGAGGATGGCGAGGATCCGGCCCTCGAAGCGCAGGCCCAGGTGCGGCGTGAACATGGTCTTGACACCTCCGCCGAGGCTGAAGGCCGGCCTGACTTCGTCGTCGGTTCCGGAGACGTCGAGGCTCAGGTCCGAGAGGCCGAGCCCCGCGACGAAGAACGGCCGAGCCTGGCCGAAGGTCCCCTGCC
Organism: Thermoanaerobaculia bacterium; assembly: GCA_035546295.1. Taxonomy (GTDB): domain Bacteria; phylum Acidobacteriota; class Thermoanaerobaculia; order Multivoradales; family Multivoraceae; genus DATKBT01. The sequence goes on along the minus strand of DATKBT010000114.1, from coordinate 102,375 downwards.
AGAGGATGCCGACCAGGTAGGTGTCGATCTCGATGTCGGCGACGGTGAAGTCGTCGCCGAACAGGCCCTCGTCGATCTGCAGCTCGGTGTCCTGCTTCAGGTAGGAGAGCTCGACCTGCAGGCTGCCCGTGATCGGAATGTCGACCATCACGCCGAAGGCGGCGTCCTCCTCGACCTCGAAGTCCACTCGGCCGAACTCGGGGTCGAACAGGTCGAAGCTCCCGCCAACGAGGTAGGAGGCGTGCGGCGTGATCTCGAACTGCTTGTCCTGGGCGCCGGCGGCGCCGGCGCCGGTGAGTGCGAGCAGCAACACGAGCAGCGACGGAGCCGCCCACGTCGTCGCTCTCGTCGCTCGATTCGAGCTCATCGTCGTCGTCGTTGCCTGGCTCGCTCGCTTCCTGGTCCGGTCCGCTCCAGCCTTCGTCGTTCCGTTCGTCGCCATCACGCGCGCTCCCTCGAGAATGGATCTGGTTCGGTGAGCGAGCCCAGAGCGGCCCCCCTTCCGAGGCGGATCATGAAGCAATCCGGATACCAGCGCGCCCGCCTCCGCAAGTCCGTGGACCCGCTCTCGGGGGTCGTGCGCTCTCGTTCTCGGCAGAGGACACTGCCGTCCTGCCGCTGGGCCGCCTCCCGTTGTAGGGTCACGGATCGGAGAGCCGACAGCGGCAGCGGTTCGATGAGAGTCCACATCAGCGCTCTGGGGTGCAAGCTGAACCAGGCCGAGGCTGAGGCGTGGGCCCGACAGCTCGAGGAGCGCGGGCATCGGGTGGTGGCGAAGATCGAGGAGGCCGACCTCCACATCGTCAACTCCTGCGCGGTCACCCGTGAGGCGGTGCGCGACTCCGATCGGGCGGTGCGACGTGGCCGCGAGAAGGAGCGTCTGCGGACGGTGCTGACCGGCTGCGCAGTGGGCGGCGCGCTCCGGGAGCGTTCGAGCACGCTCGACGTCGAACAGGTCATCGCCAACGCCGACAAGGACCGGTTGGTCGAGCTGCTCGGAGCGCCGATGCCAGGGGCCCTGACGTCCGCGTCGACGGCGGCCGCCGAGACGGTGGCCACCGAGACGGTGGCCACCGAGACGGCGGCCGCCGAAGGACAGCGCGTCGGCCGAGCCGCTCCGTTCCAGCAGCCGGGGCGTCGAGTCCGCGTCGCGCTCAAGATCGAGGATGGCTGCTCGATGTCCTGCGCCTTCTGCATCATCCCCGGCACGCGGGGAGCGCAGCGCAGCCGGCCGGCCGAGCTCGTGGTCGCGGAGCTGGTCGAGCTCGAGGGCCGCGGCTACGCCGAGGTCGTGATCACGGGGGTGCAGATCTCGGCGTATCACGACCGGCGGTGGCAGCTGTGCGACCTCGTCGAGCGCATGCTCGCGGCGACCCGACGCGTTCGCCTGCGGCTGACCTCGATCGCTCCCTGGCAGCTCGATGAGCGATTGTTCGACCTGCTCCGACATCCCCGGGTCTGTCGGCACGTCCATCTCTCGCTGCAGAGCGGCTGCGAAGCGACGCTGCGCCGGATGCGGCGGCCAGATCGGCCTGCTCGCTTCGCGGCGCTGGTCTCGCGACTCCGGCGCGAGGTCCCAGGGATCGCGATCACCTCGGACGTGATCGTCGGTTTCCCGGGGGAGGACGAGGCGGAGTGGCGCGAGAGCGTGAGCTTCGTGCGCGAGATGCACTTCGCGCGGCTCCACGTGTTCCGCTACTCGGAGCGCCCCGGGACCCTCGGCGCCGAGCTCCCGGACCCCGTGCCGTGGCCGGTGCGCCGCGAGCGGGTCTCCCAGATGCGCGAGGTCGCCGCCGAGGGCGAGCGCGTCTTCCTCGAGCAACGCATCGGGGAGGTCGAGGAGGTCGTCTGGGAGCGGCGCCAGCGGGGAGCCTGGCGCGGCACCAGCGACAACTACGTGCGCGTCGCGGTCCCCGTCGAAGACACCGGGCGCGCCGTCCGGGCCGGGGCGACGGCGGCCGAGGCTCCGGCGCGCGGCGCCGTCTCGGCGGTGCGCATCGTGGGCCGCTTCGGCTCGAGCCACGCGCTGGGCCGTCTGGCGGGCGCCGGCGAGGTTCGGATGTGCTGAACAGCAGATCTCGGGCGAGTGCGGCGTGGTCAGGCCACGACCCCGCCGAGCCGATCGCTCGGTGGGCCGCAAGCCTGCGCGGCGGGCCGGGCCCAGCGCCTTCGGCGCGTCGCTGGGGACCCGCCGTGGAGCCGAATCGCGAATCGTCGGACAGGCTCCTACCAGGCCGTGATGTTGAAGCCGGCGTCGACGTAGTGGATCTCGCCGGTGACGCCGGCCGCCAGGTCCGAGAGCAGGTAGAGCCCCGCGGTGCCGACGTCGTCGGTCGACACGTTGCGCTTGAGCGGTGAGCGGTCGGCGGCCTGACCGAGCATGCTGCGCAGCCCGGAGACGCCGGCGGCGGCGAGGGTCTTGATCGGGCCCGCCGAGATCGCGTTGACGCGCACCCCCTTCTCGCCGAGGTCGAGCGCGAGGTAGCGGACGGTGGCCTCGAGCGCCGCCTTGGCGATGCCCATCACGTTGTAGTTGGGCACCGCCTTGACCGAGCCCAGGTAGGTCATCGCGATGACGCTGCCGCCCGAGGACATCAGCGGCTCGGCGGCGCGCGCCAGCGAGATCAGCGAGTAGGCGCTGATCTCGAGCGCCTTGAGAAACCCATCGCGCGAGGTGTCGAGAGTCCGCCCCGAGAGGTCGTCACGGTCGGCGAACGCGATCGAGTGCACCAGGAAGTCGAGCGCCCCCCACTCCTCGCCGATCCTGGCGAACAGGGCCTCGATCTGGTCGGGCCGGGTCACGTCGAGCGGCTCGACGATCAGGCTGCCGACGCGCTCGGCGAGCGGTCGCACTCGGCGCTCGAGCGCCTCGCCCTGGAAGGTGAGCGCGATCTGGGCTCCGTGCTCGGCGGCGTGGCGGGTGACGCCCCAGGCGATCGAGCGCTCGTTGGCGACGCCGACGACGAGGCCGCGGCGTCCTTCGAGCAGGGCGCCCGGCGAGGTCCGGAGGGCGGGGCGTTCCGTGTCTTGGGGTCGTGCTTCTGACATCTCGGCTCCTGATCAACGCCCGATCGGCGGTCAACGCTCGCGATGGGCGGTCCACGCCTGCTCCAGGCCCGCGAGGTCGTCGGGCGCGACGGTGAGCATCACGTCGAGCGCCGCGATCTCGCGGGAGGGCGAAAGGCCGGGGCCGACGTCCCGGGGTGGGAAGTGGACCTGGCTGAAGTTGTCCTCGGTGTTGTCGTAGACGATCTCGACCCCGAGCGTCGAGCCCGCTGGCAGATCGATCGGCTCTGCCAGCCAGTAGGGCGAGAGCCAGGCGACGTCCCACTCGTCGATCTCGATCAGCGTATGCCTCTCGCCGGCCGGCGTGGTCGCCCACCCCCGGAGCTCGGTCGCCAGCCGGTGGGCGAAGGGCAGGACGCCCTCCACCCGCGCCGCGACCGGCAGCTCGAAGCTGCGCTCGATAATGGTCACCTCGCCTGCGGCGAGCGTGAAGTCGCTGGCGCCCACCGGCACCGTCACCAGCCTGCGGGCGGGGGAGCTCTCGGCGAAGTACAGCCCGACCCGAGGTCGCGCGGTATAGGCCTCGCCGGTCCCCTGGAAGACGGCCTGCAGGACGAGCACCTCCCCCGGCTCGACGAGGCGCCCGGCGTCCGCGGGGTAAGGGGCGGCCGGCGTGGTCAGAAGCTCGCCGCCGAAGGCCGGGGGCGGCCCGAAACCGAGGCCGGGCTGGAGCCCTCCGACCGAGCCCGGATCGTCGGGCGCGACGGTTTCGGCGGCCCCAGCGCTCGCCACCCAGAAGAGGGCGCGCTGAGGTCGCGCGCCGCCGGGCCAGAGCGCGACAGCCCGCAGCCACCGCGGCTCGTCGACCGGCAACGGCAGGACGAAGTTCCGCAGCACATCGAAGGCGTCGAGCGGGACCTCGAGCTCCTCGCTCGCTTCGAGCACGAGGTCGGGCTCACCCAGCTCCCAGACCTCGGGGTCGGGGGGAGCGGGCGCGCTCTGCTCGTCGCCGGGCTTGCTGCCGCCGGACACCCAGCGGGCCAGCAGGTCGACCTCGGCGTCGCTCATCGGCGCGAGATTGGAGAACGCGGGGCTGTCGACGGTCGGCGGGTAGGGCGGCATGAACCCATCCTTCGCCACCATCGACAGCAACCGGCCGCGCTCGCGCGCCTGCTGATAGGTGGTCAACGGAAAGGGCGTGCCGCCGCCCGGCCGGTGGCAGTGGGAGCAGTGCTCGTAGACGATCGGCGCGACGTGCTCGGCCCAGGTGACCTCGCCGCCGGCATCCCGCTCCTGGGGAGCTGCGGACGTCGTCACGAGGGCTGAGCAGGCGAGGACGAGGAGGAGGTCGAGGCGCAGGATGCGGCAGGTCCGGCCTCGATCGCTGCGTTCCATGGCGCGCGGATGCTAGCAGCCGGTGTATCGAGCCACCGCGCCGACCCTCACAGCGCCGTGACGCGGATCACCTCCTCGACCGACGTGGCTCCGCGCGCCAGCTTCTGGAGCGCGCTCTGGCGGATCGTGCGCATCCCTCGCCGGGCCGCCTCCCGCTTGAGGGTGGCGGCGTCGGCCCCCTCCTGGATGAGCTGCTTGACGTGGTCGTCGATCGGCAGGATCTCGAACACCCCCGTTCGTCCGAAGTAACCAGTGCCTCGGCATTCAGCGCAGCCCTGGCCGCGGCGCACCTGGAGCCGGCGGTCGGCGGGCACGGCCAGGCCCAGCGCGCGCACGTCGTCCTCCGACAGGTAGTAATCCTGCGCGCAGTGTCCGCAGATCTTGCGCACCAGCCGCTGAGCCACCGCGCCGATCAGGGTGGACGCGATCAGGAAGCGCTCGATGCCGAGGTCGTTGAGCCGCGTGACGGCGGCCGGGGCGTCGTTGGTGTGGAGCGTGGAGAGCACCAGGTGGCCGGTCATCGCCGCCTGGGTGGCGTAGTGCGCGGTCTCGTCGTCGCGGATCTCGCCGACCATGATCACGTCGGGATCCTGGCGCAGGATGTGACGGAGCGCCGACGCGAAGGTGACCCCCGCCTTGGTCAGCACCGCGGTCTGGTTGAACGCCTCGTGGACCATCTCGATCGGGTCCTCGATGGTCGAGACGTTGCGCGTCGAGTCGGCGATGGTCTCGAGGGCGGCGTAGAGCGTGGTGCTCTTGCCCGATCCGGTCGGCCCGGTGACCAGGATGATCCCGTGCGGGTGGGTGATGAAGCCCTCGAACAGCGCCAGCTCCTCGTCGTCGAAGCCGAGCCCGGAGAGGTTCTGCATGAACGAGCCCGGATCGAAGATGCGCAGGACCACCTTTTCGCCGAACGCCACCGGCAGGGTCGACACCCGCAGCTCGACCTCCTGCTCGCGCCGGGCGGTCTTGATCCGACCATCTTGAGGCTTGCGCCGTTCGGCGATGTCGAGCCGCGACATCGTCTTGATCCGGGAGACCACGGCGCGATGCACGACCTTGGGCATCTGCTGGATGTCGTGGAGGATGCCGTCGATGCGGAAGCGGATCAGGCTCATGTCCCGCTTCGGCTCGATGTGGATGTCGCTCGCCCGCGTGTCGTAGGCGTGCTGGAGCATGAACTCCACCGCCTTGACGATGTGCTGGTCGCTCGATTCGATCTCGCTCTCGCTTTTCATCTGAACGAGCGCTTCGAGGTTGCCGAGGTCGATGCCCGAGACCAGGTCCTGCTCGGCCTTCTTGACCGATTGGCGCAGGCCGTAGAACTCGGTCAGCGCGCGCAGGATGTCGGGCTCGGAGGCGACCACGAACTCCACGTTCTGGCCAGAGACCAGCCGCCGGAAGGAGTCGATCCCCTCGAGGTCCCAGGGGTCGGCGAGGGCGACCTTGAGGCGGCCCCGCTCCATGTGCAGGGGCAGCATGCGGTGACGCAGGGCGAACGGTCGCGAGATCTTGGACTCGATCAGGTCCGCGTTGAGCTGCAGCGGATCCACCCGCACGTAGGGGAGCTTCGCCGCCTCGGCGATCGCCTGTGCCACCTCGTTCTCGGTCAGCGACCGGCCGTTGTCGGCGGAGGCGTCGCGAAACTGCATCCGTTCCACCAGCTCGTACGCGCTGGCGCGATGGAGCGAGCCGCGCCCCTGCGGGCGCGCCTCGGCGCGTGCCTCCCGGCGGAGTGCGGCGGCGTCCTCGGGACCGAGGCGACCGGTCTGGACCAGCAGGTCGGCGATTCGTTCGGCGGTGAGCAAGTCCGGCGTAGTCTATCCTCCGGCTCCGATGCCCCGGACAGCACGACCCGTCGAGAGGGCGGTCGCGGAACGAACCCGATGATCGGCCTGCTCTTCGCGCTCGGGGCTGCCGTGCTCTACGCCGGGCTCGACCTCCTGCGCAAGCTGCTCGCCGATCGCCTCGACCCGGTCACGCTGCTGGCGTGGATGACGATCGGGCCCGCGCCGGCGTTCGCCGTTTGGGTCGGACTGTCGGGAGGCGGCTGGCCGGAGCCCGGCTATTGGCTCCCCGGCCTCGGCTCGGCGTTGCTCAACGTCGCCGCCAACCTCTGCTTCCTGCTGTCGGTGCGCATCGCCGGGCTCGGGTCGACGATTCCGCTGCTGGCGCTGACGCCGGTGTTCAGCAGTCTCCTCGCCGTCCCGCTGCTCGGGGAGGTGCCGCGTCCGCTGGAGGGCTTCGGCGTCGTCCTGGTGGTGGCTGGCGCCTTCTGGCTCTACCGTGGCGGACGGCCGGGGAAACCGGGGGAGGGGAGCCGGCGGCGCGCGCTCGGCATGACCCTGATGGTGATCGTGGCGGTCTGCTGGTCCGCCGCCACGCCGCTCGACCGCCTCGCGTTGCGCGCCACCTCGCCGGCCCTCCACGGCCTCGTGCTGCACCTGGTGATCGCCACGGCCATGGTGGCCACCCTGGCGGTGCAGCGACGGCTGGGACGGCTGGTGGCGGCCGCCGCCCCCCACGCGCCGCTGATCACGGCGACCGTCGTGGTGGGAGCGCTGGCGCTGACGTGTCAGCTCTACGCGCTGGAGCACCTGTGGGCGGGCTTCGTCGAGACCGTCAAGCGCGGGCTGGGCAGCGGATCGGCGCTCCTGCTCGGTGCGCTCGTGCTCGGTGAGCGGCTGACCGCCGCCCAGGCTCTGGCGGTCGGGTTGACGGTGGTCGGCGTGGCGCTGGTGATGCTGTGACGGCGGGCTCGTGGCTGGAGGCGCAACCGACGGTCGCGACGATAGGATGGAGGAATGAGACGCACGACCCTCCTCGCTCCGGTTCTGTTCCTCCTCCTGACCGTGACTGCTTCGGGCCGAGCCGCCGAGCTGCCCCTCGACGAGATCGAGCTGCCGCCCGGATTCTCGATCGACGTGTGGGCCGCAGACGTCCCCGGCGCGCGATCGATGACGCTGAGCGACGACGGGATCGTCTACGTCGGAACGATGCGCGTGGGGAACGTCTACGCGGTCCGAGACGCCGACGGCGACGGCAGGGCGGAACAGGTCACGGTGATCGCCGAGGGGCTGACCATGCCCAACGGCGTCGCCTGGCGGGACGGGTCACTCTACGTCGCCGAGGTCTCCCGGATCCTGCGCTACGACCAGATCGGCGGGCGCCTCGAGTCGCCACCGGAGCCCGTGGTGGTCAAGGACGGGCTTCCCACCGATCGCCACCATGGCTGGAAGTTCATCCGCTTCGGCCCCGACGGCAAGCTCTACGTGCCGGTCGGCGCCCCCTGCAACATCTGCGAGCCCGGCCTGCCCTACACCGCAATCCACCGGATGAACCCGGACGGCACGGACCTCGAGCCCTACGTCGAGGGGGTCCGGCACACGGTGGGCTTCGACTGGCGCCCGAGCACGGGCAACCTCTGGTTCACCGACAACGGACGCGACATGCTGGGAGACGACGTCCCGGCCGACGAGCTCAACCGGGTCACCGCTCCCCGCCAGCACTTCGGCTACCCCTACTGTCACGCCGGCGACGTCCCCGACCCGGAGTTCGGTGAGAAGAGGTCCTGCTCCGAGACCCTGCCGCCGGCGCGCAAGCTGGGGCCGCACGTGGCCGCGATCGGCATGCGCTTCTACACCGGCGAGATGTTCCCCGAGCGCTACCAGGGCGACATCTTCATCGCCGAGCACGGCTCCTGGAACCGCAGCCAGAAGATCGGCTACCGGGTCACCCGCGTCGAGGTCGCCGACGACGGGACGGTGACCGCCTACGAGCCGTTCGCCCACGGCTGGCTCGAGGGACAGGAGGCCTGGGGCCGGCCAGTCGACGTCCAGGAGCTCCCCGACGGTTCGCTCCTGGTCTCCGACGACACGGCCGGCGTGATCTACCGCATCACCTACCAGGAGCCGTAAGCGGGGCCCGGCTCGCGTCGGGAGAGGAGCCGGGACGCCCGCCGGTCACTGCGCGGCGGGAACGCGGGCTGCGCGCAGGGCTCGGTTGCGCCGCGCGGTCGAGCGGGCGTCCCAGGTGAAGGTGGCCAGCGCCGTCCAGATGACGGCGAAGCCGGCGAGCTGGAGCGGGCGGAAGGGCTCGCGGAAGACCCAGACCGCGAGGGCGAACTGCCCGGTCGGCGCCAGGTACTGCAGGAAGCCGAGCGTGGTCAGGCTCACCCGTCGCGCCGAGTTGGAGAACCAGAGCAGCGGGAAGGCCGTGAGGGCGCCGCTGGCGAGCAGCAGGGGCGCGGTCGAGGGCTGCGAGGTCCACACCTCGCCGGCGCCGGCCGACCAGCGCTGGGTGAGGAACAGCGCCGCGACCGGCAGCAACAGCAGCATCTCCAGGTTCGAGCCCAGCAGCGCATCGGCCGGGGCGGTCTTGCGGACCAGCCCGTAGAGCCCGAAGGAGGCGGCGAGCAGCAACGACAGCCAGGGGAGGGTGCCGGCATCGATGGTCATCACGATCACGGCGACGGTCGCCAGGCCGACCGCCGTCCACTGCGCCGGCCGCAGGCGCTCGCCCAGGAAGACCATTCCCAGGACCACGTTGAGGATCGGGTTGATGAAGTACCCGAGCGAAGCCTGCAGCGTCTGCTCGCTGTGGATCGAGTAGAGAAAGATGAACCAGTTGGCGCAGAGCAGCAGCCCCGAGACGCCGAATGTCGTCAGCAGTCGCGGCCTCGCCAAGCCCCGCAGCTCGGGGAGGCGCCGGCGCCAGGCCAGCAGCGGCAGGAGGAAGGGCAGCGCCCAGAGGACCCGGTGCCCGAGGATGTCGATCGCGGGCACCTCGTCCAGCGCGCGCCAGAACAGCGGCGCGACGCCCCAGGTGCCGTACGCGAGGAGGCCGTAGAGGACGCCGAGCCGCCCCTCGTCGATCGGCCGCACGCTGGCGGCCGCCTGGCTGGTCACGGAGTGTCGATGTAACCCAGGCTCTTGAGCTGAGCGAGGTCCTCGTCGGAGAGCTTCCCATCGCTCCCGAGGTACTTGGGGAGGTCGCGGTACCAGCCGGCGAGCTGGCGATAGAGCGGCGGAGTGGCGGCGACCGGCGGATTCTCCAGGGGATTGACCTCCTCCGGGTCCCGGCGCAGGTCGAAGAACCGTGCGCGTCTCGCCTCGAAGTCGTAGATCGTCTTCACTCCCCGGGTGACCAGCGAGATTTCGAGCGGGTGCTCGAAACTCTCGCGAGCGTCCTGGCCGAGGACGGTGTGACGGTCGGCGAAGGTGAAGCGCCGCCGATCATCGGGCAGGCCGTCGCGCCACGAGGCGACCAGGCTCATGCCTTCCATGTGTTCGGGCGGCGTGAGCGAGAGCAGCTCGAGCACCGTCGGCAGCACGTCGACGATCGAAGCCGGCCCCTCGACGCGACGGCCGGCAGGGATGCCCGGGCCGGCGAGCACCAGCGGGATCGCCAGGTTGGGCGACATCGTGTTCTTGCCGTGTCCCCAATAGCCGTGCTCGCCCAGGCTCTCGCCGTGATCGCCGACGAACAGGACGAGCGTGTCGGACGGCGGCAGGTCCTCGGCCACCGACTCGAGCAGGGTTCCGATCATGTGATCGGTGTAGGCGACCTCGCTGGCGTAGCGCCACCGCTTCTGCCAGCCCTTGGTGCGCTCCGCAGCGGGGGGGCGCGGGACGGCGAAGCCCTCGTGGAGATCGTAGGGATTGTGCGGCTCGCTGAAGTGCACCCACAGGAAGAGCGGGCGGTCGCGATCGCGCCCCGAGCCCAGCCAGTCGAGCGTCGCCTCGACGACCGAGGGGGCGTCGCGCTCGGCGGAGCCGAAGATGTTGCGCTTGCGCGTGAACTCCTGGTCGTAGTGATCGAATCCGCGATCGACGGCGGCGAGGTTCTTCCTCAGCGTCCAGTTGGAGATGAACGCCGCGCTCTGGTAGCCGGCCTGGCCCAGGATCTCGGCGAGGGTGGGGACGTCGGGACGCAGCGGAACGCCATTGCGGCGAGCGCCGTGGGTGGGTGGGTAGAGCGAGGTGAAGAGCGATGCGAACGCCGGCCCGGTCTTGCCGATGGTGGTCAAGGTGTCGGTGTGGAGGACACCGCGCGCCGCCAGCGCGTCGACGTGGGGCGTGATCTCCCGCTCGTAGCCATAGCAGGTCAGCGCATCGGCGCGCAGCGTGTCGACCGAGATCAACAGCACGTTCGGCCGCTGCGCTGCGGCAGCGGGAACCGCCAGCAGAGCGAGCAGTGCGACGAGCAGGATGACGGAGGGGGAGGGTCGGAAGGGACCGATCATGGGTACCCACGATGGTACTAGGTCGACTGGGCCTGCGGGAAGGCCTTGCCTGCCTTGCGGCAGGCGGCGGTCGTCGGCCTCGCGCCAGCGCGAGACCAAGGCTCACAGTATGGTCAGATGCCGATCATGCCGCTGCGATTGCCTAGAGAGAACGGCTGTGGCCTGGTCGACCCAGCCGCGTCCCCGCTTGCGGGCTTGCGGCGCACGAGTGATCGGCTAGCGGGCTCGTGGTCCTGAGCGCGCCTCGCCCGCGGCGCTCGTCGGGGAGTGGTGACCACCACGGCCCGCTGGGCCGCCCGGTCGGCGTGAAGCGTGTCTCCCGATGAGCTCCTCCTCGACCTACAGCGTGGTGGCGCCGAGGGCTTCTGCTTCTTCCCGGGTGTCGATGTCTCGCGCCAGGGACATCCCGCGCAGGATCGGCAGCCGCGCTCGGCGGTTCGGGTGTCGTTTGCGGTGCCGGCGGCGCACGAACATCCTCCGGATGACGGTCTCGAGCTCGTCCTGGGTCAGGGTCCCGTCGCGCAGCCGGCGGGCCGCGAAGTACCCGTAGCGCCACGTGTCCCAAGTCACGTTGGGGACCCGCAGCGTGACCAGGTGGAGCAGGTCCTGGGTGATCACGCTGAGCAACAGGTGGCGCACGAAAGCGGTTCGGCGGTGGAGCACCGACCGGTTGCGTGTCGAGTAGCCCACCTGGAGCAAGCGGTAGAGGAAGCGCAGACGCATGGCCTCGGGGTCGAAGACGACGAGATGACCGGGGAGCACCGAGACCGGTTGGCCCGAGCGCGGCACGAGCTGATAGCGCGGTTTCCACTCCGACGCGCCGAGCTCTCGCTCGTCGACCGCGATGATCGGAAACCAGAAGTCGCACGGCAGCTCTCGCAGATAGTCCTCGATCAGAGACCGGAGCTCGTCCGGCTCGGGCAGGATGTCGCAGGTCGACATCGCCAGCGAGCTGCCCGGGTGACGCTTGCGCGCGAACTCGATGGCGCTCGCGATGTTGCGTCCGAATCCGCCGTCGGTGTCGATGACTTCGACCTCGCTGGCGATCTGGGCGTAGCCGGCCGCCGGACCCGCGATGTAGATGGGAGCGAAGAGATCGGTCGCGCGGCGGAAGCGGTCGATCAGCACGTCGACGAGGCGCCGGCCGTCGAGGACGATCGTCGCCCCCTTGGCGCCCGTGATCGGGCTCTGGTCCTGGACCCACGAGGGAAGGTCGCCGGCCAGGCGGTCGCTGCCGCCCATGATGATCAACGGGATGGGGCTCATTGTCGCGGTCCGGACGGGCGGGGAGCGTATTGTACGACCCGCTCCGCCGGAGCCCTGGGGGTCGGCCGGACAGCGTGCGGGTAGAGTCCACCAGGTCGGCGCTAAGTCACTCGCCGGGCGGATCGATGCCGGACCGCGGCTCCGCCGGATGGACTGGCGTCGAAGGCCCGATCTCGATCCGCACCGATTCGAGCCCGTGATCCGAACCCTGCCATCACCCCCCGAGCCGGAGCTCGTCGTCGACCAGGATCGCCTGGAGGAGCTCTGTCGAACGTGGATCCGGCAGCCGGCGATCGCGCTCGACTCCGAGTTCGTGCGCACTCGCACGTTCTATGCCCGGCTGGGGCTGATCCAGGTCGGCGACGCCGACGGCTGCTACCTGCTCGACGTGCCCGCGATCGATTCCTGGGAGCCCGTCATCGAGGTGCTGACGGCTCCCGGCACCGTCAAGGTCCTGCATTCGCCGAGCGAGGACCTCGAGATCTTTCAGCAGTTCTTCGGGCACTTCCCGAGCCCGCTGTTCGACACCCAGATCGCGGCCACGCTCGCCGGCCTCGGTGCGTCGCTCGGCTACCAGAGACTGGTCGACGCGCTGTTCGGCATCAGCCTGCCGAAGGGGGAGCAGCGCTCGGACTGGATGGCGCGGCCGCTGAGCAGGGCGCAGTGTCGCTACGCCGGGCTCGACGTCGCCTACCTGCTGCCGGCCTACGAGCAGCTCGATCGCCGGCTGCGCGAGCTGGGCCGGCGCGACTGGGCCGAAGAGGAATTCTCGCGGGTGCCGGACGAGACGGTCGCGCGGCTCGACCCCGAGAGGATCTTCTCGCGTCTGCATCGGCCTTCGATGAGCGAGGAGGAGACCGCGGTGCTTCATGCGCTGTGCATGTGGCGCGAGTCCGAAGCGCGTCGCCGTGACCTCCCGCGCGGGTTCGTGCTCCGCGACGAGGCGCTGATCGAGCTCGCCCGCCGGCAACCGCACAACCGTACGGCGCTCAAGACCCTGCGCAAGCTGCGTCCGGGCGACCGCAAGAGCTTCGGCGACCAGCTGCTCGAGGTGATCGCCAGTGCCTCGCGGGCGCCGGTGCCCCCTCGCTTGAGGACTCCTCGCGGGCTCGGCCGCAATCGGAAGCTGGTCGACCGGCTGCGACAGGTCCTGAGCGAGGAGGCCGAGCGGCTCGATCTGCCGCCGGAGTTCCTCGCTTCGCGCAAGGTGCTCGAGGACCTGGCGCGCAGACTGCGGGGTGGCGCCGGCGACGAGCTCCCGGCGGAGCTCACGGGCTGGCGGCGCGAGGCCGCGGGAGACCGGCTGCTGTCGGAGGGGCGGGCCGCGCTCGGAAGGTAGGGGAGGAGCTAAGCTAAGCTAGGGCGCGACGATCTCGAGGAGGTTCACGGCCGGCTCGTCGTTGCAGAAGATCGTGGCCAGGCGGCCGTAGACCACGCCCGGCCATGTGGCCGACAGACCGAACTGTCGGCGGATCTCGTCGTCCGGCACGATCTCGAGGAGCTGGTGCGTCGAGATCCTGCGCAGCACGCCGTTGTCGATCAGGATCCGGCCGAGCGGCTTCGAACGCTCGAGGATCGATTCGCGGACGTCGCTCGCGCAGTGGCTGAAGTCGAACTGCATGATGCCGAACTGCACCGGCCTGCGCGTGCGGCTGTCGAGCAGCACGATCTTGCGCGCGTAGAGCGGCTCCTCACGGCGCTCTTCGAGGATGGCGAGCTCGACCGGACCGCCGTGGTGCCGCTCCACCGTGACCGTCATGTGGTTCTCGTGTGCGAGCAGGTGCACGTAGGGCTCCGGCACGCCTCCCGGATCGATCGGCCTCAGCTCGGGCGGCTCCTGCCCGAACAGCCCGTAGAGGTCGGCTGCGGTGAGCGGGAGCTGGGCTGCGGAGGTGGGCTTCGTGCTCATCGGGAGTCCTCGGGCAAAGGGGAAATCGGAATGGTAGTCGGTTCGAGTGCGGCCGGCGACTCGCCGGGAGAGGCGGAAGGTCGAATAGTCTGCGGTGATGCCGGTCTATCGCTGCAGCCCCGAGGATTTCGAGGTCGAGGAGCAACTCGCCTACCAGCCCAGCGGCATCGGCGATCACCTCTACCTCTGGGTGGAGAAGCGCGAGCGCACCAGTGACCAGGTCGCCGGCCAGATCGCGCGCGCCGCCGGCTGCCGCTCCTCGGACGTCGGCTATGCGGGGCGCAAGGACCGTTACGCGATCGCGCGCCAGTGGTTCTCGGCGCCTGGGCTCGATCCCGGGTTGGCCGGGCGGCTGGAGCTCGACGGCGCGGTGGTGCTCGGCTCACACCGGCACCCCCACCGGCTGCGCACCGGCAAGCTGAAGGCCAATCGTTTCCGGCTGGTGGTGCGGTCGATCGAGTCGTCCTCGATTCCGCTGCTCGAGCGCCGGCTGGCTGCGCTGGGTCGCTGGGGATTCGCCAACCGGTTCGGGACCCAGCGGTTCGGCGCCACCGGCGACAACGCCGACAGGGGAAGGGAGCTGCTCGAGCGCGGCGCTCAGCCCCGGGACCGCCGCGCCGCCCGCTTTTTGGTCTCGGCGCTGCAGTCCGCGGTCTTCAACCGTCTCCTCGATCGTCGCACGGAGCTGTTCGGATCCTCCGAGCCTGGCGATCCCGAGACCCCAGGCCGGCGCCCGGTCGACCGCCTGCTCACCGGCGATTTGGCGATGAAGGCCGACTCGGGTGGCGTCTTCGAGGTCCTCGAGCCGGAGGTCGAGCAGCCGCGCGCCGATGCCGCCGAGATCTCGCCGACCGGGCTGCTCTTCGGCCGCAAGGCCCGTCTCGCGGGCGGCGTCGTCGGCGCGCTCGAGCGAGCGGTGCTGGGCGAGTGGCGGGTCGGGCAGACGCCCCGGATCCGGGGCCTGCGCTTCGACGGTGCCCGCCGCTCTCTGCGCGAGCATCCCGACGATCTCGTCTGGTGCTTCGAGGATGCCAGGGCGGCGGATTCCAGCGCCAAGGAAGGGACGCTGACGCTGCGTTTCGGCTTGGCCTCCGGTTCCTACGCTTCGGTCCTGCTCGAGGAGTTGTTCGAGGGGCTCGATCTGGTCGAGGCGGCGCCGAATCGCTACCCTGGAGGCTCGATCGCGGCTCTTGCGGACCGGGCGACGCCCGAGCCCCAGAACGACCTGCCTTGACGACCCGTCCGAACGACCAGTCAGAACGACCAGTCAGAACGACCTCCAGAGAGGAGGGGACATGAACCTCGCGCAACTGGCCGAGCAATCGGCGGAACGTCTCGGCGAGCGCAGGAGCCTGATCTTCGAGGGCACCGTGCACACCAACCTGCAGACCCTCGACCGAGCGCGACGGCTCCATCGCGCGCTCGCCGATCGCGGCGTGGGGGCGGGCGACGTCGTTGCGCTTTGCATGATCAACCACGCCAGCGTCTATCCGACCTTCCAGGGGATCTTCCGTAGCGGGGCGGCGGCGGCGCCGGTGATGTTCCAGGTCGCAGTCCCGGAGCTGCGTTTCATCCTCGAGGACACCCGGGCCTGCGGCGTGATCACCGACCTGCACGACCTCGAGAAGGTGCGCAGGGCGGTGGACGGCCTCGCGCACGTCGAGTGGATCGCAGTGCTCGGCGGCCGCTCGCGCCGGTCGGCACAGCCGCCCGAGGTCGCGCTCGAGAGCTGGCTCGAGGGCGATCCCGAGACGCGGTTGCCGGCGATCGACCCCGGCCAGCTCGCGCTCCTCCTCTACACCTCGGGGACCACCGGCAAGCCGAAGGGCGCGATGCTCTCCCACGCCAACCTGATCGCCTCCGCCGAAGCCGCGTACGAGGCCGCGGAGGTCGACGGGCTCGAGAGTCCGAGGATCAGCGTCAGCGCGATGCCGATGGCACACATCTTCGGAGTGGGCGTCATGAACAGCGGCTACCTGCTGCCGAAGCGCCTGGCCGACGGCTACATGGTCCAGATGACGAGGTTCGAGCCCGAACGCTTCATGCAACTCATCCACGAGCACCGGGCGAACCAGATCCCGGCGGTGCCCACGATGCTGACGATGGTCCTCAGTCACCCGAAGCTGCGCAGGTACGACCTGTCCTCGCTGGAGGAGGTGGTGTGCGGAGCGGCGCCGCTCCCGGTCGAGCTGGCGAAGGCGTTCGCCAAGCGCTTCGGCTGCCGCGTCCGAGAGATCTATGGCATGACCGAGAGCACCGGCCTGGGCAGCGCCAACCGACGCTCCGACGAGTACCGGCCGGGCTCGGCCGGGCGCGCCTACCTCAAAACCGAAGTGGCGATCTTCGATGCCGACGATCAGCCGGTCGAGCCCGGCGAGCGGGGCGAGATCGTGCTGCGCGGCCCCTCGATCATGAAGGGGTACCTCAACCGCCCGGAGGAGACCGCCGAGACGTTGCGCGGCGGCTGGCTGCACACCGGAGACGTTGGCTACCTCGACGAGGAGGGCTTCCTCTACATCGTGGACCGGAAGAAGGACATGATCCTGCGGGGGGGCGAGAACATCTATCCAGCGGAGATCGAGTCGGTGCTCTACGAGCATCCCGCGGTCGCCGAGGCCGCGGTGGTGGGAGCCCCCGACGAGGTCTACGGCGAGCGTGTCGTCGCCTTCGTCGCGCTGCGTCCCGATCAGATGGCGAGTCCCGACGAGCTGATCGAGTTCGTCAAGCAGCGCATCACGCCGTTCAAGGCGCCCTCCGAGATCCACCCCGTCGATGCGCTGCCCAAGAGCGGGGTCGGCAAGATCCTGCGCCGGGAGCTGCGGGTTCTCGCCGCGGGGCAGAAAGAGATCGGCGCGGCGAGCTGAAGCTCGGAGTGGCTCGATCGGCTTCGGATCGATCGCGGCTGCGACGCAGCGAAAGGGGGGCCGAGACGCGTCGAAACGTCTGTCGAGCTGCGCTCGGCAGACGTTTCTTTGGCTAGGAGCCTGTCGAGTAACTGGTAGCGATCGCTGGAACAGTCGCTCGGTTCTACGGCTGTCCGCGGCGACGCGCCGCAGGCGCTTGGAGCCGCGAGGAATTGCTAGCCGGAGATGTGCCAAAAAGCGCGCGGAGCGCGCGGGCACATCGGAGGCTAGTTCACGGCGTTTGGGACGGCGAGAGTGAAGGGGGCGATGGTCGCCTTGAACGAGTCGCCGGCTGCGGTGCGCATCGAGTAGGCGCCCTGCATGGTGCCCACCGGCGTCGGTAGCGGGCAGTAGCTGGTGTAGCGGTGGCTCTCGCCGGGGGCGATCACGGGCTGCTGGCCGATGACGCCGGGGCCGGCCACCGTCTCGACCCGACCGTCGGCATCGGTGATCTCCCACTCGCGCGAGATGAGCTGAACGGTCTCGTCGCCGAGGTTGGTGATGGTCACCGTGTAGGCGAAGAGGAAGCGCGACTGGCGGGGGCTGCTCTGCTCGACCAGGTACTCGGGCTCCACCGCGACTCGGATCTTGCGGGTGACGGCAACGCTCATGACATCCCGATCCTATGGCCTCCGTCGCTTCGTGGCAGAGTTGCGGGTCATGGACGATCGGCTGCGCAGAGCGCTGGAGGCGCTCGCCGTCTGCTGGCTGCTCGGAGCGGGCGAGCTCCGGGCGCACGACTTCACGGTCACGCAGACCCTGGCGGTGCTGCGAGACGACGGCACCTTCCAGGTCGAGATGACGGTCGACCTCGACGCGCTGCTGCTGGGGGTGGGGTCGGGTCACGATCCGGCGGAGCTGGCGGCGCGGGTCGCCGCGCTCTCGCCCGACGAGCTCGAGGTGCGGACCGGTCGTCTGCGCTCGTTGTTCGAGCGCCGCATCCGCGTCTACTTCGACGGCGAGCCGACCCGGTTCGTGGTGACCTTCCCCGATCGCGAGGAGGGAACCCTCGACCCTGCCTGGGGGGAGGCTTCCCTGGGCATCCGCGCTCGACTCACCGGGCGGATCCCCGGGGACGCCGAGCGCTTCTCCTTCCGCGCCTCTCGCTCCTTCCCGCTGGTCGATCTCCGAGTGGTGCTCCCCTCGAGCGGGGTGGTGGAGAGGGCGCCGCTTCCCGCGGGCGAGGAGAGCCCCGGCTACGATCTCGACGCCTCCCGCGATCAAGCGGCGGCGGCGGAGGAGAGCAGCGCCGGTAGCGGCGACGGCGTGGTCGAGGTGTTCGGACGCTATCTGGGTCTGGGCTTCACCCACATCGTGCCGCTCGGGCTCGACCACATCCTGTTCGTGCTGGCGCTGTTCCTGCTCAGCGCGAAGCTCGAGCCGCTGCTGATCCAGGTGACGGCGTTCACGCTCGCCCACTCGGTGACGCTCGCGCTCTCGGTGCTCGGGGTGATCTCGCTGCCGAGCACCGTGGTCGAGCCGCTGATCGCGCTCTCGATCGCGCTGGTCGCGGCCGAAAATCTCTTCACCCAGCGCCTCCACTCCTGGCGCATCGTGGTGGTCTTCGTCTTCGGGCTGCTACACGGGCTCGGCTTCGCCGGCGTGCTGAACGAGCTCGGGCTCCCCGCCGGCGCTCTCGCCAGCGCCCTGATCGCCTTCAACGTCGGCGTCGAGCTCGGACAGCTCGCCGTGATCGGCGTCGCCTTCCTGCTGGTCGCGCTCGTCCGCCAGAAGCAGTGGTACCACGAGCGGGTGGTGATCCCCGCGTCGGTGGCGCTGGCGGCGATCGGGCTCTTCTGGTTCGTTCAGCGGCTGGTCTGATCGTCGGCGCCGTGCTCGTCGGCGCCGCGCTCGCCGTCGCGACGCTCGAGGATCGGCTCGAGGACCTGCCAGACGTGCTCGGCGATGAGCCGCTGGCCGTCGGCGGTCGGGTGGATGCCGTCGGCCTGGTTGAGGGCGGGATCGGCAGCCACCCCCTCGAGCAGGAACGGGAGGAGCGTCGCGTCGTGGCGGGCCGCCACCCGCGGGAAGAGCTCCTGGAAGTCGGCCGTGTACTCGAGGCCGAGGTTGGGAGGCATCATCATGCCGGCGACCACCAGATCGGCGTTCGGATACTCGTCGCGGGTGCGGCTCAAGATGTCGTCAAGGAACTCCTCCGTCTGCCCGAGCGGCAGGCCGCGCAGGCCGTCGTTGGCCCCCAGGGCGAGGAACAGCACCGCGACGGGCCGGCGCAGGAGCCAGTCGATCCGGCTCGCGCCGCCGGCCGACGTGTCGCCGCTGACTCCGGCGTTGACCACGCGAAAGGGCAGGCCCTGTTCCTCGAGGCGCTGCTGGATCAGGCTCGGGTACGCCTCCTCGGCAGCGAGTCCGTGACCGGCGGTGAGGCTGTCGCCCAGAAAGACCACGGCGGGCAGCGGGTCGCGCTCCTTCGGCTGGTCCGGCTCGTCGGGTGGCGCGACATCGGCCTCGGGCAGCGGTTCCACCGTCCGGCCCGTCTCGTGGTCGCAGCCGAGGACAGAGAGGACGAGGGCGAGGGAGAGGAGAGGGAGCAGGACGAGTTTTCTAGGCATGGTCGATGGAGAAGGCGAGGACCTCGCCGATGTGCTGGGCGCCGGCGGCGAGCATGACGACGCGGTCGAATCCCAGGGCGACGCCGGCGCAGTCTGGGAAACCGGTTTCGAGGGCGGCGAGCAGGCGCTCGTCGATCGGAACAGCGTCGAGCCCGCGGTTCTTCCGCTCCCTGAGGTCCCGCTCGAAGCGGGCGCGCTGCTCGACCGGATCGCCCAGCTCCCAGTAGCCGTTGGCGAGCTCGAGCCCGCCGGCCCAGACCTCGAACCGACGCCCGACCTGGTCCCCTTCGGCATCGGGCGCGAGCCGGGCCAGGGCGGCCTGCGAGGCGGGGAAGTCGTGGACGAACAGCAGGCGGTCGTGGGGGAAGCCGGGCTCGATCCGATGGGTCAGCAGGAAGGCGAGAAGATCGTCGCGCTCGAGGCCGGGGGGAGCCGTCGGACCGGCGACCTCGCGCAGTCGCTGGAGCGGGTCGCCGAGAGGGTCGACATCGAGGCGATCGCGGAACAGCTCGCGATAGCGCCAACGCTGGGCCGGCTGGGCTCGCAGCGCGGCGGGCAGCAGGTCGGTGAGCAGCGCCTCGACCTCGTCCATCAGCCGGTGATCGTCCAAGCCCGGCCGATACCACTCGACGAGAGTGAACTCCGGGTTGTGGCGGCGGCCGATCTCGCCGTCGCGGAAGGCGCGCGCGATCTGGTAGATCGGACCGCTGCCGGCGGCGAGCAGACGCTTCATCGCGAGCTCGGGAGAGGTCTGCAGGAAGAGCGGCCGATCGAAGGCGGCGAGCCGGACGCCCACGCTGTGCAGGTGGACGTCCGGCACCGTCGCCGCGCAGAGCTGCGGGGTCTCGACCTCGAGCACTCCACGACCGGCGAAGAAGCTCCTGGTTCGCGCGAGCAGCTCGGCGCGCAGCTCCAGAGTGGCCCTCGACGCCGAAGGTCGCCAGGGCACGGCCCGCGTCGGCGCATCGGCGATCCGGCTCACTCCTTCGCGCGCGACACGTACTCGCCGGTGCGCGTGTCGATCCGCAGCTTCTCGCCGGTCTGGATGAACAGCGGCACTTTGACCACGGCGCCGGTCTCGAGCGTCGCCGGCTTGTTGCCGCCGCTCGAGGTGTCGCCGCGTACCCCCGGGTCGGTCCGGGTGACGGTGAGCTCGACGAAGTTCGGCGGCGTCACCTGGATCGGCTGGCCGTTCCACAGGGTGACGTTGCAGACGTCCTGCTCGAGAATCCAGAGCTCGGCGCCGCCCATCGCCGCCTGGTCGGCCCCGATCTGCTCGTAGCTCTCGGGGTTCATGAAGTACCACTCCGTGCCATCGGAGTACAGGTACTGCATGCTGGTGTCGACCACGTCCGCGCCCTCGACCGAGTCGGAGGCCTTGTAGGTCTTCTCCGTGACTCGGCCGGTGAGCAGGTTGCGCACGCGGGCGCGAGTGAAGGCCTGACCCTTGCCGGGCTTGACGAAATCGAGGTCGACGACCACGTGGGGCTCACTGTCGATCAGCAGCTTCAGCCCGTTCTTGAGCTGGTTCATGCCGTAGCTGGCCATGAGATCTCCGCACCGCCGCATCGGCCCGCAGAGCTTGCGACGGGTCTGGTCAGGCGTGGTCGGCGACGGGGGAGGCAATTGCCGCCGGGGCGTCGATGTTATCCCGGCGCGAAGGGTCGGGGCCGACCTGGGCACCATTGGGTCGCGGTGAAACCCTGGAAGCGATCCCGCCGTTCTGTGCAAGAGAGAGGCCATCGCCGAGGCGCCGTGGACAGTTCCTCGACTCGTGCGCGGCCGATCGGACTCAGGAGCGACCATGATTCACAGCGAGCACCAGATCGATCCGTTTCGGGCGGCGCGACGCGCCCTCGGGCTTTTCGCGGCGGTCGGCCTCGCGGTCGTCCTGCCGGCGCTGGCGCAGCCCACCGAGACCTTCACCTTCGACGCCCAGGAGCTGGCCGTCGGCAACCTGATCGGCTCCGTCGACGTTGTGCGCGCCAGCGGCACCCGGTTCGAGGTCGAGGTCCGAGTTCGCGGTCGCGACGCCGGCGCCGACAGCGTCCGCTTCGAGCGCCGCGACGGCGAGCGAGCGGCGCTCGAGGTCGTTTTCCCGGTCGATCGCGAGCGGCGCTACGTCTATCCCGAGCTGGGACGCGGAGAGTCGAGGTTCCGGCTGCACGACCAGGGGGACCGCGGCTGGCTGCGCGAGCTGATCGAGGCGGTGTCGAGCCCCGAGATCCGAGTCTCGGGCACCGGTTCCGGGCTCGAGCTGTGGGCCGACTTGACGGTCCGGGTTCCTCCCGGCGGCGCGCTCGAGCTCCAGCACGGCGTCGGCAAGGTGTTCGCGAGCGGTGTCGACGGCGACCTGCGCTTCGACCTGGTCTCGGGCAGCTTCGACGGCGAGGCGCTGCGCGGGCCGGTGACGGTCGCCACCGGCAGCGGTGCGGTCACCGTCGCGGACGTCGACGGCGAGCTGCTGGTGGACACCGGCAGCGGCGGCGTCAAGGTCGCCGGCGTGCGGGGTCCGCGGGTCAACGTCGACACCGGCAGCGGCCGGGTGGTGATGGAGGACATCGACACCGAGGAGCTGGTCGTCGACACCGGCAGCGGCTCGGTGCGCGCCGAACGAATCCGCGCCGAGGGCGCCCGGATCGACACCGGCAGCGGGTCGGTGGTGCTGGCTCTCGATTCCATGGGCGGGGGCCGGTTCGAGGTCGACACCGGTTCCGGCTCGATCACGCTCCTGGTCCCGCCCCAGGCCTCGGCCGAGGTCCAGGCCGACACCGGCTCCGGCGGCATCGACGTCGACCTGCCGTCGGTGCAGACGCTCCACCGGGAGCGCGACGAGATGAGGTTCAGGATCGGCGCCGGGGGCGCTCAGGTGCGCCTCGACACCGGCAGCGGAGCGATCCGGGTGGGGCCCGCGGGATAGCTGCGACAACCGGTACCGGCCTGCCTGCGTGCCGGCCGATGGAGTGTCGAAGCCGGCTCTGCCAACGACGTCGAGGCCACCCCTCAGCTTCGCTTCGCCTCGTGCTTCGCCAGCTTCAGGACCGCCTTCCATTCCTCGGCGGTCACCGGTTGTACGGAGAGGCGCTGGCCCTTGCGCAGCAGGGCCATCCCCTCCAGCTCGCGCTGCTCTTTGAGCAGGGCGAGCGGCAGCGGCACCGGGAACGCCTCGACGAACTCGATGTCCACCAGCCACCAACGGGGGTCGTCGCGGCTCGATCCCTGGTCGTAGTACTTGCTGCGTCGGTCGAACTGGGTGGGGTCGGGATACGCCTCGCTGGCCACCTTCGCCACGCCTGCAATCGCCGGAGGTTCGCAGCTCGAGTGGTGGAAGAGAACCCCGTCGCCGACCGACATCTCCTTGCGCATGAAGTTGCGCGCCTGGTAGTTGCGCACCCCGTCCCAGCGGGTCCTGCCCTCGCCTTCGAGATCCGAGATCGAGTAGACGTCGGGCTCGCTCTTCATCAGCCAGTAGCGCTTCGCGGGTGCCATCGGATGGATCTCCTGTCGTCCGACGAACCGGGCTACACCGTTTCGATCTCGAGGACCCGCCAAAGGTACCAGGAGGCGATCGACCGGAAGGGGCGCCAGGGCTCGGCGAGCTCGATCATGGTCCGCGGATCGGGCGCCGTCTCGAGCTCGAACAGGCGCTCGAACCCCTTGCGGATGCCGAGATCGCCGACCGGCAGGACGTCGGGCCGCCGCAGCGTGAAGATCGCGAACATGTGGACCGTCCAGACGCCGATCCCCTTGACCTGGGTGAGCTCGGCGATCAGCTCGTCCTCGGACAGTCGCGCCAGGCGGCGCGGATTGATGGTGCCGTCGGCGAGCTTCGCGGCGAGGTCGAGCAGGTAGGCCGCCTTTTGACGCGAGACGCCGACCGCCCGCAGCTCCTCGGCGCTCAGTGCCAGCACCTGCTCGGGCTGCGGGAAGCGCTCGCCCTCGAACAGCGCGACGAAGCGCTGGAAGATCGTCTGCGCGGCCAGGCCCGAGAGCTGCTGGAAGAGGATCGAACGGGCGAGAGCGTGGAAGTGGGAGTCGTAGCGCCGGAACCGCGGCGGACCCACCGCACGGATCACGGGTGACAACCGGGGGTCGCGACGCAGGTGGCGGAGCGCGCGGCCGAGCTCCTGATCGGCGGCTCTCGCCATGGCTAGAGGATCGTCTTGCCGAGCAGGGACGCCAAGAGCTCGACCGCGAGCCGCGCGGTGACGTTGCGCTCGTCGAGGATCGGATTGACCTCGACGACGTCGATCGACGTGACGTTGGCCTCCTCGGCGAGGATCTCCATCAGCAGGTGCGCCTCGCGGTAGCTCAGACCGCCGGCCACCGGCGTGCCGACGCCGGGCGCGGCGGCGGGGTCGAGGCAGTCGAGGTCGAAGCTCACGTGCAGACGCTGGAGGTGGGAGAGCCGCAGCAGGGCCTCGCGCGCGACCTCGGCGATGCCGCGCTCGTCGATGTCGCGCATGGTGTAGACCCGGAGCTCGTGCTGCTTCATCAGCCGTCGCTCCTCAACGTCGAGGTCGCGCACGCCGATCAGCACGACGTCGCTCGGCGCGATCTTGGGGCCGGGGCGGCCGACGTCGACCAGGTCCTGGGCGCCCAGGCCGCAGAGGGCGGCCAGCGGCATGCCGTGAAGATTGCCGCTGGGCGAGCTCTCGGGGGTGTTGAAATCCCCGTGAGCGTCGATCCACAGGAGGGCGCTGGGCTCTTCGTGGGTGACTCCGCCGACCGTGCCCACGGCGATCGAATGATCGCCCCCCAGGAAGATCGGCACCGCGCCGTCGGCGGTCGCCTGACGGGCGGCGTCGTAGATCGCCGAGCCGGCGCGCACCACCTCGGGCAGATACTCGAGTCCTCCGGTCGTGGACAGCGTCTCGCGCTCGCGGATCTCCAGGTTGCCGAAGTCCTCGCTCTGCCAGCCGAGACGCTCCAGGCGCTCGCGCAGCCCCGCGTAGCGCAGGGCGCTGGGACCCATGTCCACGCCTCGGCGCGACTGCCCGAGATCCATCGGAACACCGATGATCCGCAGCTTGGAGGGTCCTGGAGTCTCTGGGCACATGCCGCGGTTACGGGGGGAGTCGCGTTGCGCAGGCCGACCGCCTCGGCTGCCTCGATCGCCGAGATTCGGTTCCACGGCTGTTCCCGAACGCGCCGGAGGCGCTGGGCCGGTCCGGCTCGCAAGCTCGCCGCACCTCACCTTCGCTCGCTACCTTCGCTCGCTACCTTCGCTCGCTCCGGCTGCGCCTCGGCTCGGGTTGGAGCCGGGACAGCATCAGCCGGCCTTCGATGTGCTACTCGGTACACCGAAGGCTAGCGGATACTATCGCGCGCCGGGAGCGATCTTCGTGGACCAGGTACGCAACTTCTGCATCATCGCCCACATCGACCATGGCAAGTCGACGCTCGCTGACCGCCTGATCCAGCGTTGCGGCGGGGTGGAGGAGCGCCAGTTCCGCGACCAGATCCTGGACTCGATGGACATCGAGCGGGAGCGCGGGATCACGATCAAGAGCAACACGATCACGCTCACCTACAAGGCCAGCGACGGACGCGACTACCAGCTCAACCTGATCGACACCCCGGGGCACGTCGACTTCTCGCACGAGGTGCGTCGCTCGCTGATGTCGGCGGAGGGCGCGCTGCTCCTGGTCGACGCCTCGCAGGGGGTCGAGGCGCAGACGGTGGCCAACCTCTACCTCGCGCTCGAGTACGAGCTCGAGCTGGTGCCCGTGATCAACAAGATCGACTTGCCGTCGGCCGACATCGACCGGGTGCTCGAGGAGATCGATGCCGATCTCGGCCTCGACCCCTTCGAGGCGGTGCGCTGCTCGGCAAAGACCGGCGAGGGCATCGAGGACGTCCTGGAGGCGATCGTCGGACGGCTGCCGGCGCCGAAGGGGGACGCCGAGGCGCCCTTGCAAGCGCTGATCTTCGACGCCCAGTACGACGTCTATCGCGGTGTCGTGCTGCTGGTGAGGGTCCGTCAGGGGACGATGCGGGTCGGCCAGCTCATCGAGCTGATGCACACGGAGAGCGAGCACGAGGTCGAGGAGATCGGCATCCTCACCCTCGAGCGCAAGCCGCTGAAGAAGCTCGAGGCGGGAGCGGTCGGCTACGTGATCGCCGGGATCAAGACCATCTCCGACATCAACATCGGCGACACGATCACCGACGCCAGGAAGCCGGCCCCCGCGCCGATCCCGGGCTACCGCGAGGCGAAGCCGGTGGTCTTCTCGTCGCTCTACCCGGTGTCGAGCAACGACTACGAGGACCTCACCCGCGCGCTCGAGAAGCTCAAGCTCAACGACGCCTCGCTGACCTTCGAGAAGGACTCCTCGAGCGCGCTCGGCTTCGGTTTCCGCTGCGGCTTCCTCGGTCTGTTGCACCTCGATGTCGTCCAGGAGCGGCTCGAGCGCGAGTACGACCTCTCGCTCGTGCTGTCGGCCCCCTCGGTGCGCTACGACGTCGTGCTCAACGACGGCAGCGAGGTGGTGGTCGACAACCCGAGTCTCTACCCCGACCCGGCCAAGATCGACCACGTCCGGGAGCCCTTCATCAAGGGCTCGGTGATGATGCCGGAGCGCTACGTCGGACCGGTGATGGAGCTGTGCCGGGAACGGCGAGGCGAAAGCATCACCTTCCACTACCTGTCGGCGGGGCGGGTCGAGCTGGTCAGTGAGCTGCCACTGGGCGAGGTCCTCTACGACTTCTACGACCGGCTCAAGACGGTGACCCAGGGGTACGGATCCTTCGACTATGAGCTGATCGACTACCGCGAGAGCGACCTGGTCAAGGTCGACATCCTGGTCAACGGCGAGAAGGTCGACGCGCTGTCGCAGCTCGTGCACCGTGAGAAGGCCCGAGCGCGCGCGCTCAAGTACTGCGAGCGCCTGGCCGACACCATTCCGCGCCAGCAGTTCAAGATCGCCATCCAGGGGGCGATCGGCGGCCAGATCATCGCTCGCACCACGATCGGCGCCTTCCGCAAGGACGTCACCGCCAAGTGCTACGGCGGCGACATCACGCGCAAGCGAAAGCTGCTCGAGAAGCAGAGGGAGGGCAAGAAGCGGATGAAGATGGTCGGCTCGGTGGAGATCCCCCAGGAGGCCTTCGTCTCGGTTCTTCGCACCGACGATTGAGACATGGCGGCGCCATCTCAGGGCGGGATCAGGCGCTCTCCGACCTTCGCCTCGAGCAGGAGCTCCTCGCGCCGCCCGCCGCCCGCCGGCGTGCTGCGCCGGAGCGGTCCCACTCCCGCCGCGTACCAGGTCTGCTCGGAGGTGACGACCGGATCCTCGCCGGCCCACGACGTCGAGGTCTCGGTGCTCACCGGCACCGCCTGCCAGCGACCGGCGGGCGTGGCCACCGTGACCGGCTCGCCGATCACGGCCCGCACCGTGCGCGTGCCGGCGCGGACCTCGTCCCCCTGGACCCGCTCGACGATCCGGCTCTCGGCGGTGTGGACCTGGCCCGGCTCGAGCTGCGGTGGCAGCAGGGAGAGCGGAGGGTCGAAGGAGTGGACGGTGGCGTCGAGGTCGGTCGACTGCACCAGCAGCAGGCCCTGCTCGGGATCGACGGTCAGGAGCCGGGTGCGTCCGTCCTCGGACTCGAGCACGAAGCCCTGGTCGCCGAGCTCGGCGACCATCAGCGAGGAGGTGGGCTCCTGCGCGCGATCGCCGAACAGCCAGCGGTCGCCGAGCGAGTGCGGGAAGAGCGCCGAGAGCTCGACGCCGCGAGAAGCCGGCCCCTGCGCGCGGCTCGCGGCGGCGGGGGCCATCCACGCCGCCAGGGCGATCGCGAGGGCGAATCGGATCCGGCGGCTCATGGCAGCGGCAGAGTAGCAGGGTGGCCTCGTCCGGCGGCGGCGTTCGCTCGTTTCTCCCCTCGGCTCGCGCCGGCCTCGGGTGCGAGCCGGCGGGGCTCTACGTGCACGTGCCGTTCTGTTCCGCAGTCTGCCCGTACTGCGACTTCGCGGTCGCGCGGGCGGGCGAGGGCGACAGCTCGCGCTACCTCAGAGCGCTGCTGCGCGAGATCGGGCTGTGGCGCGCTCCGGGTGCGCTCTTCGACACGATCTATCTGGGCGGCGGGACGCCGTCGTTGCTCACCGCCGAGGAGCTTCGATGCCTGTTCGAGGCTCTGCGGGATCGCTTCGCCCTGACCGGCGACGCCCGCCTGTCGATCGAGGTGAACCCGGAGGACGTCGACGAGCGCGCAGTGAACGCGTGGCGAGAGCTGGGCGTGCACACGGTGAGCCTGGGTGTCCAGGCCTTCGACGACGCGCACCTCCGCCGCCTCGGTCGGCGCCACCGCTCCCAGCAGGCGGCGCGCTCGGTCGAGCTGGTGGTGGCGGCCGGCTTCGACGTCGTCTCGGTCGATCTGATCTACGGCCTCCCGGACCAGTCCAGGAGCGCCTGGGGCGAAGCCCTCGACCTCGCGGTCGGGCTCGGCGCTCGCCACCTTTCGTGCTACGAGCTCACCGTGCACGAGGGGACGCCGTTCTGGCGGTGGCGGCAGCGGGGAGGCCTCCGGCTGCCCGGCGAGAGCGCTCGCGCCGACTGGTTCCTGGACACCCACCGGCGCCTCGGCGCGCTCGGCTGGAGCGGCTACGAGGTGTCGAGCTTCGCCGCATCGCGGGGCTCTCGCTCGCGACACAACCAGAAGTACTGGCGGCACGTGCCCTACCTGGGGCTCGGTCCGTCGGCGCACTCGTTCGACGGCCGGAGGCGCTGGTGGAACGTGCGGAGCTGGAAGGAATGGTCGGCCGCGGTCGACGCCGGCGATGTCGTCGAGGCCGAGGAGGACCTGGATGCCGAGGCGCTCGCCCTCGAGGCTCTGATGCTCGGCTTGAGGACGAGCGACGGCGTCGACCTCGAGCGCTTCCGGGAGCTGTGCGGCCACGACCTGGAGAGCGAGCGCTCGACCGAGATCGCCGAGCTCGAGAGGACTGGGCTCGTCGAGTCGACGGAAGGCTGTCTGCGGCCGACGCTCTCGGGCATGGCGATCGCGGAGTCGCTGGCGCTGCGACTGGCCTCCGATGTGCTGCGTAGCACACCTCCGGCTGGCGCCGGAAACCGCTGATTCCAGGCTCGGTAGCCCCACCGGGTCAGCGGCGTAGACTCGAGCGGTTCGACGACGGGAGACGAGGATTGCACAGGATCGTGGTGCTGACCGGCGGCTCGACGCCGGAGAGGACGGTGGCGCTG
The DNA here is from genome assembly GCA_035546295.1 of Thermoanaerobaculia bacterium. Lineage (GTDB taxonomy): Bacteria > Acidobacteriota > Thermoanaerobaculia > Multivoradales > Multivoraceae > DATKBT01. The sequence goes on along the minus strand of DATKBT010000114.1, from coordinate 73,879 downwards.
GCCGGCGCCGGGCAGGTGATCGCGGCGTTGCGACGCCTCGGCTTCGAGGTGACGGCGGTCGACACCGTCGAGGGCGTGATCGAGAGGTCAGCGGAGGCCGAGCGGCTTCGTTCCGACGTCGGGCGTGAGCCGCCGACGAACCGGGACCTGGACGAGCTGCGCCGGCGCGAGGACCTCGAGTCGGTTCTGGATGGACCCGTCGTGCGCGGGTGCGACGTCCTGCTTCCCGTGATGCACGGCAACCAGGGGGAGGGGGGCGCCCTCCAGCGCCTGCTCGAGGAGCGCGGGATCTGCTTCGCCGGAAGCGACGCGGCGGGCAGTGAGCGCGCGATGGACAAGGACTTCGCCAAGCGTCGATTCGAGGAGGCCGGTATCCCGACCCCTCGGTGGGCCCTCTGGCCCGCCGGCGACGAGCGGGTCCGCGCGCTGGGCGCGCCGGTGGTGGTCAAGCCCTCGCGGGTCGGATCGACCGTCGGTCTCTCGGTGGTCGACGATCCCTCCGATCGCACCGTGTTCGAGCGCGCGGTCGAGATCGCCCGTGAGCTCGACGATCAGGTGCTGATCGAGGAGTTCCTGCCCGGGCGCGAGCTCACCGTCGGGATCCTGGGCGACCGCACGCTCGGCGTCGGCGAGATCCTCAGCCCCGGCCGGATCTTCGACTTCGAGAGCAAGTACACGCCGGGGATCGCCACCGAGATCTTCCCGGCCGATCTCTCCGAGGAGCTGCGGGAAGAGGTGCAGCGGCTGGCGCTCGCCGCCCACCGGCTCCTCGGTCTGCGCGACTTCAGCCGCGTCGACTTCCGCCTGGACGCGGTCGGCCTTCCCTCCTGCCTCGAGGTCAACACGCTGCCGGGGATGACGGCGACGAGCCTCCTGCCGCAGTCCGCGGCGTGCATCGGGATCGGCTTCGACGAGCTGTGCCGGAGAATCGTCGAGCTGGCATCGGCGCGCCGCTAGAGGCCGTGGCCCTGGAGCGTTCTCCGAGACTCCGCGATCCCTCGGACAGGAGCGTGTCCCTGAGTCAGCGAGTCTTCCGCTTCACGGCGCGTCGGCGAACACCGCGGTCGAGCGGGGACGCGGAGTCGGTCCCGATCGAACGAGCGACCGGGCTTCGATGCCCCGAGCGGCGCCCACTCTTTCAGAGTGGGCGCCTTGCGAGGCCCCCCTTGGGGGGTTGGGGGGAGAACACCACTAGCCTCGAATGTGCTAGCCAGCACATTCAGAGGCTAGTGGAGGTCCCCCTCCCAGAGCTTCTCCCCGGCCTCGATCCTGAGCGGCAGCCGGTTCTGGCGCGGCGGCAATGGGCAGGTGGCGAACTCGGTGAACACGCACGGCGGGTTGTAGAGACGGTTCAAGTCGAGGTCGATGCCGCCGTCCGCGCGCCGCTCGACGTAGAGGTAGCGGCCGCCTCCGTAGGTCTCGACGCCGTTCGTCTCGTCGCCGACCAGCAGAAAGTAGCGGCCCTCGGTTGCGGTGGCGAGCGCCTCGAGTCGCAGCTCGCGCCCGCCGAGCTCGAAGACCAGCGCGCCGGGGTTCGCCTCGTCGGTCACCTGGCCGACGACGTTGGCGATGGCGATCGTCGAGCCGGGCTCGGCCGGCTCGAAGCGGGCGTCGAGCACGGACTCCGCCGACGGCTCGAACACCGGGATCTCGTCGACCAGGGTCCTGCGCTCGGAGGCGCTGTCCCAGGCGCGCACGGCGAGCTCGCCCGCGCGGTCGAGGAGGGCGAGCGTGACGGTTCCGATCGAGAGCTCGCTGGGCTCGGGAGCGCTGTCGGTGCGCAGCTCGATCGCCGCGCTGCCGACGGGCTCGCCGTCGACCTCGAGAGCGGAATCTGCCGCCTCCTCGAGGGTCACCCGTTCGCCGTCCCAGAGCAGAGCTCCCAGGGTTCCCGGGGCTCCTTCGAGGGACGGCCGGGCCGGCAGCACGATGTCGTTCTCGGGGGCGGTGCCGAAGGTCTCCGGTCGCCCTTCCGACAGCCAGTAGAGGCCGATCAGGGTCAGCCAGCCGTCGTCCGCGGCGAGGCTCTCGATCCGTTGCTCGCGCCAGGTCTGCCACCCTTCGAGATCGAGCTCGGGACGGGTTTCCAGCGCGCGATCCCGGCAGCCGGAGGCGAACGCGGCGAGCACAACGGCGGCCGCGAGCCGGGAGCTCGGTCTCACGGCAGTGCCTCGAGGAGCAGCCAGACGGTGACCGCCAGCCAGGTCGAGCCGAACAGCAGGCCGGTCACCAGGCCCGTCCAAGCTCGCTCGGTGCCGCTCCCCTTCGGCAGGCGCGGGCTGCGGGCGAGCCCGATCAGGGCGAGCGCGACGGCCGCGAAGCCGATCGGAAACAGCGGCAGGACGCTCCAGTAGGCGAGCCGTCTCGACCACAGCGCGGGCCGGTTGGGCGACACCGGCAGCGACCGCACGGGGGGCTCGACCACCGTCGGCTGAGTGATCAGCGGCAAGGGCGGCGGTTCGGGAGGCGCGACCACGCTCTCGGGCGCGGCTGCGGTCTCCGCGAGACGCCCCAGAGCGCTGCCCGCGCGCGCGGCGCGGATCTCGGCTTGCGATCCGGGCGGTGCGCAGCGGATCGACTCCGAGGACGAGCCCGGGGTCGGTCGGAGCCTCGGTCGAATACGCCAGGTCGGCCTCGAGAAGCGGGCAGAACTGGCGGCGGGCCGGGCAGGCGTCGAGCGGGATCGGCACCAGGCTGTGGCAGTCGGGGCAGGTTCGCATCGCTCTCTCTTCGACCCCGTTGCACCATTCGATTTCTTGAGCGTCGATTTCTTGAGCGTCGATTTCTTGAGCGCAGCCGCGCGATCACAGCCGCCTGGCGAGCAGGACGGTGCGATCATCGGCGGGCGTGATGCCGCGTGCGAAGGCGTCGAGCTCGCGGTTGATGGCGTCGGTGATCGCCTGCAGGGGCTCCTGGCGATGCTCGCGGGCGGTGGCGATCAGCCGCTCGAGGCCGAACTCCTCCTCCTCGGGGTTCTCGGCCTCGGTGATGCCGTCGGTGTAGATCACCAGGGTGTCCCCGGAATCGAAGCGGACCTCGTGCTGCTCGTAGGTGCTGTCGGCGATGAGCCCGAGCGGCATGCCGCAGGTCTCGAGCTGCTCGACCCCGCCGTCGCGGCGCACCAGGAGGGCGGGGTTGTGGCCGGCGTTGGTGTACTGGAGCGTCGAATCGCTGCGTCGGATCACGGCGAGGAACGCGGTGGCGTACTTCTCGGGCGGGCTGCGACGGTGCAGCCGCGTCGAGACCTTGCCGCAGATCTCGGCGGTGGCGAAGCCATCCTCGATCGGCGCCGCGGCGAGCGCCTCGAGCGAGGTCGTCAGCAGCGCCGCGGGCATCCCCTTGCCGGAGACGTCGCACACCAGCAGCACGCACTCGTCCTCGCGCCGGGTGATCACCTGGTAGTAGTCGCCGGAGACGCCGCGCGACGGGATGTTCTGGGCCAGGAGCTGGTAGCCCTCGAAGGGCGGCAGCTCGCGCGGGATCATCGACTCCTGGATCCGGCGCGCCAGGGCCAGGTCGCGCTCCATCCTCTGGCGCTCGATCGCCTGCTCGGTCAGCGCCGCGTTGCGGATCTTGAGCGCCGCGATCGAGGCGAGCGAGACCAGCAGCTCGAGGTCCTCCTGGCTGAACTCGCGCACGGTGGCCTTCGAGGTCAGCACCACCATGCCGAGCGAGCCCTCGTCGTCGAGCAGGGGCGCCGCGATCAGCGAACGCAGGCCGCTGGTGATGATCGACTGCGCCGCCGAGAAGCGCTCGTCGGTCGCGGTGTCCATGACCAGCGCCGCCATGCCCTTGTCGCAGACCTCCTCGACCAGGGCCCGCGACAGCGGGATCTCCTGGTTGGCTCCGGAGGTGGTGCGGGTCGCGGCTCGCTGGTACTTCTCGCCGCGGCGGAGGAAGATCACGCCCTGCTCGGGGCGCAGGTGCTCGAACGCCCGGTCGAGGATGAGCTGGAGCAGGTCCTGGACCGTGATCGAGGTCCCGAGAGTCTCGTGGATCTCGTTGATCAGCCGCAGGCGTTGCGCGTAGTCGCGCAGGTCCTCGGCGCTCTCGACCTGCTCCGGCTTGGAGACGCTACTGACCTCGCGCAGGAGGTCGGAAGCCGAGCGCAGGATGGTGGCGCCGAAGTCGCTGATCGGATCTCGCGTCGACGAGTCGTCGCCGTCGTAGAACGAGATGACGCTGCCCGAGACGCGGAGGACGTCGCCGGGTTTGACCGGGGTCGGCTCGAGCACCGGGGCGCCGTTGAGCTGCGTGCCGTTGCGCGAGCCCAGGTCCTCGACCAGGATGCTGTCCCCCTGCCGGAACAGACGCGCGTGATGGCGGGAGAGGAAGGGGTCGGGGAGCGCCAGGTCGGAGGTCGAAGCTCGACCGATGATCATGCTGTCATCGTCGAATACCCGCTCCATGGCGGGTCCGTCGGCTGGCTCGATCTGAAGCTTGAGCGACAACGCCTGCGCCCCTCGTTGCTTGGTTCCCCGGGACGTTCGGGCGACAGGCCGCTGGTGGGCGCGCGCCCGACCGCGGGCTCGATCCGGGCTCTGGTCGAGAGAGGGAGTATACCCACAGGCGCCACTGGATTGGCGATGTCGATCCGGCCGGATCGACATCGCCAGACCGACGAGGGCTGACCCTCGAGCCTGGCTCGTCGACCTCGCTCCGGCTCCCGGTCCGTTGTCGAGGAGGGGGGCGGGCCCGGCTCGGAAGACCTCTCCGGGAGGAGAGGGGCACGACCGCTCTAAGTGGGAGACCGTGCGGTTGGGTCGCGTTGACTCGGGAGCAACTCGTTGGAGTGCGACTTGCCGCCGGGCCCGCCTCGTGGCGTACGAAATGCAACCTCGGTGCCACGTGAGTCGGCAGGCAGGAAGAGACCCTCGATGCCCCGGTTCTCCAGGGGGCCGCCGCCCAGCCGGCCGATTCAGGAGACCGGAGGCGGCCAATTCGGCGCGCCACATCTCCTGGCGGGTCGGCGTTCTGACGTTGCGATCCGTTCGCGCAGGACCGAGGCCGACGCTCTGTGCTCGGATCGGCGGCTGGCCGGCAAAGACCCGGCCGCGACTCGGGGCGCCCTCCGATCGGCCGGTCGGAGAACCGTCTCGTCCCTTCCCGCGGCCGTCGTCGGGTAGAATCGTTGGCCGCGCGGAGCGACTCCACGCGCTCTGCGGTCGTGCCTTCGGGGCGGCCTGCGGCGGCGCACGCTCGACCGGAACCGCGGGTACCGAGTGCCCCTCTCGAGTCCGGTCGCAGGAGCCCGATCGTTCGTCGCCCTCGATTCCCTCCTGCTCCTCGCTCCTCGGCAAGACGACCCCTCGACCCTCACACCGGCTCCCGCCAGGAGATGGCGATGACGATTGCGGATCAGCTCAAGCCCGAAATCGACGAGATCGCACCCGCGATCCAGTGCGTCCGAGAGGAGGTCGCGAAGGTGCTCGTCGGTCAGACCGTCATGGTCGATCGGCTGCTGATGGCGCTGATCGCCGACGGTCACATCCTGCTCGAGGGCATTCCCGGCCTGGCCAAGACCACCAGCGTCAAGACGCTGGCGCAGGCGATCGACACGGGGTTCTCGAGGATCCAGTTCACGCCCGATCTGCTGCCCGCCGACCTGATCGGCACGCAGATCTACCGTCCCCAGAGCCACGACTGGGTGGTCAAGCACGGGCCGATCTTCACCAATCTGCTACTCGCCGACGAGATCAACCGGGCGCCGGCGAAGGTGCAGAGCGCGCTGCTCGAGGCGATGCAGGAGCGGCAGGTGACGATCGGCGACGAGACCTACCGGTTGCCCGATCCCTTTCTGGTGCTGGCGACCCAGAACCCGATCGAGCAGGAGGGGACGTACCCGCTGCCCGAGGCGCAGGTCGATCGCTTCATGCTCAAGCTGCGGGTGCTCTACCCGAAGCAGGAAGAGGAGCGCGAGATTCTGCGGCGCATGTCTCGGCGCGAGCGTCCCACGGTCGAGAAGGTGATCACGGTCGAGGCGATCCTGCGGGCGCGGGAGGTCGCCGATGCGATCTACGTCGACCCCAAGGTCGAGGACTACATCGTCGACCTCGTGTTCGCCACTCGCGAGCCCGCGCGCTACCGGCTCGAGGCGCTCGAGCGGCTGATCGACTACGGCGCCTCGCCGCGCGCCACGATCTACCTGGCGCAGGCGTCAAAGGTGCAGGCGTTCCTCGCGGGACGCCCCTACGTCACGCCCCAGGACGTCAAGAGCGTGGCGCCCGACGTGCTGCGCCACCGCGTGCTCGTCTCCTACGAGGCCGAGGCCCAGGACCTGACTTCCGACGACCTGCTTCAGGACATCCTCAACACCGTCGACGTGCCGTGAAGACGAGCGCCGCGCGCGAGCACTCCGTCGAGCTGCTGCCCGCCGAGCTGTTCCAGCGGATCAAGGCGATCCAGATCAGGACGCAGCGGCTGGTCACCGACGTGCTGGCGGGGGAGTACGAGAGCGCCTTCAAGGGCCGCGGCATGGAGTTCGAGCAGGTGCGCGAGTACCAGCCCGGGGACGATTTCCGCCACATCGACTGGAACGTCACGGCCCGGATGAGCCACCCCTTCGTCAAGGAGCATCGCGAGGAGCGCGAGCTCACCGTGATGCTGGTGGTCGACGTCAGCTCGTCGGGAGCCTTCGGCACGCGCGGGCGGCAGAAGAACGAGGTCGCCGCCGAGGTGGCGGCGGTGCTCGCCTACACCGCGATCCGCAACAACGACCGGGTCGGCCTGATCGTGTTCTCGGACGACGTCGAGCTGTTCATTCCGGCCAAGAAGGGGCGGGCCCACGTCTGGCGCGTCATCCGCGAGATCCTCACCTTTCGGCCCACCGGGCGCGGCACCGATCTCGAGGGAGCGCTCGAGTTCCTCAGCCGGGTGGCCCGCAGGCGCGCGGTCTGCTTCCTGCTCTCCGACTTCCAGGCTGACGGCTTCGCGGACCGGCTGCGGGTGGCGTCGCGGCGGCACGATCTGACCGCGATCTCGGTCGGCGACCGCCGCGAGCTGGGACTGCCGCCGATCGGCCTGATCGAGCTCGAGAACGCCGAGACCGGAGAAGTCCGGCTGGTCGACACCAGGGACCGGCGAGTGCTGGAGGGCTTCGCGCGATTGGCCGCCCGCGATCGCGATCAGAGGACGGAGCTCTTCCGCTCCGCCGGCGTCGGCGAGATCGAGATCTGGACCGACGAACCCTACGTCGAGGCGATCATGAAGTACTTCCGCTGGCGCGAGCATCGAAGGTAGCTCCGGCATGCGCTGCGGGATCTCTCGTGCCGGAGCGGGTCGGAGCCGGAGGGCGCGCCTGCGGCCGTGGCCCGTCATCGCACTGGCGCTGGCGCTGGCGTCGTCGGCCGGCTGCACTCCGCCGGTCGACCCCGCACTCGAGGTGAGTGCGGAGGAGCCGGTTCGGGCGCGAGCCGCCATCGAACCCGACACCGCAACGCTGGGTGAACGCATCGAGCTCACGGTCGAGGTCGCCCATCGCGAAGGTCTCGCGGTCGAGCTCCCCGCGCTCCCCGAGAGCTTCGGAGGTCTGCGGGTCGAGGCCGGCGAGCCGCCGGCGGAGACGCTGGCCCGACGCGGCCAGGTGGTCGAGCGGCGCAGATACCTGTTGGTCGCGGAGCGCGTCGGCGTCCACACGATCCCGCCGCTCGAGGTTGCCTACGGCAGCGAGGGCGAGCTGCGCGAGACGGTGGCGACGTCCGAGCTCACGGTCGAGGTCCCCTCGCTGCTGGCGACCGAGGAGGCGGAGGCGACCGACATCCGCGACGTCAAGCCCCTGCGCCGGCAGCGGGCGCGGTGGATGACGATCGTGCTGCCGCTCGTGGCCTTGGCGGCGCTCGCCGCTCTGCTCGGCTGGTGGTGGTGGCGACGCCGCCGCCGGTCGGCCGCCGAGCCGGCGCCGCTGCCGCCCTACGAGGCGGCGCTCGAGGCCCTCGCCCGCCTGCGGCAGACCGACTTCGGGGATCCCGAGGCGGTTCGCGCCTACTACTTCGCGCTGTCCGAGACCGTGCGCGTGTACGTCGAAGGGCGGTTCGGCCTCAACGCCACCGACCTCACGAGCGAGGAGATCGTGGCCAGCCTCGGCGAGCTGCAGGGTCTCTCTGCGGAGGACTCGCGACGGCTGCGCGACTTCCTGGACGCGACCGACCAGGTCAAGTTCGCGCAGCTGATCCCGTCGTCGAGGCAGATCGAAGAGACCTTCGAGACTGCGGTCTCGTTCGTCGAGTCGACGCGGCCGGCGGAGTCGGAGAAGCCTGGGGAGGAGAAGGCCCGCCCGCAGGACCAACCGCCGCGCGCCGCCTCCGGCCCGCCCGCTTCCCTGCGCCCCGCAGAGGGGGGCGGATGACCTCCTCTCCGCTCTTCTTCGCGGATCTGCCGCTGCTGTGGGTGCTGGCCCCTCTGTTCGTGGTCTGGCTGGTCCTGCTGACGAGCCTACCCAGGGTGCGCTCCTGGCTCGGTCGGCCGACTCGTGCGACGGTGCGCTTCTCGAGCTTCCGCCAGCTCGGCGAGCTGCCCGGCAGCCGCGCCCTCCTCGCCCGCCGTCTGGTCGGCGCCCTGCGCTGGCTGAGCGTCGCACTGCTGCTGGTGGCGATGCTCAGGCCGCAGACCGGCCGGACCCTGACCAACGTCGACACCGAGGGCATCGACATCGTCCTGGTGCTCGACACCTCGGGCTCGATGCAGGCGCTCGACCTCGACGCCCAGGAGCGCTCGATCGCCCGCCGTCGAAACCGCCTCGAGGTCTCGCAGGGGGTCGTCGAACGCTTCATCGAAGGGCGCGGCAACGACCAGATCGGTCTCGTGGTGTTCGGCACCCACGCCTTCACCCAGTGCCCATTGACCCTCGACCACGGGATCCTGGCGACGTTCCTCGAGCGCGTCGAGGTGGGGATGGCGGGGGAGGAGACCGCGATCGGGGACGCGCTCGGCATCGCCGTCAAGCGGTTGCAGGACTCCCAGGCGCGTTCCAAGGTGGTCATCTTGCTGACCGACGGCCGCTCCAACGCCGGCGCGCTGAGCCCGGTGACGGCGGCCGAGATCGCCGCCACCCTCGGCGTCAAGGTCTACACGATCGGGGCCGGCGCGCGCGGGCAGGCGCCGTTCCTGGTGGATACCAGGTTGGGGCCGCGGGTGGTGTACGAGAACGTGGAGATCGACGAGGAGACGCTGCGGCGGATGGCCGAGATCACGGGCGGCGGCTACTTCCGCGCCGAGGACGAGGCGGCCCTCGGCACGATCTACCAGCAGATCGACCAGCTCGAGAAGACCGAGATCTCGACCGAGTCCTACACCGAATACAACGAGCGCTACGCCCTGTTCGTCGCGCCGGCGCTGGCGCTCCTGCTGATCGAGCTCGGGCTGCTGGGCACGCGCTTGAGAGTGCTGCCATGACACCGAGCCGTCCTCTCCCGGGCCCCGTTCTCTTGGCAATCTCGATCCCGGCAATGCTCGGCGCGGGGTGCGTCGAGGACGTGCGCTTCGGCCGCCCCGACCTGCTCTGGCTGCTGTGGCTGGCGCCGGCTCTCGCGCTCTTCTTCCTGTGGAGCCTGCGCCGGCGCGAGCTTCTGCTGTCGAGGTTCGCGGCCCCCGGGCTCCTCGAGAAGCTGACCAGCGGGGTCAGCCGTCCGCGCCGGCTCCTCAAGGCGGGCCTGCTGGTGGTCGCGCTGGCCGCCGGAGTCCTCGCCCTCGCCGACCTCAAGGTCGGCTTCGTCTGGGAGGAGGTGCGGCGCCGCGGGGTCGACGTCGTGGTGGCGCTCGACGTCTCCGACTCGATGCTGGTTCGCGACAGCGGCGCCGGCGAGGAGCTGAGCCGTCTCGAGCGGGCGCGCCGCGAGATCCGCGATCTCCTGCGCCTGGTGCAGGGCGACCGCATCGCCCTGGTGGCGTTCGCGGGCATCGCCTTCCTCGAGCTTCCGCTCACCCTCGACTACGGCGCCGCGCACCTGTTCCTGGACTCGCTCGATCCGGACCTCATTCCGGTCAAGGGCACCGCGATCGACGAGGCGATTCGCAAGTCGGTCGAGGCGTTCGAGGACGGCGGCTCCCGGGAGTCGCGCGCGATCATCCTGATCACCGACGGTGAGGATCACGGCGGCAAGGCGATCGAGGAGGCGCGCCGCGCCGCGGAAGCCGGCGTGCGGATCTTCTGCATCGGCATCGGCCGCGACGAGGGATCCCCGATTCCGGCGCCCGGCGGGGGCTTCCGGCGCGATCGCTCCGGAGAGGTGATCCTGTCCATGCTCGACGAGCCGACCCTCCAGCAGATCGCGCTCGAGACCGGCGGGCGCTACGTGCGCTCGGTGACCGGCGATGTCGACCTCGAGGAGATCTACCTCCAGGGGATCAAAGCTACACTGCAGGATCGAGAGCTCGGCTCCGCCCGCCGACAGCGCTGGAAGGATCGGTTCCAGTGGCTTGTTGCACTCGCCGCGGCGGCGCTGATGATCGAGCCGCTGATCTCTGATCGTGCGCAACGAAACCGAGCAGGAGAGGCGCTTGGCCGCTGACCGTTTCCGGGGCCTTCGGCCCGGCGCGGCGGTCGCCTGGACGCTCGCGCTGGCGGCGGGCGCGCTGGCGGCGTCGACCGGCGCGCGGGCCGGCGCGGCGGAGGGTGCGGTCGCCTCGGGGCAGCAGCGACCAGGGCGGCCGGAGGAGGCGCCGAAGGACCCCTACGTCGCCTACGAGTCGGGCCGCTTCGACCGCGCGCTCGAGGGGTTCGCCAACGCCCAGGTCGCGCGCCCCGAGGATCCCGTCGTCCACCTGAATCTCGGCAGCACCTACTACAAGCTCGACGACTACGAGGCCGCGGAGCGCGAGTACAACCGGGCCGCCGAGGCGGAGGACGAGGGGCTGCGCGCCGAGGCTCTCTACAACCTCGGCAACGCGGCCTATCGCCAGGGGCGTCTCGAGGACGCGATCGAGCACTATCGCTCCGCTCTCGAGATCGACTCCGACGACCAGGACGCGAAGTACAACCTGGAGTTCGTCCAGCGGGAGCTCGAGCGGCAACAGCAACAGCAGCAGCAACAACAGCAACAACAGCAACAGGATCAGCAGGAGCAGGAGCAGGAACAGGGCGAGAGCGAGCAGAGCCAACCGGAGGGCCACGACGGTCAGGAGCCGAACGAGCAGCAGGAGAGCGAGGATCGCGGCGCTCCCGACCCCCGCGACTCGGATCAGGACGGCCTGCCCGACCAGGTCGAGCGGAGGGGCCGCAACCCGACCGACCCGCAGAATCCCGACACCGACGGCGACGGCCGGACCGACGGCGAGGAGGACACGAACGCCAACGGACAGGTCGACCCTGGGGAGTCGGATCCGAACGTCGCCGACCAGCCCCCGCTGCCGCAGGAGTCTCCGGCCGAGGGCGCCGCCGCCGAGCCGCAGGATCCGGCCGCGATGAGCCCGGAGCAGGCCGAGCGCTTCCTGCAGGGACTCGAGGAGGAACGGCCCGAGGGAAAGCAGGCGAAGGGGCGGGTGAAACGGCTGGAGAAGGACTGGTGAGCGCGTTGCCGCGATCGTCTTCGGTGACCGCCTGGCTCCTGCTGCTGCTCGCGTCGGCGGGCGGCCCCGTCCTGGCGCAGCAGGTGCGCGCCACGGTGGACCGCAACGAGCTGACGCTCGACGAGCAGCTCATGCTGACGGTGACGGTCGAGGGCGCCGTGAACGTGGTGCCCGAGCTGCCGCCGCTCCCCGACTTCCGTGTGCTCCCGCGAGGGCAGAGCACGATCACCCAGATCGTCAACGGTCGGTCGACGATCGCCGCGGAGCTGACCTACCTGCTGATCCCGCTCAGGGTCGGCAAGTTCGAGATCGGAACGGTCAGCGCCGAGATCGACGGCAGCACCTACACCAGTCGTCCGTTCACGGTGCGCGTGCTCGAGGCCAGCGCGGAGCCGACCTCCAGCCGCGACGCCTTCGTCACTGCACGCGTCTCGAAGGCCGATCCGTTCGTCGGGGAACAGGTGCTCTTCACCTGGCGCTTCTATCGGCGCGTGCCGGTGGCCAACGCCAGCCTCACGGCTCTCGAGTTCGGCGATCTGGTCGCCGAGGACCTCGGCGACGTCCGCGAGTACGACACGACGGTGGAGGGCGTCCAGTATCGCGTCTCCGAGCTGCGCAAGGCGCTGTTCGCCCAGCGGGTGGGCAAGAGCACGGTTCCCCCGTCGGAGCTGAGCGTGCAGGTCGCTACCGACGCCGGCCGTCGCCGGCGCAGCGTCTTCGATTTCGGCCGCGTTCCCATGGAGACCCGTCTCCTGCGCTCGCGGCCGATCGAGCTCGACGTCAAGCCGCTGCCCAAGGCGCCCCCGGGCTTCTCGGGCCTGGTCGGCCGCTTCGACCTGTCGGTGGAGATCAGCAAGCGAAGCCTCGAGGTCAACGAGTCCGCGACCCTCACCATGCGGGTGAGCGGCACCGGCAACGTCCAGCTCCTCCACGCTCCCGAGCTGCCCGAGCTCCCCGCCTTCAAGGTCTACGAGGACAAGCCGGCCGGACGCATCGATCGCAGCGGCCTCGATCTCTCCGGCTCGAAGACCTACCGTACGGCCCTGGTGCCGCTGGCGCCGGGAGAGCACCGGATCCCTGGACTCTCGCTGATCACCTTCGATCCCGAGAGCGAGCAGTTCCGTACGGCCAAGAGCCAGCCGATCGTGCTCGACGTGCAGCCGGGGCAGGGGGGCGAGGAGCTCAGGCTCACCGAGTCGGTAGCGCCGAGCTCGGGCAAGGTGGCAGTGCGCATCCTGGCGGACGACATCCTGCCGATCCACCGCGGGCTGGAGGCGGTGTCGAGCGGCCCGTTGGCGGGGCTTCGAGGCGGGCTCTGGCTCGCGCTGGGTCTGGCTCCGCCGCTCGCATTCGGCGCGCTGCTCGCTCGCGAGCGTCGGCGATTCCGCTCCGAGCGCGATCGGGCGCTCGACCGGCGGCGCCAGGCGCTGCGGCGCGCGACCCGCGCGATCGACGGACTCACGGCGGCGCCCTCGGAGGTCGAGTCGATCGCGCGGCGCGCATCACTGGCGCTGCGGTGCTACGTGGGCGACAAGCTGGGCGCCGAAGGCTCGGCATTGACGGCGATCGAGGCCGAATCGCTGCTGCGTGACGCCGGCGTCGACGAGGCGACGACGCGGCGGGTGCGCGAGCTGCTCGAGCGGCTCGAGGCGGCTCAGTATGGCGCGGCGAGCGCCCGGCTCGACTCAGCGAGCCTCGCCCGGTCGCTCGGCGGTTTGATCCGTGACCTCGACCGCATGTTGGGGAACATGGTGGGGAACACGGTGGGGAACATGGTGGGGAAGTCGTGAAGTTGCTCACGGCGGCGGCAGCCTTCGGGTTGGTCCGTCTGCTCGCGGCCACGCCCTCGCCGCCGATGGTCGAGGATCCCGCGCGCGACGCCGAGCTGGTCGAGGCGGGCGTGGCGACGGTCGAGGAGGACGCGCCGACAACGGCAGACCTGGCGAGCATCGCGCAGGAGGGGCTCGCCGGCGTCGATGCCGCCGAGCTCTTCGTCGAGGCGAATCGCTGGTACGACGCGGGCGAGTACGGCAAAGCCGTGGTCGCCTACAGCACGCTGATCGCGCGCGGAGTGGCAGGGCCGGCCGTGCACTACAACCTCGGCAACGCCCTGCTACGCGACGGGAGGCTGGGAGCCGCCATCGCCGCCTACCGCCGGGCCAAGGTCCTCTCCCCGCGCGACGCGGATCTCGACGCCAACCTGCGCTTCGCACGCGCCAGCGCACGCGACGCGCTCGAGCCCCCGGCCCCCGGCGCCGTCCGCCGAACGCTGTTCTTCTGGCACTACTCGCTGAGCGCCAGCGAGACCCTCCGGCTCGCGGTCCTCGCCAATCTCGTGCTGTTCGCTGCTCTTTCGCTGAGGCTGAGCCGGCGGGGCTCGGAGCCGCTGCGCTGGGTCGCGGTGATCGCCGGCGTAGTGCTCCTGGCTCTGGTGGGCTCGCTGGTCTGCCGCTGGGCGCTGCCGCTACGGGTGGCCGTGATCCTGCCGGCCGAGGTCGAGGCCTTCTCGGGCACCGGTGCCGACACCGTCGTCCGCTTCCGCCTGCACGCCGGGACCGAGGTGCGGGCCGTCGAGACGAGCGGCGACTGGGTGCGAATCGCCCTGCCGAACGGCGAGCAGGGCTGGGTGGGGAGCGATCAGGTGGAGCTGATCACGGCTCTGCGATGAGGGCTAGGTGGTGCCGTCCCGGCTCCAAGCGCCTTCGGCGCGTCGCCGGGGAGCAGCCGTGGAACCGGATTGCGGCATGCCGGGGCAGGCTGCATCCGCAAGCGTCGCCTTCGAATCAGCGAGGGCGATTCGGGGCCGGCCGCTCGAGGAATCATGGGTGCTGGCCTCGGTCCGCGCGGTGCCTGCGCGCTGATCCGCGGTCGGCAGGCCGGCAGGGACAGGGCCCGACGGCGCCGGATGCTTGCTGATGCTCTCGCGAAAGTCGGTGGGCGTCGAGCCGGTGAGGCGCTTGAAGTTCCGCTGGAAGGTGCGGACGTCCCGATACCCGACCGCCGCGCAGGTCTCGGCGCAGGTCAAGTGGGTGTGGATCAGCAGATCGATGGCGCGTGAGACGCGCATGGCGTTGATCCAGCGGGAGTAGGTGACGCCGACCCGGGAATGGAAGTACTGCGAGAAGTAGGTGCGTTCGAAGCCCGCGATCTGGGCCGCCTCGGCGAGCGGCACCCGCCGGTGGATGTTTCCCTCGACGTGTCGCCACAGCCTCCTGAGCGACCGGCTGCGCTGGAGCAGAGCGGGATCGACGCCGAGATCGGCGAGGTTCTCGTACTGGGGTTCGAGGTCTTCGTTCAACGAGACGACAGGACTGGAGCGCTTTCGCATGATCTCCTCGACAGGATTGGTTTAAAGACCTGAGCCCGCGACCAGAGAAGACGGAGAAGACGGCGCTTTGAATGGAAGAGTGACAGACTGTAAGACAAGTGCTTCCAAATTCGCAGTTTTCGATGTATTGATGGGAAAAAGTGATCCTGCGCCGTTGGGGTCGCCGGGCGCAGAGGTCACGAGGTCAAAGGGTCAAAGGGGACACGTTGAGTCGTTGGGCGATCGACGCGGCGCTCGCGCGCGCGCCGCCGCGCGCCAAATGTCAGGACGTCAGTTCCGGACCGGCTGCCAGCCGGCGATCTCGTCGGTGCGACGGATGAGACCAGGAGAGACGCAGGAAGGCGCAGCGGAAGGGAGCGCCCGCGCTCGGGCGGGAGCGTCATCGGGTCCGGCGACGTCCCCCCGGCCGCCGCCCCACGAGCAGCGCATCCTGGCGCGACTGGCAGGCGAGGACGCACCGCTCGTGCTGCTGTGGGGCCTGCCGGGAAGCGGCCGCCGTCGGCTGCTCGCGAGTCTGATGCAGCGCGGGGAAGGACAGATCGGGGCGCTGTCGCGCATCGATGCCTCGTCGCCCCAACGCCTGAGCGAACGGCTCGACGACGGACGGCGCGCCGGGATCACGGAGTGGGTGTGCGACGGCTGGGGGCCCGAGTCGGTCTCGCTGTTGCTCGCGCAGGCGGCGATCCCGGAGCGGATCCTGGCGAGCGTCGATCGTCTCTCCGAGGCGACGGCGTTCGAACGCGGGCAGGTGGGCGTGATCGGCCCGCGTGAGTGGCTCCTCGAACGTCAGGAGCTGGATCGATGCGCGGGCGCAGGCTCCCGGCCGGACGCAGATCTGGATGCCTTGTTCGAGATCACCGGCGGGTGGCTGCGCCCGCTCGAGCTCGCGTTGGCTCTTGCCGCCGATCTCGATCGCCGAGCACTGCTCGAGGACAGCGGCCTGCGGGGCTTCCTGCGTGGTCGGGTCCTGCCGTCGTTGAGCCCGCAAGAGACGCGTGAGCTCGAGACCGCGACCGACGGAGGCGTCGCCGGCAGTCGCGTGTCGGAGCTCGCCGCCGATCGCCGCAAGCCTCTCGACCTCCTGCGCTCCCTGCTCGACCGTCGCCTTGACGGCCGTCGCCTTGACGGCCGTCGTCGCGCGAGCCCGCGCCCGGACGGCCGGACGCCGGTCGACCCCGGCTTCCAGGTGAGCCTGCTCGGCGCCCCCGAGGTGGTGGCGGCCGCCGCGGGGGCGGCCAGCGACGTGGGTGCTCCGCTGCGCTGGCCGTACCGCCGGGTCGTCTCGCTCCTGGCCCTGCTGGTGCTCGAGCCCGATCGCAGCCTGTCCCAGGAGCGCGTGGTCGAGGCGCTGTGGCCCGATCGCGAGATCGAGCTGGCACGCTCGAACCTCGATCCCGCCGTCTCCCATCTGCGCCGCTGGCTGTCGGGTGGCCAGCGGAGAGCTCCCCGCGACAGCTGCGTCTTGCTCGTCAACGGCGTCTATCGGCTCAATCCGCGCTGGCGCTGGGAGGTCGACGTCGAGGAGTTCGAGCGGCTGGCTTCGGCGGATTCGCCGATGCCCGATCGGCGCCTGGAGGCGCTGGAGAGAGCCCGCCGCCTGTACCGCGGACCCCTGCTCGAGGGCTTTCGCGGGAGCTGGATGCGCGAGCGCCGGCGGCGGCTCGGGGCTCTCTACCGCCGGCTGCTGCGGGAACTCGGCGACCTCTACGCCGGCCTCGGACGCATCGCCGAGTCGGAGGACAGCTATCGGTCGCTGCTGGCGGTCGAGCCGCTCGAGGAGGAGGTCCACGTCGCGATCATGAGGCTCTACGCGCGTCAGGGACGTGAGGATCTGGTGCGCCGGCAGTACGAGAAGCTCTCGGCGCTGCTCGCGCGCGAGCTGGGCATCCACCCGATGGACGAAACGATTCGAGAGGTCCAGCGCCTGCTCGGGAGGTAGTCTCCGTGGAGTCGCACACCTCCGGCCAGCTCCCGAGATCGCGCTCGCCCTCGTTTGTTTCGACCGGGCGAGTGCGCAAGAATCCCGGGGAACGGCCGTCGATCGACCCCGCCCATGGAAAACTTGTTGACCGTCAGCGCCCCCGAGAGGGTGGACGCCGAGACCGATCGCTCCGTCGACGTCACGGTGCTGGTCCCGGTGATGGACGAGGCCGAGACGGTGGAGGAGCTGGCGCGCCGCGTCGCCGAGGTGCTCGATCGGGGGGGGTGGTCCCACGAGATCTTGTTCATCGATGACGGCTCGCAGGATGGGACGGCACGTCGGGTGCGCGCGGCCCACGAAGCCGACGCGAGGGTGAAGCTGATCCGGCTGCGCCGGAACTTCGGCAAGGCGGCGGCGCTGTCGGCGGGCTTCGACTACAGCCACGGACGGCTGATCATCACCATGGACGGCGATCTCCAGGACGACCCCGAGGAGATCCCTCGCTTCCTCGGCGCCCTCGACGACGAGGAGCTGGACCTGGTGAGCGGCTGGAAGCGGCGGCGTCGGGATCCCTGGTCGAAGCGCCTCCCCTCGAAGCTGTTCAACTGGGTGACGCGCAAGCTGGCGAGCGTCGAGCTGCACGACTTCAATTGCGGCTTCAAGGCATATCGCCGCGAGGTCCTCGACCAGGTCGCGATCTACGGCGAGCTCCACCGCTACATCCCGGTGCTCGCCAGCCGGCGCGGATTCCGCGTCGGCGAGATCGCGGTGCAGCACCATCCTCGCCGTCACGGACGCTCGAAGTACGGGTGGGACCGCTTCTACAAAGGGCTGCTGGACCTGATCACGGTGCTTTTCATCACCCGCTACACACGACGGCCGCTCCACCTGTTCGGCGCCCTCGGGATGCTGTCGGCGGGGGTCGGCTTCGGCATCTGCGCCTATCTCGCCGCCATCTGGTTCACGGGCGCCCGGCTGGCCAACCGGCCTCTGCTGCTGCTCGGGGTGCTGATGATCCTGGTCGGCATCCAGGTGCTCACCACCGGCCTGGTGGGGGAGATGATCACCTACAAGAATTTCCGCCGGGCCGACAGCTACTCGATCAAAGAGCGGTTGGAGTAGCCGACTGAACCGGCGCATCCTCTTCCTGACGCAGACCTTCCCCCGTTTTCCCGAGGACACGGCCGGACCGTTCATCCTGGAGATCGCCGCCGGCCTGGTCCGCCTCGGCGCGCGGGTGACGGTGTTGACTCCGCATGCCGAGGGTCTCGCCGCTCGCTGGAGCGTGCGGGGTGTCGAGGTCGAGACCTTCCGCTACGCGCCGGGAGGCGCCGAGGTGCTCGGCTACGGGCGCTCGCTCGAGGCCGACGAGGCCCCGCGCGTTCGAGCGGCGGCGGTCTCGCCGCTCTACGTGGCGGGCGCTCGTCGCGCGGTGCGTCGCCGGCTCCGGGACGGGAGTTGGGACTGGATCCACGCGCACTGGATCGTGCCGAACGGTCTGGCGGTCGGTGGGCTCGCCCGGTCGAGCGGAGCCCGGCTCGCGATCGGTCTGCACGGCAGCGACGTCTTCCTCGCCGAGAAGCGCGCGGTGCGCCCATTCGCCCGGCAGGCTCTCCGCCGCGCTTCGCTGCTGACCGGATGCTCCTCGGAGCTGGTGCAGAGGGTGGTGGCGATCGGCGAGGGGGCACTGCACGAGGATCGATGTCGCGTCATCCCCTACGGCGTCGACGGTGACGTCTTTCGTCCGCGTGCCGACGACGAGGCGGGGGAGTGGCGGCGGCGGCTCGGCATCGGGTCGCGCGATCCGGTGCTGCTCGGCGTGGGCAGGATGGCGACCAAGAAGGGTTTCCAGGTGCTGGTCGGGGTGCTCCCCGAGCTGCTCGCCGAGCACCCTCGCCTGCACGTCGTACTGGCTGGAGGAGGGGATCTCGAGGCGGAGCTTCGAGAGCGGACCGCGCAGCTCGCGGCGCGCGTGCACTTCCCGGGGTCGGTTCACCGTGATCGCCTGCCCGCGCTCTATCGCGCCGCCGACCTGTTCGTCCTGCCCGCGGTGCACGATCGCCGCGGCAACGTGGACGGCCTTCCCAACGTGATCCTCGAGGCGATGGCGAGCGGGCTGCCGGTGGTCGCCACCGCGATCTCTGGAATCCCCTTGGCGGTGACCGACGGAGAGCACGGCAGGCTGGTGCCCGAGTCCGACGCCAGATCCCTCCGGTTGGCCCTCTCGGAGCTGCTCGGCGACGCCGGGGCTCGGGGCCGCATGGGGGCCGCCGGGCGTCAGCGGGCGGTGACCGAGCTGACCTGGGACCGGGTCGCCGGGCTCTACGCGGAGGCGTATCGCGACGCGGAGAGGCTCGGAGCTGATTGACGCGCGAGTGCGGCTCGGACGCCTCCTGCGGCACACGCCATCGCCGCCGGGGCGCCTATCTCTGGATGGAGACCGCCAGCGCCTCCTGGCCGCGAAAGAGGTCGAGGCGGATCGCTTCGCCGGGACGGATCTCGGAGAGGCGGCGCACCACCGCCGCCGCATCCTCCAGGCCGAGCGCTCCGATGCCCGCGCCGCCGACCCGCAAGACGAGGTCGCCGACCCGCAGCCCTGCGCGTTCGGCCAGGCCTCCGGGCTCGACCGTGAGGACCTCGACGGCGTCGCGGCCGGTGCCGGCGTGGCGAACGTCCCGGAAGGTCGCGCCGAGTCGAACGACGGGAGCCTGCTCCCTGCTCTCCTGCCTGCCGGCGTCCGCTTGCTGCTCGTCGCTCCGGCGCCGGACGTCGGGGCTCGCGTCGCCGGCGGGTGACGTCGGTCCCGGCGCCACCGTCGACGAGCCTCGGGCGACCTCGAGGTTCTCGCGCGCCGTCTGCAGGCTGGGATCGAGCTCGAGCGCCGCTTCGAAGGCTTCGGTCGCCTCCTCCATGCGCCCGGCCGCGAACAGCGCCTTGCCCAGGTTGTTGGCGATGTCGGCCCGCTGCGGCGCCAGGGCGCGCGCACGCTCCAGGTGGCTCGCCGCCTCCGCTGTCTCGCCAGCCTGGATCAGTGCGAGCCCGAGGACGTTGAGCGCGTCCACGTTGCCGCTGTCCATCGAGAGCGCTTCCCGCGCGAGCTCGGCGGCGGCTCGTGGCTGTCCGTCGTCGAGCACGAGCGCCGCTCGCTGGCCGAGCGCGAGCGCCCCGATCTCGAGCTCGTTGCTCGGATCGAGTGCGGCCGCCCGCTCGAAGGCATCGGCTGCCGCCGAGGCGGTGCCCGCCCGGTGCTCGGCGAGGCCGAGGTCGAGGAACACCCGCGGATCCTGCGAGCCCGACGCCGCCAGCTCCCGAAGCAGCGTCAGGGCCTCGGCCTCGCGATCGAGGCGGAGCAGGGTGTTGGCGAGCAGTCGCGTCAGCTCGGGTTGGCCGCCATCGAGGTCGAGCGCACGCCGGAAGGCCGCCGCCGCCCCTTCGGGGTCGCCGAGCTGGTTGCGGGCCAGGCCCAGGTTCTGCCACGACGCCATGTCGGCCGGAGACGCGGACACAGCCCGCGCAAAGGCCTCCTCCGCGGCGCGCGCGTCGCCGGAGCGGTAGGCGGTGATTCCCAGCTCGGCGTCGATCTGGGCTCCGGTGACGGTGAGTTGCTCGCCACGAGCGAGCCGGTCAGAGAGCGCACGCAGCCGTGAGGTCGCCGCCTCGATGTCGCCCAGCCTGGACTCGATGCGGGCGAGCAGGAACTGGATCTGCTCGTCGCTCGGGTCGAGCGCGCTGGCCTCCTCGAACACCGCCCTGGCGCCGATCAGATCGCCCTGCTGCAGGAGCTCGAGCCCTTCGTTCAGAGAGGCGCCGGAGGGCAGGCTGCCGGCGCCGCGCGCCTCGCGGACCTGCTCGAACGAGCGCTGGAAGGACTCCGAGAAGCTCCGAGGATCGAGCTGATAGCCGGGATCGCGAGCAAGCGCCTCCTCGAGGGTGCGGGTCGAGAGGTCGGGGCGGCCGCGCAGGGTCTGGAGCCACGCCGCCAGCACCAGGGCGCGGGCCTGCTCGGACGGCGGCTCGAGCCGATCGGCGAGCCGGAGGTAGAGGTCGGCGGCCTCCTCGAGACGGTCGGCAGCGTACAACTCCTCGGCCCTGGCTTCGAGCTGCGCGGGCTCGTCGGCTCCCTGCTGTCGTGCGGAAGCGGCGGACGAGAGCCCGAGCGGCAGCAGAGACAGGAGCGTCAGGAGGAGGGCGTACGAGCGCTGGCGCGGGGTGGTCGAAGGCTCCATCAGTTGCGGTAGGAGCGTCGGGCGACGCTGGGAATCGTACGGCGCAGGTCGAAGGTGAGGACGACCTCCTCCTCCGACCCGATGTCGAAAGTATACGAGCGCGTCGCCTCGGGCTCCGCCGAATCGTCCGACGCGACCGCGACGGAGTGCTCGCCGGGCGGCAGCGAGCGCGCGTTGATCGGCGTCCAGCCGACTCGCTCTCCGTCGACCGACACCTGGAGCCGGGGCGCGCCCAGGCCCGCACGAACGGTGAGTGCGCCGGCCGGCCCGGCCGGAGGCTCCACGGCGGTCCGTTCGGAAGGCTCGGCTGCAGGCGGATGTTCGACGGTCGCCGGGGCCGGGCCGGGCGCCGAGGGGGCGGCCGGCCTCGGCTCCGTGATCTCGGCAGGCACCGTTTCGAGCGCCGCCTCGAACGCTTCCTGCTGGGCGGCCGGCTGCTCGGGCGGAACGGGCGCGCCGCGATCCATCGGCGACCCGACGACGCGGAAGATCAGCCCGGCGACGACCGCGAGGGCGACGACGGTCGCCGAGATCGCGAACCGGCGGGCCGCAGAGCCGCCCTTCGTGCTCGGCTCTTCCGGATTCGGCGTCGCCCGGGGGCCTGCGCCGAGGCCGCCGAGCACCATGTCGTCGAGCACCATGTCCTCGAGCACCATGTCCTCGAGCACCATGTCGTCGAGCTCGGACGACTGCCCCGGTCTCGCCCGGGCAGCGGCGCCGGCACTCGCCGCCGCTGGAGCGGGCATCGCCGTCGCCGCCTTCGCTCGCTCGGCGTTGGCGACCCGGATCGCCTCGCGCGCCTCGCCGAGCGTACCCCCAGGGGTCACCATGGTCTCCGAGTCGCGGTCGATCGAGGGCTTCCTCGGCGGGCTCGAAGGGATCGCGGTCGCCGAGGCTCCCTCGCCCGGCTGGGCGGCGAGAGCTCCTCGCAACGCCTGCGCAACTTCCTCGAGCGAGGACCAGCGCTCGTCCCGCTCCTTTCGGTAGCAGCGTTCGACGATCTCGGCGACCGGCGACGGGCACTCCGGCCAGAGCTCGCGCAGCGGGGTCGGCTCTTCGTTGAGGATCTGGTACAGCACCCGGCTCGCGTTCTTCGACGAGAAGGCCTTGCGATGGGTGAGCAACTCGTAGGCGAGCAGGCCGAAGGCGTAGACGTCGCAGCGCGCGTCGAGCTCGAGGCTGCGAATCTGTTCGGGAGCCAGGTAGGCGGGGGTGCCGACGGTATGGCCGGGCAGCGTCAGGGCGAGCTCGGAGTCGCGCAGCTTGGCGATCCCGAAGTCCATGATCTTGACCTGCCCGTCGTCGAGGATGCGGATGTTGGAGGGCTTGATGTCGCGGTGGATGATGCCCTGCTGATGGGCGAAGTCGAGCCCCTCCGCCACCTGGATCAGGATCTCGATCCTGCTCTCCAACGAGATCTCGTCCCCGCGATTGATCTTGCGGTCGAGATCCTCGCCGGTGAGGAACTCCTGGACCAGGTAGGGCACGCCGCCCTCTTCGCCGTAGTCGTAGACCACGATGATGTGGCGATGGTGCAGATTGCCCGAGATGCGGGCCTCGTGGAGGAAGCGCTGGCGCAGGGTCTGATCGTCGGTGGGGCAGGTCTTGATCGCCACCCGCCGTGCGATGCGAGGGTCGAAGGCCTCGTAGACCACGCCGAAGCCGCCTTCGCCGATCTTGGCGACGATCTCGTACTTTCCGAAGTTCTGCATGGACGCCTGCGCGCAGCTCGGGGGCGTCGAGCGAGGCGCCAGAGGGCTCGGAGACGTGCCGAGAGCTCGTCTCGCGCTCCTCGCGCTCCGCGCCGGCCGGAGGTGTGACCGTGACGATCCCGCCCGGTCAATCTAGCATGGGCCCATCGACCATCGACCGCGCCGTTCGGCCGGTGCACGACGACACGAGAGGCTGCCGGTGGCTGGTGAGGAGCGAACGAGGGCGGGAAGGAACCGGCGATTGGAGGCCTTCCTCCGAGACGTCCTGATCGGACGGTGTGGCTACAGCGCGGCGGTCGTCCGGGTAGAGGCCGGGGGACGGGTGGTGGGCGCCGCCGCGGCTCGAGATCTCGGGGAGCCGCCGGTGAGCGACGCCAGCCGCTTCGATCTCGCGTCACTCACCAAGCCCTTCGTGGCGACGCTGGCGGCTCGCCTCGACGCCGAGGGACGGCTCCCGCTCGAGCTCGCGATCGGCGAGGTGCTGCCGGAGGCTCACTCTCGGCTGGCCGGGCGCACGCTCGACGACCTGCTCCGCCACCGGTCGGGCCTGCTGCCGTGGGCGCCGCTCTACGCTCGGGAGGTGCGGAGCGCACGGGGGTTCGCGTTGACGTCCGACGCGCTGATCACGGATCCGCGGTGGTGGGGCGCGCGACGGGGAACCTACAGCGATCTCGGGTACGTCCTGTTCGGTGCGACGGTGTACGCGGCGCTCGGCAGCACCCTCGCCGAGTTGACGAAGGAGGCCGCAGGGCCGATCTCGGTGCAGCCGGGAGGACAGCCCGACGTCGTCCCCTGCCGGCTCGACACCGGGCGCGAGGTCGAGCTCGCGTCGAGGCTGGGGATCGCGATCGAGCCGCTCGGTCCGCCGCGCCGGGGGCGAGCCCAGGACGGCAACGCGCGGACGCTGGGAGGCCTGCCCGGGCACGCCGGGCTGTTCGCCGACGTCCGCGCGTTGACCGCTCTCGGTCGTGCCTGGCTGGCGCCGGATCGCGCGGGCCCGCTCGGCGACCCGCTGGGGGTCGAGACGGTGGCGCGCGCGCTCGATGGCGGCGGGCGGTATGCCCGCGGCTGGCGCCGGGCGACGCGGCGCGGCAGCGCCGGCCCGGCGCTCGGACCCTCGGCCTTTGGCCACGACGGCTTCACCGGTGGGAGCCTGTGGATGGATCCCGAGCGAGGATTGCTGGTGGCGATGCTCGGCCACCGGCGCGACGAGCATCTCGATCTCGGGCCGATGCGCCGCGAGCTCCACCGGCTCGGCAGCCGCCTGGCCGAGGAGTTCCGGTGACGGCGGGCTGCTAAACTCCGGCGACTTCGACTCAGACGACTCAGTCGACTCAGACGCCGTTCACGGCGGTCCTCGGCGACGTTCCTTCGCGGAGATGGGGGTCAGGCTCAATGCTGCAGAGTCTCGGTGCACGGATCTCGGACGCGATCAACGGCCTGCTCGGCCCGGTCGCGAGCTTCCTCGAGGGCTACGTCTGGAACTTCCCGCCGCAGGCTCCGCTGCTGGCGGTGGTCCTGCTCGGCACCGGGCTGTTCGTCACCGTCCGCCTCGCCCTGATCCAGTTCCGTGGGTTCAAGCACGCGATCGACATCACACGCGGGAAGTACGACGATCCGAAGGACGCCGGTGACGTCGTCCACTTCCAGGCGTTGACCACGGCGCTGTCCGCGACTGTCGGCATCGGCAACATCGCCGGGGTGGCGATCGCGATTCGTATGGGGGGCCCCGGAGCGCTGTTCTGGATGTGGGTCACCGCGGTGTTCGGCATGGCCCTCAAGTTCGCCGAGTGCACGCTGGCGGTGGCGCACCGCAAGGTCCACCAGGACGGCTCGGTCTCGGGCGGACCGATGTACTACATCGAGAAGGGGCTGGGCCCGAAGTGGCGCTGGATGGCGCTGACCTTCGCGTCGCTCGCCATCGTCTGCTCGTTCGGCACCGGCAACATGAACCAGGCCAACACCATGGCCGATCAGCTCTACTCGCAGTTCCGGGTGGAGCCGGTGGTGTCGGCCGCGATCTTCTCCACGCTGGTGGGGCTGGTGATCCTGGGCGGGATCCGCCGCATCGGCCGAGTGACCGCGATCCTGGCGCCGGGAATGGCCGTGATCTACGTCGGCGGGGCGCTGGTGATCCTCGCCCTGCACATCGCGGACGTGCCGAGCGCGTTCGCCACCATCGTCGGCGGCGCCTTCTCGCCGACCTCGGTGGCGGGCGGGGCGGCGGGTTCCTTCCTGATGACCCTCATGTGGGGGATCCGCCGCGGCCTGTTCAGCAACGAGGCCGGACAGGGCAGCGCCCCGATCGCGCACGCGGCGGCCAAGACCGACGAGCCGGTCCGCGAGGGGCTGGTCGCCTCGCTCGAGCCGTTCATCGACACCCTGGTGATCTGCTCGATGACCGGGCTGGTGATCGTCTCGACCGGCACCCACCTCTACAAGGCCGACCAGCTCCTGCCGCTGTCTTCTCTGACCGCGGTCGCCGACAGCCCGGCGAGCGGCGAGGTGCACCTCAGCGAGGCGGCACGCGCCGCCGCCGGCGACTTCACCCTCGAGATCCGCGATGGAGCGCTCGGCTCGGGCTCGCTGATCCACCTCGGCGAGACCATCGAGGAGCCCCGCCTGCTCGACGTCGAGGGCCTGCCGTGGACCGGCACGCTCCTGGTCTCGGCGGCCAGCGGCTCGATCTCGGGCGGGGCGCAGACCGTCGAGGGACGGGCGGTGCTCACCGGGGCGCCGTTGACGGCGCAGGCATTCGAGCGCGGCCTGCCGGGCGCGCGCGGCGACCTCATCGTCACTCTGTCGGTGCTCCTGTTCGCGGTGTCGACGGCGATCTCGTGGTCCTACTACGGGGACCGTGCGACCGAGTACGTCTTCGGCTCAGGGGCGATCAAGGTCTACCGCACGGTCTACGTCGGCTTCTTCTTCATGGGCTGCCTGCTGCCGCTGTCGACGGTCTGGACCTTTGGCGACGTTGCCCTCGGGCTCATGTCGTTTCCCAACCTGATCACCCTGGTCCTGCTGTCGGGCTCGGTGGCGGCGATGACGCGAGCCTACTTCGCCAAGGACCACACCGCGGACCGCCACGAGTAGCCAAGAACCGGTCGACGCGCCGGAACCGCCTCAGGGCGGCTCGTCGCCGGCGGGGACGACGGGCGCCCTCCCGCTCTCCCCCAGCCAGCGATGCGGCCGCGGCTCGAACAGTGGGTGCTGACGCGCCGACTCCCGCATCCTCGACGCGACCTCGACCGGATCCTCGGTGATCACCCACCGCGCGGCGTCCTCCTCCGAGATGGTGCCGGCCGAGCGCATGGCGGCGGCGAGGTCCAGTAGTGGCCGCCAGTAGTCCGCGCCCATCAGCACGATCGGCACGTCGTGGATCCTGCGCGTCTGGAGCAGGGTCGAGATCTCGAACAGCTCGTCGAGGGTGCCGAAGCCGCCGGGGAGCGCCACGAAGCCGATCGAGTACTTCACCAGCATCAGCTTGCGCACGAAGAAGTAGTGGAAGTCGATGCACAGGTCGAGGTAGGGGTTGGGCTCCTCTTCGAACGGCAGGCGGATGGTGCAGCCCACGCTGGTGCCGCCGCCCTCCTGCGCGCCGCGGTTGGCCGCCTGCATCAGCCCCGGGCCGCCCCCCGTCATCACCGAGAAGCCGGCGCGGGCGAGCTCGAAGCCCAACCTCCGGGCCTGATCCGAGGCGGGATGCTCCGCGCCGAGCCGCGCCGAGCCGAGCACGGTGACGCACGGCCCGACGAAGTGGAGCTTGCGGAAACCACGCACCACCTCGGCCAGGATGCGCAGCGCGCGCATCAGCTCGGTGACTCGGCTGCGCGGGCCCTCGAGCAGGACGCGGTCGTCGTCTGCAGTCGATCGACCTGTCATGCGGTGCTTTCGCGGCCCTCCTCCGCGCGCTCCCTCGTGGTCCGGGGTCCTCCCCGCAAGCGCCGGCCGGCCGATGGTAGCAACGTGGGCGAGCGAGCCGGCGATCCGTTTGCGTCTCTATTGACGACCGCCCATCCCGTCGAGGAGGGCTCCTGGACAAACGAAGACGATCCGCAGGACGCCGGCCCTGGCCGAGGAGATCACCATGCCCGCCGATCCCGACCCCGACGTCGCCTGGACCCGCTCGCCGGCGGCGTCCACGGCGCCCGCTCGTGCCGGCACGCTGCGCGAGATGCCGCCCGACGAGCGGCCGCGCGAGCGGCTCTTGAGCCGCGGCGCCGGCCACCTCTCCGACGCCGAGCTGATCGCGATCCTGGTGCGCTCCGGCTACCGCGGCGCCACCGCGATCGAGGTCGCCCGCTCGGTGCTGGAGTCCTCGGGGGGCCTCGCCGGGCTGCTCACTCTCGAGGCGCGCGGGCTGAGCGCCAAGGGCCTGGGGCCGGCGAAGATCGCGACCCTGCTCGCGGCGGTGGAGCTGGCGACCCGCATCGCTCGCGCCGAGGTGCCGGAGCGACACGCCCTCCACCGGCCGGCGGCCGCCGCGCGCTACCTGCTGCTGCGCTACGCCCGGCGCGATCAGGAGGTGATGGGAGCGCTCTACCTCGACTCCCGCCAGCGGCTGATGCACGACGCCGAGCTGTTTCGCGGAACGATCAACCGGGCCGCGGTCGAGCCTCGGGTCGTGCTCAAGGAGGGGCTGCTGATCGGCGCCGCGGCCTTCCTGCTCTTCCACACGCATCCGAGCGGCGACCCGGCGCCGAGCGCCGAGGACCTGGCCTTCACGCGCCGGCTGGCCGACGCCGCCCAGGTGGTCGGCTTGAACATGGTGGATCATCTGATCCTGGGCACGACGCGGCGTTGGATCTCGCTGCGCGAGCGGGGTGCGTGGTAGCGTCGCCCGAAGATGGCGACGGCCCGGCAGGCACGCGGAGACTTGTACCGGCTCGAGTGCGCCAGCGGCCTCGCCGGCGACATGTTCCTCGGCTGCTGCCTCGATCTCGGCATGCCGCTCGAGCTCCTGGAGGCGGCGGTGCGCGAGATCGCTCTCCCCGGCGTCACCGTCGAGGCGCGACGCGCTGAGCGAGGCGGGGTCGGAGGCCTGCGCTTCAGGGCGTTGATCGACGGCAGGCCGCTCGAGGGACCGGATCCCGACGAGGAAGCGGTTCCCGCGGCGAGTGCCCGCGAGCGGGCGGAGAGACCCTACGAAGGTGCGCAGCGCGCACCAGTGGGCGGGGAGAACGGACACGGCCATCGCAGCTTCGCCGACATCCGTTCGCTGATCGAGCGCAGCGGCCTCGGGCGTGCGGTCGCCGAGCGCTCGGTCGAGCTGTTCGCGCGTCTGGCGGAGGTCGAAGGCACGATCCACCGGATCGAGCCCGAGCGCGTGCTCTTCCACGAGGTCGGGGCGCTCGATTCGATCGTCGACATCGTCGGCGCCTGCGTGGCGATCGAACACCTGGCGCCGGCGCGGCTGACCTGCGGCACCGTGGTGGTCGGTGGCGGTCGGGCGCGCACCGCGCACGGCGTCGTGCCGGTGCCGGCGCCGGCGACCGCGGAGCTGATGTGTGGAATCCCGACCGTGGGGGAGGGGGAAGGCGAGCTGCTGACGCCGACCGGCGCGCTGATCTTGAGCAGCTTCGTCGACGACTTCGGGCCGGCGCCCCCGATGCGGTCGACGGGCCACGGCTACGGCCTCGGACGGCGGCAACTAGCGAGCCGACCGAACGCGGCTCGTCTCACCCGCGGCGAGCCGATCGCCGGCGACCAGCCGGGCTCCGAGGTCGCCGTGCTCGAGACCCAGGTCGACGACGCCACCGGGGAGCTCCTGGGCCACGTTGTCGAGCGGCTGCTGGGGGCCGGGGCGCTGGACGTCTTCCACACGCCGGTGACGATGAAGAAGAGCCGACCGGGCAGCCTGGTGACCGTGATCTGCCGGCCGCTGGAGGAGCAGCGTCTGTCCGGGATGCTGCTGACCGAGACCGGTTCGCTGGGCTGCCGGCGTTCGCGGCAGTGGCGCCTCGAGGCCGAGCGGGAGGTGGGGAGCGTCGCGACGCGCTTCGGCGCCGTCGACGTGAAGTGGGCGCGGCTCGACGGCCGCTCGCTGGGGGGCACCCCCGAGTACGAATCCTGCCGCGCGGTGGCCGAAGCGACGGGGGCTTCCTGGCGGGAGGTCTACCGAGCGGCGCTGGCGGCCGCGGAGGGGATGCAGGAGCGACGGGGAGACGCCGGAGGTCCAACGTGAGCACCCTCGAGCCCGGGAGCGAGCGCGAGGGCATCCTCGAGGTCGGGCTGGCGGCCGGGGGCCGGCTCCGCTGGGCGGCGGCCGACATCACCGCGGTGGTGGAAGAGGCGCGGATTCGGCTCGACCTGTCGCCGCTCGCGACGGTGGCGTTCGGGCGCTGCGCGGCCGCCGCCGTGATGCTGCACCGCCTGGCGCTGAAGACGCCGGCGCGCCTGGACATCGACGTTCGCGGAGACGGACCGGTCGGCCGGGTACTGGTCGAGGTGCGCGACGACGGAGGCCTGCGCGGCCTGGTCTCGCAGATCCACGCGGTCGGCGAGAACGGCCCCCAGGACCTGCGGGTGGGGCCTGGAATCGGACGCGGCCTGCTGCGGGTGCGACGCGAGGACCAGAGCGGCCGGCGCTACGAGAGCCAGGTCGAGCTCGTCACCGGCGAGATCGGTGTCGACGTCGCCCACTACCTCGAGCAGAGCGAGCAGCGGCAGTCGGCCGTGATGCTCGGAGTGCTGGCGAGCCCGGACGGCGTCGAGGCGGCGGGCGGCCTGCTGATCGAGGCGATGCCGGATGCCGAGCGCGACCTGGTCAGCCGGCTCGAGCGCAGCATCGGCGAGTTCGGCTCGGTCAGCCGGGTGCTCGATCGTGACGGACTGGAGGGCTCGGTCAGTCGCCTGCTCGGCGACCTCGAGGCCGAGACCGTCGAGAGGCGAGAGATCCGCTACCAGTGCCAGTGCCGGCGCGAGGGCCTCGCCGATTCGCTCGGCGTCCTCGATCGCCAGCAACTCGTGGAGCTGGTCTCGGAGAACGGTGCGATCGACGCCGAGTGTGCCTACTGCGGTCAGGTCTACCACTTCGACCTCGACGAGCTCGACGGCGACGAGCTGACGAACTAGTGCCCTGGATGCGGCGGCGTGGGCCCATCTGCTGCGTTGCGCCTCCTCGCCGAGTCCCCGCATCGTCTGCGTCGGTCCGCTTTGCATATCTGGACCCACAGCGCTCGCAATGCGGGCATCCTGACTTTCACCACGGGCTCCTAGCCCCCGACGCAATCTTCGCTCGGGGCGCTTTTCGGGCCGACGCTCCTACAGAGCCATCTCGCTGATCAGACGCGGGCTGCCGCCCTCGCGTCCCTGCATCTGCCGGCGGATGAGCTCGAACTTCGGCGCACAGCGGACGAACGCGTCGGTGACCAGCGGATCGAAGTGGGTGCCGCGGTCGCGCAGGATCCGGCGGACCGCCTCGGGGTGCGAGAAGGCCTCCTTGTACGGCCGCTCCGAGGTGATGGCGTCGTAGGCGTCGGCCAGAGCGACGATCCTTGCTTCGAGCGGGATCTCCTCCCCCGACTTGCCGGCAGGGTAGCCGCTGCCGTCCCACTTCTCGTGGTGGTCGTAGGCAATGACCATGGCCATGCGCAGGAATCGCGCCCCCTGGCCGGTGGGCGAGCGGTGGAGCTCGATGACCTCGCGCAGGGTGTCGCCGCCGTGGGTGGTGTGGTTCTTCATCACCTCCCATTCCTCGGGGTCCAGCGGCCCGGGCTTCATCAGGATGCTGTCGGGGATCGCCACCTTGCCGATGTCGTGGAGCGGGCTGGACTTGAACAGGTGATCGACGAACTCGGGAGACACGCGGTCGGCGTATGGCCCCTCGGTGAGCGCTTCGCCCAGCAGTCGGCTGAACCACTGGATGCGGTCGAGGTGGAAGCCGGTGGTGTCGTCACGGCACTCGGCGAGCTTGGCCACCGCCAGCATCGCGATGTCGCGAGTCTCGAGCACCTCGCGGGTCTTGTCCTCCACCTTGCGCTCGAGCTCCATCTGGTAAGCCTCGACCTGGAGCTTGAGCTGGCGGCGCTCGAGCGCCCGCTCGATCGTCTGCTTCAGCTCGGTCAGCGCGTAGGGCTTGAGCAGGTAGTCGTAGGCGCCCAGGCGCAGGCACTTGCGCACGGTGTCGAGCTCCCCGTGAGCGGTGACCATCACGACCTGGATCGTCTCGTCGAGCTCGAGCAGGCCCTTGAGCAGGTCGACCCCGCTGGTCCCCGGCATCTCGATGTCCGAGAGCACGAGCGACGGCCGCGGCACCTTGGCCGCGAGCTCGAGCGCCAAGTCGGCGTCGGACGCCCCCGAGCAGACGTAGCCCATGTGAGAGACCTGGGAGACGAGCAACTCTCGAACGGCCGATTCGTCGTCGACGATCAGGATTCGCTCGTTCATGGCCGTTCGGCGTGCGTCGCCTGGGAGTGCCTGCCTGTCGACTCCGGTCGGCGTCAGGAGCGCCGGGCTGCGCGGCGGGGGGTCATCAGCTCACGACAGACCGCGATCAGCTCGTCGGGCGCTTCACTCTTGCTGAGGAACCGATCGGCGCCGGCTTCGAGGATCCGACGCACGGTCTCCTCCGAGTCGTCGCCGCTGACCGCCACCAGGAACATCCCGCCGGGACGATTCTCGTTGAGGCGACGGCAGAACTCGAAGCCATCCATGTCGGGCATGTAGAGATCGAACACGACGACGTGCGGCCGCTGGGCGCCGATCTCCATCAGCGCGTCCACCGGGTGGTCGACGGCGATGGTCTCGATCTCGGGCATGCCCTGCCGGAGCAGCTTCGAGAACAGGTCCAGGACCTCGGCCTCGTCGTCGAGGATGAGGACCTTGCTGGTGAGCTGGGAGAAGGCGGGCGGGGTCGGCAGGCCGTGCTCGCGAAGGAAGTCGAGCACCGCCGAGTGGGTGATCCGGCGATGCCCGCCAAGCGTCTTGAACGCGTCCAGCTTGCCGGCCTCGATCCAGTCGATGACGGTCGTTGGCACGACCCCGAAGAGCCGTGCGAGCTGATTGGTGGTGTAGAGGCGATCGGTCATGGGGTGTTCATCCGATCCTCGGGCAGGCGAGGGGCTTGGGCTGGAGTGAATTCATCGCAGATCAGCAATCTACCAGAAAACTCGGAACTCGGGTTGAGGGAGTACCCGCAGGTCGACGGGCTCGGCGGCGCCCCGTGAGGCAGGGCGAGGCAACCGCCGTTCGATCGCGTTGGAATCAGCGACTGGGACCACGTCCCCGTCCGGGACCGCGGCCCCCCCCGCGCCCGCCACCGCCTCCGCGCCCCGGACCACGTCCGCCGCGGCCTCGACCTCCGCCCTCTCCCCCGCCCCCTCCTCGACCGCCTCGGCGATCGCGGGAGTCGGAGGAATCGCTGCTGTCGCGCGAGGTCGACATCACCATTCCTGCGTACTGCTCGGGATCGTAGTTCGGGTCCTCCATGATCACCGCCTTGCGGGACAGCCGGATCCTACCCGACGGGTCGATGTCGATCACCTTGACCGTCACCTCGTCGCCCTCGCGCATCTCGTCCTCGACGTTCTCGACGCGATACGGAGCGATCTCGCTGACGTGCAGGAGCCCGTCGGTGCCCGGGATGACCTCGACGAAGGCGCCGTAGCTCTCGACCCGGCGAACCTGCCCGGTGTAGACGTTGCCGACCTCGGGCACCTCGGTGAGGCGCTCGACCATGGCGACCGCTCGATCCGCGGCGATGGCGTCGGGGGAGGCGATGACCACGCGTCCGTCGTCGTTGATCTCGATCTGGCAGCCGGTCTCCTCGGTGATCGACCGGATGGTCTTGCCGCCGGGACCGATGACGTCTCGGATCTTCTCTTTCGGAATCGTGATGGTGTAGAGCCGGGGCGCGTACTGGGAGATCTCCCCGCGCGGCGCTCCCAGCGCGGCCTCCATCTTGTCTAGGATGAAGTTGCGGCCGTGGCGGGCCTGCTCGAGGGCCTGGCCCATGATCTCGCGGGTCACGCCGGTGGTCTTGATGTCCATCTGGAGGGCGGTGACGCCTTCACGGGTGCCGGCGACCTTGAAGTCCATGTCGCCATGGTGGTCCTCCTGCCCGGCGATGTCGGTGAGGATGGCGAACTCGTCCTCGGTCTTGATCAACCCCATCGCGACTCCGGCGACCGGCGCCAGCATCGGCACGCCGGCCTCGAACAGGGAGAGCGAGCCAGCGCAGACGGTGGCCATCGACGACGACCCGTTCGACTCGAGGACGTCGGAGACGACCCGGATGGTGTAGGGGAAGTCGTCTTCGTTGGGGAGGAGCGGCATCAGCGCCCGGCGCGCCAGCACGCCGTGCCCGATCTCGCGCCGGCTCGAGCCGCGCAGGAAGCGGACCTCGCCGACGGAGTAGGGCGGGAAGTTGTAGTGCAGCATGAACTTCTGCAGCGACTCCCCCTCGTACTCCTCGATGATCTGGGCGTCGCGCTTGGTGCCCAGCGTCACCGACGCCAGCGCCTGCGTTTCGCCGCGCTGGAAGAGCGCCGAGCCGTGGGTGCGCGGGAGCAGACCGGTCTCGATCTCGAGCGCCCGGATCTCGTCGAGCCGGCGTCCGTCGAAGCGCCGGCGGTTGCCGATCACGGCCTCGCGGAGCTGCTTGTCCTCGAGCTCGTCGAAGATCTTCTTGACCTGCTCGCGGAGCTCCTCGTCATCCTCGGGAAGGGTCGCCAGGTAGCCGTCCTTGACCTCGTCGACGGCGGCCTTGCGCGCGAACTTGCCGACCGTGTGCAGGGCTCGCAACTGGCCTTCCCAGACGGCGCTCTTCACACGCTCGTAGAGCTCGCTCGGATAGGGCTCCGGAGCCTGCCAGTCGGGCTTCTCGAGCCCCATCTCCTGAAACAGCTCCTGCTGTGCGCGGATGATCTTCTGGAGCTCCTCGTGCGCGGCGAAGATGCAGTCGAGCAGAGTGTTCTCGGGGAGCTGGTTGGCTCCCGCCTCGACCATCACGACGGCCTTCTCGGTGCCGACCACGACGAGGTCGAGGTCGGAGACGTCGCGCTCGCTGTTGGCGGGGTTCATGACGAGCTCGCCCTCGATCAGGCCGACCCGCACCGCGCCCACCGGGTTGTAGTAGGGGATGTTGGAGAGGGTCAGGGCGGCCGAGGCGCCGTTGATGGCGAGGACGTCGGGGTCGTTCTCGCCGTCGGCCGACAGCACCGAGGTGATGATCTGGGTCTCGTTGAAGTAGCCCTTGGGGAACAGGGGACGCAGCGGGCGATCGGTGAGGCGAGCGGTGATGATCTCCTTCTCGGAGGGCCTGCCCTCGCGCTTGAAGAACCCTCCGGGGATCCGGCCGGCCGCGAACGCGTACTCGCGGTAGTCGACGGTCAGCGGGAGGAACGGGCGGGGGGTTGCGTCACGACGAATGCACGCCGTGGTCAGCACCAGGGTGTCGCCGAAGCGCACCGTGACGGAGCCATCGGCCTGCTTGGCCAATCGGCCGGACTCGATCACGAGACGGTCGTGACCGATGGGGATCTCTCGACGATAGGTCATTCTTCTTCCTTGCTTTAACGCTTTGCAATTGGGCGGCTCGCCGCGCTTCGTCGGCGCCGCTGGTGAGGGGTGGGGTGGGGTGGGAACGGGCCGCCGCCCGCAGGCATGAAGAGGACCCGCGGATCGGGGAGGTGATGGCGCCGCCCGGATCGGGGCGGCAGCGGAGCGGCCGGTGGGTCGGGAGGAGTCGGTGCTACGCCTTACTTGCGGAGTCCGAGTCGCTCGATGGTCGATTTGTAACGATCGAAGTCGCGGGCCTTCAGGTAGTCGAGCAGGCGGCGTCGCCGGCCGACCAGCTTGAGCAGGCCGCGACGACCGTGATGGTCGAGCTTGTGGATCTTGAAGTGCTCGGTGAGGTCGTTGATCCGATCGGTGAGCAGCGCCACCTGGACCTCCGGAGACCCGGTGTCGGTGGTGTGGAGACCGTGCTTCGTGATGATCTGCTCCTTGGCTTCTCTGGTCTGAGGCAAGTCGAGCTCCTTCTGACGATTCTCGCTTCTTCTTTCTTCTTTCGCTGCAGAATGTTAGCACAGCAAAACGCCGTGCCGCCGCCGGTTCCGCGCTGCCGCCCGCCCTTCGCGGTCGGCTCCAACACGCGTCACTTGAACACGATTCGGGGCTGGACGACCCCCACGCCGCGGTCTCCGATCCGTTCGACGACCGAGCCGACGGCGATGAAGCGGCGGCGGGGGTTGACCAGCTTGATCCAGTCTCCTTCGTCGGCCTCCAGGCCCTGGAGCAGGGCGCTCTGGCCGTTGAGCACGCGACGTTCCTGGTTGGCGTCCGCCTGCACCTCGGGGAACGGCAGCGGGATCCGGTCGAACGGAATCCAGGCCTGATCGAGGCGTCCGGTGTCACCCTCGCAGGACTCGAGCGTCGCCATCGGCGCCGCCGAGTCGATCGAGAAGTGGCCGATGGCGGTCCGCCTGAGCGCCGCGAGGTGGGCGCCGCAGCCCAGCCGCTCGCCGAGGTCGTGGGCGAGGCTTCGAGCGTAGGTCCCCGAAGCGCAGGCGAGGCGAAAAGGGAGGTCGCCGCCGTCGAGCCCGTCTCGGATCGTCCGGAAGTCGTAGATCTGGACCTCGACGGGCTCGCGCGGAACCTCCTCGCCCTTGCGCGCGAGCTCGTAGAACTTCCTGCCGCCGGTCTTCTTGGCGCAGTAGGGGGGTGGCAGCTGCGGATACGTCCCCACCAGCTCGGACATCCGCGCCGCGACCGCCGCCGCGTCGAGGCCTGCAATCGAGTGTTCGCCGATCACCTGGCCGCTCGCGTCGTAGGTGTCGGTGACGACGCCGAATCGGATGATTCCCTCGTACACCTTGGGGGCCCGGATCAGGAAACGGGTGAGCCGGGTGGCCCTTCCCACGGTGAGCAGGAGCAGTCCAGTCGCGTCCGGGTCGAGGGTCCCGCAGTGTCCGATCTTGCGCTCGCGCAGCGCGCGTCGCGCGTCGCGGACGACGTCGTGGGAGGTGCAGCCCGGAGGCTTGTCCACCAGCAGCAGGCCGTGCAGCCCCTCGGCTCGGCTCACGGCAGGACCTCCGAGGCCGCGGACGAGGTCTGCTCCACGGCGGTCGCCAGCTCGCTCGCGATCTGCTGCCGGACCTCGTCGATCCGCCCGTCGATGGTGCAGCCGGCGGCGTTGCGGTGGCCGCCTCCGGAGTGGCGTCGGGCGACCCTCTCGACGTCGATCAGGCCGCGACTGCGCAGCGAGACCTTGATTCGGCCGTCGTCGAGCTCGCGCAGCAGGCCGGCCGCCTGGACGCCGTCGAGAGAGCGGAGGCTCTCGATCATGCCCTCGGAGTCGCCCCGTCCAGCGCCGGCACGGGCCGACATCTCCCGGGTGAGGAGAGCGGTGGCGACCGCGCCGCCGGCAGCGAGCTCGAGCGACCCGGTGACCTCGGCGAGGAGCTTGAGCGAGGCGACTGGCCGCTGATCGTAGAGCACGCGCGCGACGCGCTCGGGAGAGGCGCCGGCGCGCACCATGGCAGCCGCGGCCTCGAACGCCTCGGGGGTCGCGTTCGAGTACCTGAACGAACCGGTGTCGGCGATCAGCGCCAGCAGGAGCAGGTCGGCGGTGGTCGCGTCGACTTCGAGCTCCATGGTCTCAGCCAGCCTGAACACCATCTCGCCGACCGCGGGCGCTCGGGTGTCGACCCAGTCGACCAGCCCGTAGCCGGCGTTGCCCAGATGGTGATCGAGGTTGATCCCCGGCAGTCGCCCCAGCAGGTGGTCGAGGCCGCAGCGGTCCATGGTCGGGCACTCAAGGTACACCACGACGTCGACTCGATCGAGCTCGACCGGCGAGCTCTCGCCGACGTGGATGTGCTCGCCGCCCTCGAGCGCAGCGAAGATCGGCGGGGTCGGATCCCGGTTCCAGATCTGGACCTGCTTGCCGATCCCGCGCAGCAGGCGGGCGAGGCCGAGCTCGGTGCCGAT
This sequence comes from Thermoanaerobaculia bacterium, assembly GCA_035546295.1. GTDB lineage: Bacteria > Acidobacteriota > Thermoanaerobaculia > Multivoradales > Multivoraceae > DATKBT01. The sequence goes on along the minus strand of DATKBT010000114.1, from coordinate 37,258 downwards.
CGCGTCGCCGTCGGGGTTGGTGTGGCTGGTGATCACGATCCGGCGGCTCGAGCGGAGCAGCTCGATCAGCCCGGTGGGCGGCTGGCTGCTCACGATTCGTCCTCCGGCTCCGCCGGTGCGTCTCCACCGTCGACAGCGCCGTCCCGGTCGCCCGCCGGTGCCTCCAGCTCGGGCGCGAGCGACTCGAGGATCTCACTGATGCGCAGGCTGTGCTCGGCGCCGTGGTCGATGTCAAAGCGCAGCTCGGGGGCGTGACGCAGGTCGATGCGTACGGCCAGCCGGCTGCGGATGAAGCCGGTGGCCCGCCGCAGTCCCTCGAGGACGTCGTCCCGCTCCGCGGGGTCGAGGACCGAGATCAGCGCGCGAGCGTGCTGGAGGTCGGTGGAGAGGTCGACACGGGTGACCGACGCGTCGCGCACGCGGGGATCCCGGACCTCCTTGCGGAGGATCTCGGACAGCTCCTGACGGATCAGGTCGGCGACGCGCTCGACGCGGCGTGAGGTCATTGGACGTAGAGGCTCGTTCGGAGGGGGGCGGTGATCACGGTGGTCGGTGGATCAGGCGGAGTGCATGTCGAGGATCTCTGGCTGCCAGCTCGCGATCACGGCTTCCGGGTCGAGCTCGATCGCGGAGCGCAGGTCCTCGAGCTGCCGCTCCAGCTCCCGATCGTTGCGTCCGACCGACGCGAGGGTGATGCCGGCAAGCTGGCGGAGGTCGTGGTGGTCGGTCTCGGCGATCGATACGCGATACCGGCTGTGGACCCGATCGATCAGGCTCTTGACGACTTTGCGTTTGTCCTTGAGCGAGCGAGCGTGCGGGATGTGAAGCTCGAAGTACGAGATCGCAACGAGGCCCATGGCTGTCTTTCGAGGTGCGACGATCGGACGGGCCTCGCCGTCGGGCCACGGGCGCTCGTCTTGTCTATCCGACTCGGCGAGATACGGTTCTACGGCTGTTCCCCGGCGACGCGCCGAAGGGGATCATGCCGTGAGACGGGAGCTGTGGCCGGGGCCGGCGGGTGAGCTTGGGCGAGCCGAACGTCACGAGGCTAGATCTCCGAGAAGGTTCTACGGCTGTTCCCCGGCGACGCGCCGAAGGCGCATGGAGCCGGAAAACATGAACTCTGAGAGAAATGGTATCCACCATTTCCCTCGGAGTCGGTGGTGGTTGGTACGGGAGTGTCGCGCAGCATGCCGTTGGACGATTCGAGACTCGAATCGGAACCCGAGATACGGTTCTACGGCTGTTCCCCGGCGACGCGCCGCAGGCGCATGGAGCCGGGTCGACATGAGCTCTGAGGGAAATGGTATCCACCATTTCCCTCAGAGCGTCGGGGCGACGGCTTCCTGCGCGTAGGCCTCGATCAGGTCGCCGGGCTTGAGGTCCTGGAATCGTTCGAGCCCGATGCCGCAGTCGAAGCCGCTGCGGACCTCGGCGGCGTCGTCCTTGAACCGGCGCAGCGAACCGATCCGTCCCTCGTGGATGACCACGTTGTCACGCAACAGGCGGACCTGGGCGGCGCGCGGGATGACCCCTTCGACCACGTGGCACCCGGCGATGGTGCCGAGCTTGGGGACCTTGAAGATCTGGCGGACCTCGGCGCGCCCGCGCTCGACCTCGCGGTAGGTGGGCTCGAGCAGGCCGGTCATCGCCTTCTTCAGCTCGTCGGTCAGCTCGTAGATCACCGTGTGGGTCCGGATGTCGACCCCCTCCTTCTCGGCGAGATCGGCGGCGTTTCGCTCGGGACGGACGTTGAAGCCGTAGATGATGGCGTCGGAGGCGGAGGCGAGGGTCACGTCGTTGGTCGAGACGGCGCCGGCGCCGGCGCCGATCACGCGCACCTTGACCTTGTCGGTGGAGAGCTTCTGGAGGGTCTCCTTGAGCACCTCGACCGAGCCCTGGACGTCGGCCTTGATCACCACCGGGAGCTCCTTGATCTCGCCCTCCTGCAAACTGCTGAACAGCCCCTCGAGCGAGAGCCGGCCCGCGGAGGGAGCCAGCTCGCGCTGGCGCTGATCCTCGCGGCGGTGCTCGGCGATGTCGCGCGCCTGGGCTTCCTTCTCGACGACCTGGAGTAGATCGCCGGCGGCCGGCAGCTCGTCGAAGCCGGTGACCTCCACCGGGGTCGAGGGGCCGGCCTTCTCGACCCGCCGGCCCCGGTCGTCGCTCATCGAACGCACGCGGCCCCAGGTGGCGCCGGTGACGAACGGGTGCCCGACCTCGAGCGTGCCATCCTGGACCAGGACGGTGGCGATGATGCCGCGCCCCTGCTCCTTGCGCGCCTCGATGACGGTACCCTGAGCGGGGAGCGAGGGATCCCCCTTGAGCTCGAGGATGTCGGAGGTGAGCTGGATCATTTCGAGGAGCTGGTCGATGCCTTCCCGCTTGATCGCCGAGACCGCAACGCTGACCACGTCGCCTCCCCAGTCCTCGACCAGCAGCTCCTGATCGGCGAGCTCCTTCTTGACCCGGTCCGGGTTGGCGCCGGCCTTGTCCATTTTGTTGATGGCGACGACGATCGGCACCTCGGCAGCGCGCGCGTGCTGGATCGCCTCGACGGTTTGAGGCATCACGCCGTCGTCGGCGGCGACCACCAGAACGACGAGGTCGGTGACCTGTGCGCCGCGTGCGCGCAACTGCGTGAACGCCTCGTGGCCGGGGGTGTCGAGGAACACGACCTTGCCGCCGGTGTCGAGATCGACCTGGTAGGCGGCGATGTGCTGGGTGATCCCGCCGAACTCGTCCTCCGTGATCGAGGTCGAGCGGATCGCGTCGAGCAGCGAGGTCTTGCCGTGGTCGACGTGGCCCATCACGGTCACCACCGGCGCTCTCGTTTCGGTGCCGGCGGTCGCAGTGCGGGCGGTCTCGTGCTGGAGCTGCACCTCCTCCTCGAAGGAGACGATCATGGCTTCGAATCCGTGCTGGCGCGCGAGCTCCTGGGCGAGCTCCGGATCGAGCGCCTGGTTGACGGTGGTCATCACGCCGCGAGCGAACAGGCTCTTGAGCAGATCCTTCGCCTTGATCCCCAGCTTGTCGGCGAGGTCGCGAACACGCATTCCCTCCGAGATCGTCACGATGTCGCCGGACGCGCGAGCGGTCTCGGGCCCGCGGCGCTGCGCCCGACGCGACTTGCGGTCGGTGGCCGGCACCGGGAGCCGGACCTCGATCGGAGCCTCGGTGTGGGCAGTCTTCGGAGGCGCCGCCTTGTCGGCCGCGGCCTCCGCCGCCCTCGACTCGACCGCCGCCTCGGCGACGGCCGCCGCAGGTGTCGGCTCGTCGGCGCCGCGCGGCCGCGCCTCGACCTTGGCTGCCTCCTCGGCGGCGATCTCCTGCGCCGCGATCTCCTCGGGGGTCGGCTTGCGCGGGCGGCGGGTCGCCGGCAGCGTCTTGATCCTGTCGGTCTTCTGGACCACCGCGCGCCGGCGCGGAGGTCTGCCGGGCGCACCCGAGGGGCGGCGCGGTTGAGCGGGCGGTCGCCGCCGCTTGGCAGCGGGCGTGGGGCCGGGGCCCGATTGGGCGTCGCGCAAGATCACCTCGCGCTGCGGCGCCTGCGGCAGCTGCTTGCCTTGAAGGATCGCCTGGATGAACTCGGTATCGATCATGTCGTCCTCGATCCGGACGCCGATCGACCTGAGCTTGAAGAGGAGGTCCTGGGCGGGTACCCCCATCTTCTTCGCCAAGTCAGTCACTCGAATCTTTCCCATACCGTTCGCTTTCCTTCGAGAACCGCAGCTGTGCGCGAGCGACCGTTGCGGCGCGCGGGGCTACGTGCCTTCCTCTTCTTCTTCTTCTGCCTTCGTCTCTGCTGCCGCTTCTGCGGCGCCCTTGCCGACGCCCGAGAGCGCCGCGGCGAGCGCATCGAGCTCGTCCTCGCCCTCGGTCTTCTTCTCTCCCTCCGCCCGGTTCTCCGGCCCGCTCTCAGGCTTGGCCTCGGCCTCCTCGCTCTCCTGGAAGGCCTTCGAGAGGGCCGCCATGAAGTCCGAGTCGGCCATCGTCGCCGAATGCGAGGCCTCCACCCTCTCCTCTGAGTCCGCCGCCTCGGCGAGCTCGGCGGTCAGATCCTCCGCCCAGCTCTTGAGCGAGTCCGCCAGGTCCTCGCCGACGCCCGGAACCGCGGCGAGCTCCTCGGCCGTCGCGCCGGTCAACGCCTCGAGATGACCGAAGCCAGCCTCCTCCAGCTTCGCGGCGAGCTCCTCGTCGATTCCTTCGATCTCGGTGAGGTCCACCGGCGTCTCGGTCGGGCCGAGATCGACCTGGAGCATCTTGGCCAGGGCGTCGGCCACCTCGTCCTTGACGTCGCTCTCGCTCTTGATGTCGATGCGGGCGCCGATCAGCTCCGAGGCGAGCCGCACGTTCTGCCCGCGCTTGCCGATCGCCAGCGACAGCTGCTCGTCCTCCACGATGACGTCGAGGTGGGGCACCTCGCCGACGTGGGTGACCGAGACCCGCGTGATCTTGGCCGGCGCCAGCGCACTCTGCGCGAAGGTGACCAGGTCGTCGGACCACTCGATGATGTCGATCTTCTCACCGCGCAGCTCACGGATGATCGACTGCACGCGGGAGCCCTTCATGCCGACGCAGGCGCCGACCGGGTCGACGTCGCGCTCGCGGCTGGAGACCGCCACCTTGGCCCGCTCGCCGGGGGCGCGCACCGCCTGCTTGATGATCACGGTGCCGTCGTAGATCTCGGGGACCTCCATCTCGAAGAGCTTGACCAGCAGCCTCGGATCGGTGCGCGAGAGGATGATCTGCGGCCCCTTCGGCTGGGTGTGGACGTCGACGATGACCGCGCGGATCCGCTCGCCCTGGCTGTAGCGCTCGTGGCGGGACTGCTCGCTGCGGGGCACCGCGGCTTCGGTGCGGCCGAGATCGACGATGATGTCGCCGCGCTCGAAGCGGCGGACCGTGCCGTTGACCACCTCGCCGACGCGCTCGATGTACTCGTTGTAGATCTTCTCCCGCTCGGCCTCGCGGATGCGCTGGTAGAGCACCTGCTTGGCGGACTGCGCCGCGATCCGCCCGAGCCCCTCGGTCGACAGCGGGAGGTGAATCTCGTCGCCGACCTGGGCGTCCTCCTTGTGCGGCTGCGCCTCCTCGACCGTCCACTCGGCGAGCGGGTCCTCGACCTCTTCGACCACCTGCTTGACGATGAACGCCGAGAACTTGCCGGTTTCCCGGTCGAGCTTCGAGCGCACCGGCTCCTTGATCCGGTGCTGCTTCTTGGCCGCGGACGCGACGGCGTCCTCGAGCGCCATGATCCAGCGGTCGAGGTCGATGTCCTTCTCGTGCGCAACCTGCTTGAGCACGTCGGTGATGTTGATCTCAGGGGTCGTTGCTTGCGCCATCTGAGTGCTTCCTGGTTGAGTGTTCGGGACGGTGTCCCGCGAGGGGGCTCGGCTCGTGAATCGCGGCTCAGAGTTCGACCTGGAGCCGGGCCGACTGGATGTCGGTCAGGGGAATGCTCAGCTCACCGCCGCCGTCCTCCTCCCGGACGTTGGCGACCTGCCGATCAGGATCGAAGGACTCGAGGGTGCCGCCGACGGTCCGCTTCGCCCGCTCGGGACCCTCACGGAAGGTGACCAGAACCCGCCGGCCGAGGAACTTCTGGTAGTCGGCCGGACGGTAGAGAGGACGATCGAGGCCGGGGGAGGTGACCTCGAGCACGTACTTGCCGCTGCCGAAGTCCTCGAGGTCGAGGAGCGCCGACGCCTGCTTGGACACCGCCTCGCAGTGGGCGAGCGTCACGCCGTCGGGGTGGTCCAGCATGATCTGCAGGGTGCCACCCTTGAAAGCCACGTGCACCAGCTCGCACCCCTGCTCGGCGGCGATCGCCGACAGCTCTTGCTCGAGGGCGGGTGGGATGCGGTTGCGAGTCATTCGGCTCCGGTGCTCGTTCTGGGGATTCCTGGTCGGCGGACCGACGACCTGCCTCGCGTCCCGATCGCGTTGGGCCAGAAGCGCCTCGGCGCGAGGAGAGGGCTTTAGAACAGGAGGGGCCCGGTGAGGAGACGGGGCGCTCCGCTCGGCCGTCCGACGCAACGAGGCTCACCCGAATCCACTGGTTGGAGACCCCTCGCGGGAGGAGAGCCGGCGACGGCGAAACTCCGTCCGGAAGACCCCTCACAACAAAAAAAGTGGGCCGCGAAACCCACTTCGAGTCTCGTCCACCACCGTGGACTCTGGCGATTATAGGGGTTCGCGGCCGCGTTCGCAACTCCGCTCCGACGGCGAGATCTCGATCGGTTATGCTGAGTTCTGCGAGTCGGCGATCCGCTCCGGAATCCGTCTTGGAATTCGAGGTTCGTCGGTCGTGGTTCAGGAGAGCGTGAGCTGGCTGAACGGCCGACTCGCTCGACTCGGCTTCACCGACTCGCCCGAGTCGACCCGATCCGAGCCCCGAGAGCCTCGAGGACCGGTCAGGCCGGTGCTCGGGCAGGTCGATCCGTGAGGTCGGGGCCCATTTCTTAGACCCTCGGGCGGAGCGACCCGTTCGCTCCCGCTCTCGCTTCTCAGGAGGACATCAGACATGGAACTCAACGGACGAGGTCGTGGCGTCGTCACGCTGTTGCTGGTCCTCGGCGCCGTCGTCTTCGGCATGGTCGTGGCGGGCAGCCTCAATCTGTCGATGCCGGCGCTCGGCTCGCCGGCGACGGCGCCCGCGAACCTTCCGAGTGGCGAGGACGGCCCGCAGAGGCTCGCCGGCGCCCCGGCCGCGATCCCGAGCTTCGCCGACCTCGCCGAGGTGGTGACCCCGGCCGTCGTGCAGGTGCTGTCGACCACCATCGAAGAGGCCTCCGACGAGCTCCCGCAGGACATCTTCGACTTCTTCCGCCAGCGCCCGCCGGGGCGCGACGGCGAGCCCCGCGAGTTCCGCCAGGACGGCGGCGGCTCCGGCTTCATCGTCTCGCCGGACGGTTGGATCGTCACCAACAACCACGTGGTCGACGGTGCGACGACGGTGCGCGTCCGCCTCGCCGAGCGCGAATACGAAGCGGCCGTCCGCGGCGTCGACGACCTGACCGACATCGCGCTGCTCAAGGTCGAGCTCGACCGGCCGCTGCCCTACCTGGAGCTCGGCGACAGCAGCTCGCTGCGGGTCGGCGAGTGGGTGATGGTGATCGGCAGTCCGCTGGCGCTCGAATCCAGCGTGACCGTCGGCGTGGTCAGCGCCAAGGGGCGCGCCCTGGTCGGGCTCAACGCCGACAATTCGTTCGACAACTTCATCCAGACCGACGCCGCGATCAACCGCGGCAACTCGGGCGGTCCCCTGGTCAACACGCAGGGCGAGGTCATCGGCATCGCCACCGCCATGAACTTCGGCGCCGAGAACATCGGCTTCGCGATCCCGGTCGACACCCTGCGTCACGTGCTGCCCCAGCTCCGGGACGAGGGCCGCGTCCAGCGCGGCTACCTGGGGGTGGCGATCGAGAACCTCGACTACCAGGACGCCCAGGCCTGGGGCCTCGAGAGCACCAACGGCGCGCTGGTCAACAGCGTGACCGAGGGCACTCCGGCGGCCAAGGCCGGGCTCCAGCCCGGCGACATCATCCTCGAGGTCGGCGACCACGAGGTCGAGCGGACTCGCGACCTGATCGACGAGGTCTCGAGCTATCGCCCGGGCACCGAGCTCGACCTCGAGCTCTGGCGCAACGGCAAGCGCGTCAGCAAGACGGTCACGCTCGAGGAGCGAACGCCGACCGTCGCAGACGTGCCCGAGCCGGAGGAGACCGGGGAGGAGTCCTTCGAGTGGCTGGGCATCGAGGTCGAGGACATCACCGAAGAGCTGCGGCGCTCGGTGAGGCTGCCACGCGACCTCCAGGGCGTGCTGATCTCCGACGTGCACGCGAGCAGCCCGCTCTACGACGAGGGCGTGCGGCCGGGCTTCGTGATCTCCGACGTCAACGGAGCCAAGATCGGCTCGGTCGCCGACCTGGAGGCGGAGCTCGAGCAGTTCGAGTCGGGCGACTACGTCCGGCTCTACGTCCAGATCCCGGCGCCCACCGGGCTGGTGTCGCGCTTCGCGATCGTGCGGGTGCCGTGACCCGAAGCGAGACCTGATCCGAGTCCGAACGGGGCGCCTCTGGCGCCCCGTTTTCTTTTCGACGGCTACACTTCCATCTCATGACCGAACGGAATGGTCCTCCGCGGCGCGTCCTGATCGTCGACGACGAGCGCTCGATTCGCGAGACCCTGCGGATGATCCTCGAGTACGAGCGCTACGAGGTCGAGGAGGCGGCCTCCGGACACGAGGCGCTGGCCAAGGTCTCCGAGCGGATCCCGGCCGCCGCTCTGCTCGACGTCAAGATGCCGGACATGGACGGGCTCGAGGTGCTGCGCTCTCTGCGCGAGCGGGGCGTCGAGGCGCCCGTGATCGTGATCAGCGGTCATGGCGACGTCGCGACCGCGGTCGAGGCGACCCGGCTCGGCGCCTTCGACTTCCTCGAGAAGCCCCTCCAGCGCGAGCGCGTGCTGCTCACCCTGCGCAACGCGATCGAGGGGTATCGGCTGGCGAGCGAGAACCGAGAGCTGCAGCGCGAGTCGACCTGGGAGCTGGTCGGCGACTCGGCGCCGATGCGGGCCCTGCGCGCGACGATCGAGCGGGCGGCGCCGACCCCCGCGACGGTGTTGATCACCGGCGAGAGCGGCACCGGCAAGGAGCTGGTGGCGCGTGCCATCCACGCCCAGAGCCCGCGCCGTGACCGCTCCCTGGTCCAGGTCAACTGCGCAGCGATCCCGGACGAGCTGATCGAGTCCGAGCTGTTCGGCCACGAGAAGGGGAGCTTCACCGGAGCGGTCCGCAAGCAGATCGGCAAGTTCACGGCGGCGGACGGAGGCACGATCTTCCTCGACGAGGTCGGCGACATGTCGCCGCGCACCCAGGCCAAGGTCCTGCGCGTTCTGCAGAGCGGCGAGGTCGAGCCGGTCGGCGCCAGCGGCTGCGTGATCGTCGATGTCCGGGTGGTGGCGGCGACGCACCGCGATCTCGAGGAGGAGATCGCGGGCGGAAGGTTCCGTGAGGACCTCTACTATCGCCTCAACGTGATCCCGATCGCCACTCCGCCTCTGCGCGAGCACCTAGAGGACCTGCCTCAGCTCGTCGAGTTCTTCGTCAAGCGCTTCGCCGAGGACAACGCCTACCGCGCGCGCGAGTTCGACGAGGAGGCGCGCGAGCTCATGAGGACGCTGCCTTGGCGCGGCAACGTGCGCGAGCTCAAGAACCTGGTCGAACGGCTGCTGATCCTGGCCCCCGGCGACAGCATCGGCCGCGACGACGTGGCACAGGCGGTCGGAGGCGCCGCCGGGGAGATCTCCGAGGCGCTGTTCTCGATCGAGAGCCTCAAGGAGTTCCGCGAGGTCTCGGAGCGGCTCTTCATCCTGCACAAGCTCGAGCGCTTCGACTGGAACGTGACCCAGACGGCGCAGGCGATCCAGACGCCGCGCAGCAACCTGTACAAGAAGATGGAGCAGTACGACATCCGTCGTCAGGAGGCCGAGAGCACATGACGATCGAGGAAGGCACGCATTCGACGACCGCGGAAGAGGATCGCTCCGAGGACGCCCGCCCCGAAGGACGCGAGGCGTCGGGCGGCCGCCGCTCTCCCTACCGCCAGGAGGTGCGCGAGCAGCTCGCCGGCGCGCGCCAGCGATGGCGGCGGGCCGCCGACGCCTCGCGCGAGCGGCGCCCTGACTTCAAGGAGGACTTCACGACGCTGTCGGGGGCGGAGGTGCCGCACCTCGTGACCGCCGATCAGCCGACCGCCGATCCGGTGGAGGACATCGGCGTCCCCGGCGAGTTCCCCTACACCCGCGGCATCCATCCGACCGGCTATCGCACCCGGCTCTGGACGATGCGTCAGTTCGCGGGCTTCGGCACCGCCGCCGACACCAACCGGCGCTTCAAGTACCTGCTCGAGCAGGGGCAGACCGGGCTCTCGGTGGCCTTCGACCTGCCGACGCTCTACGGCTACGACTCCGATCACGAGATGTCGCTCGGCGAGGTCGGCAAGTGCGGCGTCGCGATCGACACGCTCGCGGACATGGAGGCGCTGTTCGACGGCATCCCGTTGGGCGAGGTCTCGACCTCGATGACGATCAACTCGACGGCCCCGATCCTGTTCGCCATGTACCTGGCGGTCGCCGAGAAGCAGGGGGTCGACATCGCGCGCGACGTTTCCGGAACGCTCCAGAACGACATCCTCAAGGAGTACCTGGCGCAGAAGGAGTACATCTATCCGCCGCGCCCCTCGATGCGCCTGGTGACCGACCAGTTCGCGTTCGCCACGCGGTGCGTGCCGCGCTGGAACACGGTGTCGATCTCGGGCTACCACATCCGCGAGGCTGGCTCGACCGCGCTCCAGGAGCTGGCGTTCACCCTGCGCGACGGCATCGAGTACGTCCAGTACGGGATCGACGCCGGTCTCGACGTCGATGCCTTCGCGCCGCGGCTGTCGTTCTTCTTCAACAGCCACAGCGACTTCTTCGAGGAGATCGCCAAGTTCCGCGCCGCCCGCCGGATCTGGGCGACCGTGATGCGCGAACGCTTCGGCGCCAAGGACCCGCGCTCGCTGATGCTGCGCTTCCACTCGCAGACGGCGGGCGTCTCGCTCACCGCCCAGCAGCCGGTCAACAACGTGGTGCGCACCGCGATCCAGGCGCTCGCGGCGGTGCTCGGCGGCACCCAATCGCTGCACACCAACGCGCTCGACGAGACCCTGGCGCTGCCCACCGAGGAGAGCGCGCGCATCGCCCTGCGCACGCAGCAGATCATCGCCCACGAGACCGGGGTCATCAACACGGTCGATCCCTTGGGTGGGAGCTGGTTCGTCGAGGAGATGACGCAGCGGATGGTCGACGGCACGTTCGACTACTTCCGCCGGATCGACGACTTCGGCGGCATGGTCGAGGCGATCGAGGCGGGCTACCCGCAGCGTGAGATCGTCGAGGCGGCGTGGGAGCTGCAGCAGGCGATCGACTCCGGCACCAAGAAGATCGTGGGCGTCAACTCGTACCGGGTCGAGGACGAGGAGCCCCCAGAGATCCTCTACATCTCCGACGACGTCGCGACGACCCAGATCGCGGCGATGGACGGGGTCAGGGGCGCGCGCGACTCCGGCGCCGTCGAGCGCACGCTCGACGCCCTGCGCAAGGGCGCCCAGGGGGACGGAAACACCACCGAGCTGATCCTCGACTGCGTCAAGGCCTATTGCTCGGTGGGCGAGATCAGCGACGCGCTGCGCGAGGTGTTCGGCACCTACGTCGAGCCGACGGTGTTCTGACGCTCTCGGGTCCAGAAATCCGGAAGTCGGGAGTCCGGAAGCTCGAAAGTCAGGAAGTTCGGAAGTTCGGAAGTTCGGACGTTCCGAAGCTCCGAAGTCCTGCACTCCTGAAGTCCGGGAGCCGTGCCCCTCGAGCGGCTCGGGCGAGGGACTCCTGAGCGCGCGCATCGTTCATCGCGCGCAGTGTGGTGGGGAAGTCCGTGCGAGCGTCGACGGAGCCGCTGGTACACTCCGCGCCAATGTCTCCAGGAGCCCTGCCGACGCCGCACCGAATCCTGATCGCAAAGCCGGGTCTCGACGGCCACGACCGCGGCGCCAAGGTGGTGGCGCGCGCGCTGCGCGACGCCGGCTACGAGGTGATCTACTCGGGGCTCCGCCAGACCCCCGCCCAGATCGCGGCCGCGGCGGTCCAGGAGGACGTCGCCGCGGTCGGCCTGTCGATCCTGTCGGGCGCCCACAACGTGCTCCTCCCCGAGGTCGTCAAGCTGCTCGCGGAGCAGGGTGCGGCCGACATCCTGGTGTTCGCGGGCGGCATCGTTCCGGACCGCGACATCGCGACCCTGGAGGCGGCCGGCATCGACCGCGTGTTCCTGCCCGGCACCACCACTCGGGCGATCGTCGAGTACCTCGCTCAGCGTCTTCCAGCCCAGGCCTCCCGGCACGCCTGATCTATCATCGTCGCATCATCGGGACGGCGGCAGCGCTGGCACGGGCGAGGAACGGGATCTACCGGAAGGAGACGGACGTGGCCGAGATGGAGCTGAGCGACGAGCAGGTCGAGAGGATCGCGCGCAGGGTCGTGGAGCTGATGGGCGAAGAGGCGATTCGGAAGGTGGCGTGGGAGGTGGTTCCGGACATGGCGGAGGTCGTGATCCGTGATCGCATCCGCGAGCTCGAATCGCAGGTCGAGGCGCTCTAGATGGGAATGGTGCATACCATTCCCATCTAGAGCCGATCACTCCGGCTCCAAGCGCCTGCGGCGCGTCGCCGGAAACAGCCGTAGAGCCGGATCTCGGCGTCTCGTGAGGTGAATACCATTCCCATCTAGAGCCGATCACTCCGGCTCCAAGCGCCTGCGGCGCGTCGCCGGAACAGCCGTAGAGCCGGAGCCCGGCGTCTCGTCATCGGTCGCCCAGACGTCGATCGCAGTCGTCGATCGGGGCTGTCGATCGGAGTCGGTAACGGCCCCTCGCGTGACCCCGGCCGTCGGGGTGTCAGTCTTCGAACCCGATCGGGACCCGTCCGTCGATGGAAAAGCGCTTCGATCCCAAGAGCTACGAGGCCCGCTGGCAGAAGCGGTGGGCCGAGTCGGGTCTGTTCACGGCGAAGACCCGCGACGAGACCGACGCGCCGTCGTTCTGCATCCTGATCCCGCCCCCCAACGTCACCGGCAGGCTGCACATGGGGCACGCCCTGCAGAGCTCGCTGCAGGACCTGATGGTGCGCTGGAAGCGGATGCAGGGCTACAACGCCCTGTGGCTGCCCGGCACCGACCACGCCGGCATCGCCACCCAGCTCATGGTCGAGCGCCAGCTCGAGGCCGAGGGAACCTCGCGGCTCGAGCTCGGCCGCGAGCGATTCCTCGAGCGGATGTGGCAGTGGAAGGAGCAGTACCACTCGAACATCCGCCGTCAGCTCGAGGCGCTCGGCTCGAGCTGCGACTGGACCCGGGAGCGGTTCACGCTCGACGAGGGTCTGAACCTGGCGGTGCGCACCGCCTTCGTGCGCCTCCACCGCGAGGGGCTGATCACCCGCGGCGAAGCGATCGTCAACTGGTCTCCGGTGCTCCAGACCGCGATCTCCGACCTCGAGGTCGAGGCGCGCGAGGTGCGCGGCCAGCTCTGGCACATCGCCTATCCGATCGAGGGGAGCGACCAGCGGCTGGTGGTGGCGACCACGCGTCCGGAGACCATGCTGGGCGACACCGCGGTGGTCGCCAACCCCGACGACGAGCGCTACCGCCACCTGATCGGGAAGACCGCGATCCTGCCGCTGGTCGGGCGGCGGCTGCCGATCCTCGCGGACGAGCACGTCGAACCGGAGTTCGGCACCGGGCTGGTCAAGGTGACCCCCTTCCACGATCCCAACGATTTCGAGATCGCGCAGCGGCACGACCTGCCGGGCGTGCGCGTGATCGGCTTCGACGGCCGGATGACCGAGCAGGCCGGCGCGGACTTCGCCGGTCTCGACCGGTTCGAGGCGCGGCGCGCGGTCGTCGAGCGCCTCGAGGCCGAGGGGCTGCTGGTCGCGGTCAGGGAGCACGTGCACACGGTCGGTCACAGCCAGCGCGGCGGCGAGCCGGTGGAGCCCATGATCTCCACCCAGTGGTTCTGCGACGTCCGCGGCATGGCGGCGCGCGCGCTCGAGGCGGTGCACACCGAGGATCTCCGCCTGGTGCCCTCGACCTGGGAGAAGACCTGGGAGCACTGGCTCTCCGAGATCCGTCCATGGTGCATCTCGCGGCAGCTCTGGTGGGGGCACCGCATTCCGGCCTGGTACGACGAGTCCGGCAACTGCTTCGTGACCCTCGACGAAGAGGAGGCGCAGAAACTCGCCGGGACCGACCGTCTGAGACAGGACGAGGACGTGCTCGACACCTGGTTCTCGTCCGGGCTCTGGCCGTTGTCGACGCTGGGATGGCCGGACGAGGACGCCCCCGATCTGCGGACGTTCTTTCCCACCGACGTCCTGATCACGGCCTTCGACATCCTGTTCTTCTGGGTCGCCCGGATGGCGATGATGTCGCTCCACTTCCAGGACCGCGTGCCGTTTCGCACCGTGCACCTGACCGGCCTGGTGCGCGACGCCGAAGGCGCCAAGATGTCGAAGACCAAGGGCAACGTGATCGACCCTCTGGAGCTGGTCGAGGAGTACGGCGCCGACGCGGTGCGCTTCACGCTGTGCGCGCTCGATGCTCCCGGCCGCGACATCCCCTTCGACCCGCAGCGGATGGCCGGTTACCGGGCCTTTGGCAACAAGATCTGGAACGCCACGCGCTTCGCCGTCTCCCGCGCCGGCGAGGCCCGGGTGGCGAGCGAGCTGTCCCCCGACGGGCTCGAGGCGCCGGAGCGGTGGCTGCTCTCGCGGTTGGCGCGCACCGCGGGGACCGTCAACGAGAAGCTCGAAGCGCTGCGCTTCGACGAGGCCTGCGGGCAGCTCTACCACTTCTTCTGGGGGGAGCTCTGCGACTGGTCGATCGAGCTCGCCAAGCCGGCCCTGAGCGGCGAGGCGCCACGGCCGCGGGCCGGGGAGGTGCTGCTGAGCGCGCTCGAGCGGAGCCTGCGCTTGCTCCACCCGGTGATGCCGCACCTCACCGAGGAGCTCTGGCATCGGCTGCCGGGGGTCGAGGCGCTGGGCTGGGAGTCGATCGCCCTGGCGCGCTACCCCGAGCCGATGCCGGAGTGGCTCGACGAGAGGGTCGAGGCTGACATGGCGGCGCTGCAGGAGGTGATCTCGCGAATTCGCGCCGAGCGCACCGAGCGCGGCCTGCCGACCCAGACGCGCATCGTGCTCCACGTCGAGGGGGGCGACACCCGGGCGTCGCGCTTTCTGCTCGAGCAGGCGGCCCTGGTCTGCTCGCTGGCGCGGGTCGACGAGGTGGTCGACGGCGCAGGCCCCGAGGGTGCGCTGCGCGACCGGGTGGCGGGGGTCGACCTGGCGCTCGACATCGAGGCGCCGTCGCTGGGAGCGGAGGAGCGCGGTCGGTTGGAGAAGGAGCTCGAGAAGGTCGAGATCGAGATGCGGTCCGCCGAGGGGCGGCTCACCAACCCGCAGTTCACCGGCAAGGCGCCGCCGCAGGTCGTGGAAGGAACGCGCCGGCGCCTGGAGGAGCTTCGTGAGCGCAGCCGACGCATCGCCGAGCAGCTCGCCTGAGTCGGGCTGCGAGGACGTTGTGGACTCAGAGAGCTCAGAGGACTCAAAGAGCTCACAGGGTTTCGAGGAGCTGACGAGAGCGCTCGCCGAGCGCCAGCGCGAGATGGGGCTCCAGACCGTCGCGCTGCGTTCGGTCGACTCGACGAACCGTCTCGCGCGGCGGCTGGCTGCTCGGATCGGCGACGAGCTGCCTCGGCTGCTGCTCGTCGCCTGGGGGCAGAGCGCGGGCCGCGGCCGCGTCGGGCGATCGTGGTCCAGCCCGCCGGGGCTCGGCGCCTACCAGAGCATCGTGTGCCGCGTCGGCGACGAGTCGAGGCTGGCGCTGCTGCCGCTGCGGGTGGGGATCGGGCTCTGCCGCACGCTGCGCGCCCTGGTGCCGCAGCTCGCGCTCAAGTGGCCGAACGACCTGGTGACGCCCCGCGGCAAGCTCGGCGGCATCTTGATCGAGCTCCTCGGGGGCGGCGACAACGGGACGCTGATCGTCGGCTACGGGATCAACGTCGGCCACGACGCGTCGCAGCTCCCGCTGCCGACCGCGACCTCGATCCGTCTCGAGCGCCAGGGTGACCTCCCCGTCCCGCTCGGGGAGCTGATCTGCCGGATGGCGATCGCGGTGGTCGACGAGCTCGACGCCGACGAGCCTCCGGCGTGCATCCTCGAGCGCTATCGCGAGCTCGCCGCACACCGGCCCGGCGACCAGCTCGGCTGCACGCTGGCCGGCCAGCGCTACGAGGGCCGCTTCGTCGACTTCGACGAGCAGGGGCGACTGGTGCTCGACACCGCGGCCGGTCGCCGCGCTTTGAGCGCCGCCGACGTCGTCGAGACGCCGGCGCCGTCGGCCGAGGCCGAAGGGTGAGCGGCCGGTGAGCGATCCCGGGCCTTCCGATCCGGAATCGTCGCGGGAGCAACGGTACTTCCTGGCGATCGAACGACACTTCGTCGAGCGGCGGGGAGCGCCGATGTTGCTGGCTCCCGCCGACTGGCAGATCGCGCGCGGATGGCTCGAGCTGGGAATCCCTCTCGACGTTGTGCTCCGGGTGCTCGATCGGCTCTTCGAGCAGAGGCGCGAGCGCGGAGCGAAGGGACGCGTCCAGGGGCTGCGCTACTTCGACGATGCGATGCGGGCGGCCTGGGCCGAGATCCTCGAGCTGCGGGGACCGCCGGGGCCCCTGGCTCCGGTCGCCGAGGTCGATGCGGGCCAGCGGCTCGAGCAGCTCGTCGCGCGGTTGCCCGCCGCCGTTCCCGACCGTGACGAGTGGGTCGCCCGCGTGCTCGCGCTCGCCGTCCCCGAGGGCGATCTCGGGGGCGGGACGGCCGCGATCGAGGACTCGCTCAGCGCCCTCGACCGCGAGCTCCTGGCGGCGGCGCGGAGCTGGCTCGCCGAGGAGGAGCTGGCGGCGGAGCGCTCGGAGGTCGACCGGGCCCTCGCCACCCTGCGCGGCCGCCTCGACGCCGACGGCCTCGCCGAGGCCGGGCGGCGGCTGCTCGACCGGCGGCTGCGCGACCGCTTCGGGCTGCCCGAGCTCTCCCTGTTCGCGCTCCCCAGGTCGTCTTGACGCTGCGGTGAGACGCGGAGCCGGGGTTCAGAGTCTCGGGCGTCGGCGTCAGCGTCAGAGCCCGAGCGTGCTTCGCGTCTCTCTCTTTGATGGGGGAGCTGTCGAGCGATCGGGTGCCGTGGCGCGACTGGCTGGATCTGCGTCCGGCGGCCGGCGTCATGGCGGGGCTGTGCTTCGGATTGCTGCTGGCGGGGCGTCTCCGGCACCTCCCGGTCGGCGCGGTCCTGGTCCTCCTCGTTCTCGCGCTCTCCTGGCGCCGCGCGGTCGGTGTCGTGGTCGCCACGGTGTCGCTCGGCCTGCTGGTCGGCTGGGTGCGCCTGGAGAGCCCGGCGAGAGCCGCCCCGGAGCCCGACTGGGATCGCCCGGTGGTCGCGCGGGTCCGGCCCACCGGCTCGTTCCGCCCGGCCGAAGGGGGCTGGAGCGCTCCCGCCGTCGCCGACTCGGTGCGCCAGGGATCGGTGGTCTCCCTGGCGCCGCGCAGGCTCTGGCTGTTCGTGGCCGGTCCGTCGCCGCCGCAGGGGCGGGCGTTCTGGGTGCGGGGTCTGTTGCGCCCGGGCGAGCCGCCCGGCAACGGAGCGAGCACGCCGGTCGGCCCCGATCGTCTGTCGGTGAAGAGCCAGCGTCTGCTGACGGCGGTCTCCGATCGCCGTCCGGCCGACGACCGGGCCTCGCCGGCTCGAGGCTCGACCGCGAGGGCGGAGCGTTTCGAACGGGCGCTCGCCGGCGACCGCGGTCTCCAGCTCGCGGTCGCCCTCCTGCTCGGCCAGCCTTGGAGGCTCGACGACGAGCTCCGGCAGTCGTTGCGCGATTGGGGGCTCGCCCACCTCACCGCAGCGTCGGGTCTTCACGTCGGCATGATCGCGGTCGCCTTCGGGGTCGTAGCGGCCTGGAGCCGGCGTGGAGGGCGTTGGCTGGCGCCCGCCGGCGCGGTCGTCGGCTACTGCCTGCTGGTGGGGGAGCGCCCCTCCCTGCTGCGCGCGAGCCTGATGCTCGCGCTGGTCTGGGCGGCGCGCGAGGCCGGCCGCAGGCCCGACGCGGTCAACGGACTGGCCGCGGTCGGCGTAGCCCTGCTGCTCGCCGAGCCCGCGCTGCTCGGCGACCTCGGCTTTCGGCTGTCGTTCGCGGCGACTGCCGGCATCCTGCTCCTGTCGCCGCCGCTGCGCCGGGCGTGGGGCTCGCCGACCTGGGTGCGATCGGCGCTCTCGATCTCGGTGTCGGCCCAGCTCGCGACCCTTCCGATCACGGTCACGGCGTTCTCCACGCTGCCGCTGCTGGCGCCGCTGCTCAACCTGTTCTTCGTACCGTGGACGGCACTCTGCCTGCTCGCGGGCGGCCTCTGGCTCGGCCTCTGGTCCCTCGGCATTCCGGTCGACGCCGGCTGGCTCGATCCCCTCGCCTGGCCCTTCGGCTGGCTCGGCGGAGTCGAGGCGCCATGGTGGGCGGTGCCGACCTGGACGCCGTCGCTCACCGAGGCGACGCTAGTTGCCGGGGGGGTCTTCTGGCTCCTGGTCCGCCCGCGCTGGTGGAGCGCGGGGAGCGGCCTCGTGGCGCTGTGGCTCGTCGTGTACGCGGCCGGGAGCGTGCGCGGCGCGGAGCTGTGGATGCTCGACGTCGGCCAGGGGGACGCCTTCCTGCTGCGCTCGGGCCGCGGTGCGGTCCTGATCGACGGAGGGGGCTGGCGGCGCGGTGACTTCGGCCGGCGGGTGGTGCTGCCGGCCCTCTCCCGGCTGGGGTTGCGACGGCTCGACCTGGTGATCCTCAGCCATCCCGACGTCGATCACTGCGGCGGCCTGGCCGATCTCGCGGAGCGGATTCCCGTCGGCGAGCTCTGGCTCGGTCCCGGGGCGCTCGAGTCGAGCTGTGGGAGGGAGCTGGCGACGGCCTTCGGCCCGCGGGTTACCGAGCTCGAGGGAGGCGAGCGCGCCCGCGTCGACGGCTGGAGCTTCGAGGTCGGGCCGCTCGCCACCGGCGGCAGCTCGAACCAGAGATCGGTTGTGCTGAGGGCGCAGGTCGCCGGCAGCTCCATCCTGTTCACGGGCGACCTCGACGGGGAGGGGGAGAGGGCGCTGCTGCGTTCTGGCTTCGAGCTGCGCGCCGACGTTCTGAAGGTCGCCCACCACGGCAGCCGGTCGTCCACCACGACGGCCTTCCTCGACGCCGTCTCGCCTCGATATGCGCTGGTCTCGGCCGGGCGGGGCAACGCCTACGGCCACCCTGCCAAGGAGGTGATCGCGCGGCTGCAGCGCGGCGGCGCGACGGTGCTGCGATCGGATCTCGACGGACGCACCGGGCTCAGCTTCGGCCCCGGCCGCCGGATCCGCTTCGAGACCGAGCGGATCCGATGGAGCTCGGGCCCGGAGTGGAGGACGCCGCATGCGTGGCGGCGGACGAGCCCGGAGGCCGAGCCGTAGACTCGAGAAATGGACGTTCTCGCGCTGGTCGGCGCGACCGCGACGGGCAAGAGCGAGGCGGCGCTGGCTCTGGCCGAGAAGCTCGGCGGAGAGCTGGTGAATGCCGACGCGCTCCAAGTCTACCGCGGCCTCGACGTGGGGACGGCCAAGCCGAGCGCAGAGGAGCGCCGAAGGACCCCCCACCATCTGCTCGACGTGCTCGAGCCGACCGAGCCGTTCTCGGCCGGGGAGTTCGCGCGCCGCGCGCGGGCCGTGATCGACCAGATCCTCGAGCGGGGGCGGCTGCCGATCGTGGTCGGAGGCAGCGGGCTCTACCTGCGCGCCCTGTTCGAC
Organism: Thermoanaerobaculia bacterium; assembly: GCA_035546295.1. Classification (GTDB taxonomy): domain Bacteria; phylum Acidobacteriota; class Thermoanaerobaculia; order Multivoradales; family Multivoraceae; genus DATKBT01. The sequence goes on along the minus strand of DATKBT010000114.1, from coordinate 17,809 downwards.
GGGCTGGCCGAGCTGCCCTCGCCCGATCCGCGGGTGCGCTCCGGCCTGCGCTCACGGCTGGAGCGCGAAGGCCTCGAGCCGCTCGCTCGTCAGCTGGAGGCGGTCGACCCTCGCAGCCGGAGCCGGATCGCTCGGGGAGATCCTCAACGCACCCTGCGGGCGCTCGAGGTCTGGTATCAGACCGGCCTTCCGCTCTCGTGGTGGCAGCGATGCGCTCGGACCGAGCCGGCCGGCTGGTCCGTGACCAAGGTCGGTTTGACCATGGAACGAGCGCTTCTGTACGATCGGATCGACCTGCGCGTTCGCTCGATGATCGAGCGTGGCTGGGTCGACGAAGTCAGGAATCTCTTGTTTTCGGGAGTTCCCTCCTCCGCCCCTGCGTTCCAGGCGATCGGTTATCGGCAGCTCGTTGCTCACCTGCAAGGGCGGTGCGGGCTGTCTGACGCAGTGAGCGAGATCACGGCAGCCACCCGGAGATACGCGAAACGGCAAGAGACCTGGTTTCGGAAGGAGCCGGGGGTTCAATGGGTGCGGGCCGGAGAGGCTGCTTCCGAGACGCTTCTCCTGCTTCGCGGTCGCGGTGAGCATTTCATGGGGTACGGAGGGGTCGAATGACCAAGCACAACATCAACATCCAGGACGGCTTCCTCTTCCAGAACCTCAAGGAGGCGAGCATCCTGACCGTCGAGCTGACGACCGGCCGCACGCTGACCGGTCGGCTGCGGCGCTTCGACCGCTTCGCGGTCATCCTGGAGCTGGCGCAGGGCGGCGAGGTGTTGCTGTACAAGCACGCGATCGCGACCATCGCCCAGGCAGAAGGCACCACCTGAGCGACGACAGGGAGTCCGCTCGGATGCGCTGGGTCGTGCGCCGGCGAGCCATCCACTCCCTCACGCTGTCAGGTCTCGCGCTCGCGGCGTTCGCTCTGGGGTGCGCATCCGCCGACGTCGACGTCCCCACCTTCCGGGCTCCTTCGAGGGACGTCGTCGAGTACCTGCTGCCGGTGCGCGAAGGCTACTCCGGGGGGCTGTCGAGCGAGGCTGCAGTGGTCCTCGATCGAGGCTACGCCAGTCTGCTGCGAGGTGACGTCGCGGGCGCCCGGCGAGCGGCTCTCGAGCTGCTCGCGGTCGATCCGGAGCTGCTGCCTGCACGGGTGCTCGAGGCCCAGGCGGAGTTCGTGGCCGGCCGCCTCGAGTCCGCCCTCGCCGCGCTGCCCGGGGTGGTCAACCAGGAACCGGGCTACACCGCTGCCCAGCTCCTGCTGGGCCGCTCCGCCGAGCTGACCGGCGATCCGGTGACCGCGCTGGTCTCCTACGCGAAGGTCGACCTCGACGTCGCGCGCGGCCGCCGTGAGGCGCTGCGCGACGCCGCGCTCCAGAGTGCGCTGGGCGAGGTCTCCGACGCGCTGCGCCGCGGCCGCGTGGATCGTGCGGAGGAATGGCGGGAATGGCTGGCGCGGTGGGGCGAGGGCAGCCCGCTCGAGCTGCGCGCCAGCCTCGCCATCGCCGAGGCCACCGGCGACTCCGAGAGGGCGCTCGCCGCGCTCCGAGGTCTGGAGAGCGTGGGCGTCGTTGAGCACCCGCTTCGGCTGCGGCTGGCCGAGCTGGAGACCGAGCGAGGCGACCCCCAGGCCGCGATCGAGCTCTACAGCTCGATGCTGGAGGAGCGGCCTGGCGACCGTTCGCTCGAGGACGGGCTGGCCGCCGCGCGCTTCCGATTCCGGATGCAGATGCTGCCTCCGGGAGTCGGCGACGCCGTGATGCGCTCCCAGGTCACGCGCGGTGAGCTGGCGTCGCTCCTGTACTGGCTGGTGCCCGGAGTGCGCGGCACGCGCTCGCTGTCGGGCGTGATCGTGACCGACGTGCCGGAGGACGCCGAGCGGCGCGCCGAGATCGTCCGCGTGGTCAACTTCGGGCTCATGGAGCTGGCCAACCCCGCGCTGCGCACGTTCGAGCCGGACCGCACGGTCGATCGCGGGACTGCCTTGGCCAGCCTGCTGCGGGTCCCCGCGCACCTCGGAGCTCGGATCGCCTGTGCCGCGCCGCTGGAGCGGACGGCGGCCCCGTCGACCGCCAGGGTCTGCGAGGTGGCGGCTGCCTGCGGCCTCCTCCCGTCCGTCTCCGAATGCCTGCCCGGCGCTCCGACCAGCGGCGCCGACGCCGGGACTTGGCTGCGCCGGATCCTCGAGCTCCTGGGGTAGCCAGGGCCTCGGCCGCCGCGCGAGCGCCGGGCGCTGAAGGCCGCAGGCCCGGAGGCGACCAAGAAGGCGGCGCGGGAGGATCTCGGACTGGCAACGAGCGTCCCGCGGCAGGGCCGTCCGCTGCGCTTTCGTCGGCGACGACTCATGGGCGCTCGCGTCCTCTCCCGCCGCCAGCTCCCGTGATAGCTTGCCCAGGCGTTGTGGGCGTCGCGAAAAGGACTGAGGAGACAGAGGCGAGATGGCGGAGCGAAAAGGGCTTCATCCACTGGCGTGGGTGGCGATCGGGTGCGTCTTCCTGGTGGTGGTGGGCACGGTGGCGGCCGCCATCGCGTTCATCGGGATCGGCCGTTTCGCCAAGAACAAGGTCGAGGACTTCGCCGAGCAGGTCGAGAACCGCCCGGTCGAGACCGCGGCCAAGGCCCTGGCGCTGGTCTCGCGCGAGATCCAGTTCGTCGAGGCTGACGAGGACTCGAGAACCGCGACCTTTCGCAACGTCGACACCGGCGAGGAGGTGACGGTCGACCTCGCCGACATCGAGCGGGGCCGCGTCGTCTTCTCGCAGGACGGCGAGGAAACGACCTTCTCGGTCGACTCGGATCGAGGGGGCGTCCGGATGAGCGGGCCGGAGGGGGAGAGCGTGATCGGCGGCGGCGAGGCGAAGCCTCCGGCGTGGGTTCCCCTCCCGCCCGGCGTGACGACCGCCAGCGCCTTCTCCCAGTCCTCGGGCGGTCGCTCCTCGGGGACCTTCGCGGTCGAGGGGAGCACCTCTGCCGCGCTGATCGAGTTCTACCGCGAGGCGCTGACCGACGCGGGATTCGAGCTCTCGGAGTCGTCCTTCAGCGGCGGCGGGCAGTCGGCCCAGACTCTGCAGGGCGAGGATTCCGAAGGCCGCACCGTCAGCGTGACCGTGACGCAGGATGGCGCGCAGGGCCGCGGAGTGATCACCTACGACGGCCCGACATCGTGAGGACGTGCCTGAGGACGTGCCTGAGGGTGTGATGGTGGGGCTGCTCGAGCCGCAGCGGAGCCTGGTGCTGGCAATCGACCTCCAGGGGAAGCTGATGGAGCTGATCCATCGGCCGGAGCTGGTCGTCGGCGCCACCCGGCGACTGCTGCGTCTCGCCGACCTGTTCGAGGTGCCGGTGGTGCTCAGCGAACAGTACCCGCTGGGGCTGGGGCCGACGCATTCGCAGATCCTGGCGGACTACGAGGCGCTCTCCATCGAGCGCCGGAGAATCGAGAAGGACGGGTTCTCGTGTTGCGGGGAGCCGCAGTTCGAGAGCGCGCTCTCCGAATTGCGTGGGGAGGTCGAGATGAGCCGGCTGCAGGTGGTGATCGCTGGCATAGAGGCCCACGTCTGCGTCGCGCAGACGGTGATCGGCCTCCTGGGCCGCGGCGCCGAGTGTCACGTCTGCTGGGAGTGCGTGAGCGGTCGCGGCGCCGAGTATCGACAGTGGGCCCTCGAGCGGATGCAGCAGGCGGGGGCCGCGATCACCAATCACGAGTCGGTCGGGTTCGAGTGGGCCCGGACCAGGGAGCATCCCCGGTTCCGCGACATGAGCCGTCTGTTCAAGGAAGGGCAGCTCGCCTGAGGCCATCGTCGTGGGAGACATCGTGCTGATCGCGCTGCTGCTGCTCGTCGGGCCCCAGGACCTGGCGCCGGCCGGCACCGAGGCAGCGGCGGTCGAGGCCGTCTTCGAGCGCTACAAGCAGGCGCTGGTCGCGGGCGACGGCGCGACCGCCCAGGCGCTGGTCGACGCGCAGACGCTCCAGACCTTCGAGCGGCTGAGAGAGCTCGCGCTCGGCGGCTCGCAGGAAGAGGTGCGCGGCCTGTCCTTCATCGAGCGCCTGCTGGTGGTGAGCATGCGCCACGCCCTCGAGCGCGAAGAGATCGAGACGATGGATCTCGCCGCGCTGATCGAGACGGCGATGGGGGAGGGGTGGATCGCGCCGCAGACCCTGGCGCAGCTCGACATCGGCGAGATCGTGGTCGAGGGGGACCGCGCCCGGGGGGAAGCGATCAGCGGTCTGCAGCCACCGGCGTCCGGGCAGAGCGCCGACGCCGAGGTGGAGCTCTACTACCGGTTCGTCCGCGAAGAGGGCGAGTGGAAGTTCCAGTTCGCCTCTCTGATCGAGACCCTCGACGCCCTGGTCGCCGAGCTGACGGCGGCTCTCGGAACCGACGAGGATCAACTCATCTTCATGCTGGTCGAGTCGTTCACGGGCCGCCGGGTCCTGCCGGAGGTCTGGAGCACGCCGCCGGACGGAGGGGGCGACGGTTGATCCAGCCCGAGTCCTCGGTCGACTCCCTGCGCCGCGCGTTCTATGGCCGCCATCCGCTGATCTTTCTGATCACGGTCGAGGAGGAGCGTGCGGTCCGACTGCTCCAGTCGTTCGCGGGCAAGCTGAGCCGCGACGGTGAGCTGCCGGTGGTGACCTGGAGCGCGGTGAGCGGTTTCTCCAACGAGCTCGACAAGACTCCGACCCTCGATCCAGTGGCCGCGGTCCGAAGGGTGCAGGCGGCGGAGGATCCCGGGATCTGGGTGCTCCACGACCTCACCTCCTTCCTCGGAGACGCCCGCGTCGTCCGCTCGCTGCGCGAGGCCTACGGCTCGTTGCTGCGCCAGCGCGACCGCTATCTGTTCATGACCGCCTCCCGCTTCGAGCTGCCCCAGGAGCTCGAGAAGCAGGTCTACGTGGTCGACCTCGGCCTGCCCGACGAGGCCGAGCTCCGGCGGCTGGTCGAGAGCTATGCGCGCTCCTACAGCGTCGAGTCGCTCGACGGCGAGCTCGCGGCCGAGCTGGCGTTCGCGCTCAAGGGCCTCGGGCTGCAACAGGCCGGTCACACGCTGCACCGGATCCTCCGGCGCAAGGAGGCCGATCGGCAGAGCATGCTTGCCGAGATCTTCCGCGACCGTTCCGAGGCGGTGCGCCAGCAGGGCTTCCTCGAATTCGTCGCGCCGCAGGCGACGGTCGACCAGATCGGCGGGCTGGAGAACCTCAAGGACTGGCTGGAGCGTCGGCGCAACCTGTTCTCCCAGGAGGCGATCGATGCCGGGCTGCCGTCGCCCCGCGGGATGCTGATCATGGGCATGAGCGGTTGCGGCAAGAGCCTCGCCGCCAAGGCCGTGTCGACCCTGTGGCACGTGCCGCTCTACCGCCTCGACATGAACCTGGTGGCGTCGGGGATGTACGGCTCGCCGGAGGCCGCCTTCGATCGCGCGCTGCACACGATCGAGGCTCTGGCCCCGGCGGTTCTTTGGATCGACGAGATCGAGAACGGCCTGGGCATGGACGAGGAGGTGCAGTCGGGGAACCCGCGGGTGTTCGCGAGCTTCCTCACCTGGATGCAGGAGAAGCCGCCGCTGGTGTTCGTGGCGGCGACCGCGAACCGCATCAGCGCGCTGCCCGCCGAGGTCATCCGCAAGGGGCGCTTCGATCAGGTGTTCTTCGTCGACCTCCCGACCGAACGCGAGCGGGCCGAGATCTTCAAGATCCACATCCAGCGCAGCGGCGGCGATCCCGCCAGCTTCGACCTCGAGCTGCTGACTCTGGCGACCCGCGGGTGGAACGGAGCCGAAATCGAGCAGGCGGTGGTGGCGGCGCGCATCGACGCCTACAACGACGGCCGCTCGTTCGAGATGAAGGACGTCACGCGCAACACGTCGACCAACGTGCCGCTGTCGAAGACCATGCACGAGCAGATGAAGAAGGTCCGCAACTGGGCCTTCGGCCGCGCGATGCTGGCCTCGAGCGAGAAGTACGTCGAGAGCGAGCGCGGGGTGGCGTAGTCGCCGGCTACTCCGTCATCGCGTAGAGGACGATGTTGGACCCGGCTGCGTAGGCGACGGTCGAATAGCGCTCGAAGAACCACTCGCCGTACGCCTCGCGCTCCCAGCCGTCGCCGATGTCGGTGTTGTAGGTGGCGACGGCCAGCAGCCTGCCGCTCTCGTCGAAGAAGCCCCTGAGGCTGGCCTCCTCGAGGCCGATCGCGGGAGCCCGGTGGTACTCGGCGGGGTCGTGGCGGAGGCCCATCTCGGCGAAGTCGCGGGCCGGGATCTGCGGCAGCGCGTCGAGGTCGAAGAGGGTATGGAAAATCGAGTGTCCGGGCGGGATCTCGCGCCAGTCGACGTCCGGCAGGACCTTGCGCATGATCCGCTCGAAGTTCTGCCACTCGCCGTAGCCCCAGAAGTCGTCGGCCCAGAGGAAGCCGCCGCGCAACAAGTACTCGCGAAGCGCATCGATCTCCCGAGAAGAGAGCGTCATCCAACCGACGTCGCAGAGGTAGACCAGCGGGAACGAGAACAGGTCCGGGTCGGTCAGCCGGCGCGTCACCGACCGCGGGTTGGTGCGGATCGCGGTCAGCTCCTCGAGCCGGTGCGCGAAGTTCTCGTCGGCCTGGGGGTGGTCGGTCTCCCAGCGCTGCCAGAGGCGTCCGTCGTAGTCGTAGAAGGCTTCGTTGTAGCCGCCCACGGAGTCATAGCGAACACGTACGAAGCTGAACGCCGATCGTTCCGGGTTGGGGTCGGGGTCGCTGAGCGCGAAGCGGTCGGCCGCCATCGAGAAGGCCACCCCGCCGCCGAGTGCGACGAGGGTCGCCAGGACCGCTCCGGGGGATGGCCTCACCCCGCCATTGTGAACCCGCCGGGCTCCCGAGGCAAATGGGACATCGCTTCGCCGCTCGCCGCTCGCCGCTCGCCGATCGGCGGGTCGAGCGCGGAAGCGGCGGGCGCAGACCCAGCTCCGACGAAGGAAGGGGGAAGAGGCCGCCGCTGGGATCGGTTACGATCATGGAGTCGGTGGTCGAGGTTTCTCACTCACGGAGAGGTTCAGCCAGTCGATTGCTTTCTGCCCGCTTGAAGCGCCCGTTCCGAACGCCCTGGCCATGGGCCGCGGCGACGTTGCTGTTGGTCGTCGCGGCCGCCTGGGTCGGGATGCGGGCAGAGCTGCGGACCGGATGGCAGCCCGAGCGCGACGGTCGGCGCGGCGCGGTCCCACAGCCCCCCGCCGGCGTCGCTTTGCCGGCGATCGAGCCGGCTCCGGCCGGATCTTCCGGCGGTGGAGACTCCGGCTGGCTGGCGCTGGCCTTGCCACCCCCCGGCAGCGACGATGAAAGGCGCCGGGCGCAGCGCGCTCGCAGCCCCCTCGCGTACCCCCCGATGCCGGTGGACGGCCCGGTCGATCCTCCGCCGCCGTTGACCCGTGAGGACGGCTCTCCCTTCGAGTTCTACTTCACGCGGATCGCCTACAGCGGGTCGAGCATGCAGGGCTTCGCCAGCTGGAGCGTCGATTACCCCAAGGCCGACCGCCAGTTCATGATCGGGATCCGTCGCCTGGTCGAGCACCTCGACCTCTACGAGTACGAGAACCCGATCCTGCTCACCGATCCGGACCTGCATCGCTATCCGTTCCTCTACGCGGTCGAGGTCGGTCACATGAGCCTCTCGGACGCCGAGGCGGAGGGCCTGAGGAACTACCTGCTGACCGGAGGGTTCCTGGTCGTCGACGACTTCTGGGGGAGCTGGGAGTGGGCGAACTTCGAGATGGAGCTCGAGCGCGTGCTCCCGGGCATGCCGATCGTCGACCTCGAGCTCAATCATCCGATCTTCCATGCCTTCTACGACGTCGAGCGGATCGTGCAGGTGCCCAACGTCGGGCTCGGGCGGATGGGGGGCCGGACCTGGGAGCAGGACGGCTATCAGCCCTACGTGCGCGGGATCGTCGACGACGACGGTCGCCTGCTGGTGGTGATCAACAGCAACACCGACCTGGGCGATGCCTGGGAATGGGCGGAAGATCCCTACTATCCGCTGGAGTTCTCGACCTACGCCTACAAGATGGGGGTGAACTTCATCGTCTACGCGATGACCCACTGACCGCCACGACTGCGCCGGCTGGGTCCGATCGGGCCCCACTCGGCGCGCTCGGGCCCGCAAGGCCGAACCGACCGGCCGCCACGACGAAAGTCCTCCGCAGCAAGAGCATCAACGAGCAGACGACAGGAACCCTTTCCCTCGCCCGCGTGTCCGAGCCGATACGCCCCACTTCCGAGTGGGCCCAGATGGGGGCGACGTTGCGCACAGTTCGTCGGTCGTCCCGCTTCCGACCCCTTCGAGCCTTCCGACCCGTCGAGAGAGTCCAGTGGATCGAATCTTCGAGGCCCTTCTCAAGTACCGCCCCAGCCTGTTTCGCCAGGGGGAGCTCGCCTTCACCACGCCGGGCCCGTGGGCCCTGGCGATCGGCGCCGCGGTGCTGGCCATCCTGGCTCTGCTCCTGATCCGGCGCCCGGCCGGCGTGACCCCGGCCCGGCAGTGGCTGCTGTTCGGCCTGCGGACCGCCGCTCTCGGGCTGGTCGCCTTCTGCCTGCTCCAGCCGGCGCTCGTGCTCTCCTCGGTGCTCCCGCAGCAGAGCTTCGTGGGCATCCTGGTCGACGACTCGCAGAGCATGCGCGTGCCGGACGGCGGCGGCGAGGGCGCCACCCGGGCCGACATCGCGGCCGGCGCTCTCAGCCCGGCCGCCGGTTCGCTGCGCAGCCTGCTCGAGCCTCGCTTCCAGGTGCGAGTGTTCTCGTTCGCCCGCGAGGCTCGCCGGATCGAGGGCAGCGAGGAGCTCACCTTCACCGGGTCCGAGACCCGCATCGACCGGGCGCTGGCCGAGGCCGCCGACGAGCTGTCGGCGGTGCCCCTGTCGGGGCTCGTGGTGCTCACCGACGGCGCCCAGACCTCGGACGAGGGGCTCGCCGACGTCCTGCTCGAGCTCGAGTCTCGCAAGATCCCCGTCTACCCGATCGGCGTCGGCCGGGACCGCTTCGCGCGCGACCTCGAGGTGACGCGGGTGGTGGCGCCCCAGTCGGTGCTCCAGGGCTCCTCGCTCCAGGTCGACGTGACGATCGCCCAGAGCGGCTTCTCGGGCACCAAGCAGCGCCTCGAGATCGAGGACGAGGGGAGGATCGTGGCCTCGCAGGAGATCCAGTTCCCCACCAACGGCGACGCGGTGGTGGCAAGCGCGGTTTTCACGGCGAACGAGGCGGGGCCGCGACGGTTTCGCTTCCGGCTCGCGCCGCAGCCGGGCGAGGTGCTCGCCGAGAACAACCAGCGCTGGGCGCTCATCCAGGTCGAGGACCGGCGCGACAAGATTCTCTACTTCGAAGGGGAGCCGCGCTGGGAGCTGACCTTCCTCAAGCGGGCGATCCAGGCCGACGAGAACCTCCAGCTGGTGACCCTGGTGCGGATGGCCGAGAACCGCTTCGGGCGCTTCGAGGTCGACGCCGCCGACGAGCTCGCCGGCGGCTTCCCGACCACTCGCGAGGAGCTGTTCGCCTACAAGGGCCTGGTGCTCGGTTCGATCGAGGCGAGCTTCTTCACTTACGACCAGATGCGCATGATCCTCGACTTCGTCAGCGAGCGCGGCGGCGGCCTGCTGTTCCTCGGCGCCCGTTCGGCCTTCGCCGAGGGAGGTTACGCCGGCACGCCGATCGAAGAGGCGATGCCGGTGGTGCTCGGCCCCGCCAGCGGTGGCGAGGGCCGGGGCGGCTTCTTCGCCGAGATCGGGGTGCGCCCCACGCCGTTCGGGCTGAGTCATCCGGCGACCCAGATCTTCGGCGACCTCGACGCCGACGACGCGGCCGCGCGGTGGCGCGAGCTGCCCGAGCTGTCGGTGCTCAACCCGCTGTCCCAGCTCAAGCCGGGGGCCACCGCGCTACTGGTCGGCGAGGGGAACGGGCTCGACGCCGAGCAGGTGGTCCTGGCCCACCAGCGCTACGGCCGCGGACGCGCAATCGCCTTCACCGTGCACGACTCCTGGCAGTGGCAGATGCAGCAGCCGCTCGAGGACACCAGCTTCGAGACCTTGTGGCGGCAGCTCGCGCGCTGGCTGGTGAGCTACGTTCCGCAGCCCGTGGAGCTCGCCGCCGACCGCGATCGGGTGAGCCCCGGTCAGCCCGTGACCCTGACGTCGCTGGTGCGCGACGAGCGCTACCTCGAGGTCAACAACGCGCGTGTCGAGGCCGTGATCACCAGCCCCGGCGGCGAGCAGACGCGCCTGCCGCTCGGCTGGACGGTGGAGAAGGACGGCGAGTTCTGGGCCACCTTCACGCCCAGCGAGCTCGGCCTCTACCGCGTCGAGTCGACCGCCACGGCCGATGGGGAAGAGCTCGGCACCGCGCTCGCCCACTTCGAGGTGAGCTCGACTTCGGACGAGCTGTACGGCGCCCACCGGCGTCGCGATCTGCTCGAGCGGATGGCGGCCGACACCGGAGGGCGCTTCCTCGAGCCCGGCGACTTCGACGAGCTGGCCGACGAGCTCGCCTATTCGCAGGAGGGCTCGACCGTGCGCGAATACCGGGACCTGTGGGACATGCCGCTGCTCTTCCTGCTCCTGCTGGCTGTTCTCGGCGTCGAGTGGACCCTGCGGCGGAGGTTCGGTCTGTCGTGAGCGTGAAGCACCTCTCCCTGCGCGGGCTCGCCCTGCTGCTGTTCACGGCGATCCCCACCGCCACGTTCGCGGAATCGCACCTGCTGGTGATCGCCGGCCTGGGGGGCGATCCGCAGTACGTCGACGCCTTTCACGAGCAGGCGCTCGCACTGGCCGACGCCGCCCTGTCGAGCGGGATCCCGGAGGAGAACATCGCGGTGTTGACGGAGGAGCCGGAGCGCGCCAGCGACCGGATCGACGCCCGCTCGACCCGCGACAACGTGCTCGCTCAGATCTCTGCGCTCGCCGACCGCTCGGCGGAGGGGGACCAGGTCTGGGTGGTGCTGATCGGCCACGGCAGCTCGAGTGGCGGCGTCTCCAAGCTCAACCTGCCGGGGCCCGACCTCTCCGACGACGACTACGCGGCGGCGCTCGTGCCGCTGCTGGGCCGCAAGGTGGTCTTCGTCAACGCCTCGAGCGCCAGCGGCGGATTTATCGCCAAGTTGGCCGGCCCCGACCGCGTGGTGGTGACCGCCACGCGCTCGCCGGGAGAGCGCAACGAGACGGTGTTCGGGAAGCTGTTCGTGGAGGCGCTGGGAAGCGACCGCACCGATGCCGACCGCGATGGCAGGATCTCGGTCCTCGAGGCGTTCCTGGCCGCCAACCGCGAGGTCGAGCGCTACTACGAGAACGAGAAGCTGCTGCGCACCGAGCACGCCGTTCTCGACGACAACGGCGATGGCCAGGGAAGCCTGCAGCCCGAGGCGCTGGGGGGCGAGGACGGCTCGAGCGACGGGCTCCTGGCGGCGCGCATCTTCCTGGGCGGCCGCACCGAGCAAGACGTGCCGGAGGAGCTGCGCGGGGTGGCGGCGCGGCGTGCCGAGCTCGCCGCCCAGCTCGACGAGCTGCGGCGGCAGAAGGCCAGCCTCTCCGAGGAGGTCTACAACCAGGAGCTGCAGCGCCTCCTACTCGAGATCGCGCGCCTGGACGCCCAGCTCCGCGAGCAGGGCGAGCCACCGACCGGGTCCGAAGGGAACGAGTCCGAAGGGAACGACTCCGCAGCCGCCGAGTCGGATCCCGACGGTCCCGACGGTCCGCCGGAGGTGCTCGGGTGAGCGCCTGGCTCGCCAACGGCGCCTGGGCCGCGTACGCGCACCGCATCCTGGCGGTGGGGCTGTCGGCTCTGCTGTCGACGGTCTGCGGCGCCTCGGCGCGTCAGCCCGAGCCTTCGCCCGCTCCGCACGAGGCGGAGGCCGCCGCCGCTGCCGAAGCCGAGGTCCCGCCCCCCGGCGCCGAGACGCCACGGCCGGAGGCCGTAGAGGAGCGGCTGGCGGAGCTCGAGGGGACCTGGCGCGAGTCGCCGGCGAGCCGGGCAGCCGTCGAGAGCTACGCGCGCGCTCTCCATCAGGCCGGCCGCTACGCCGCCGCCGCCGAGGCGATCGGGAAGCTCCTGGCCGAGGACCCCGCAGCGGTCGCGAGCCTGGGCAGCCTCCAGGCCCGCGCGCTGTCGGCGCGCGGTCGGCTCGACGAGGCGGAGAAGGCCCTGCGCGCCACCATCGAGGCGCGGGGCAGCGCCGAGCTCGAGGCGCGTGCCGACCTCGGAGAGCTGCTGTTCCGGCGCGGCGACGTCGCCGGAGCCGAGGAGCTCTGGTACAGCCTGATCGACGCCTACAACGCGCGCGAGCGGCTCTCGGCCGCCGACCTGACCGCGGTCGCTCGCGCCTGCCAGCACCTCGGGCGCAACGATCCGGAGCTGTTCAAGGACGCGCTCAAGGCTTACGACGAGGCGCTGGCCGCCGATCCGCAGGCGATCGAGCCGCGGATCCGCGTCGGCCTGCTGTTCCTCGAGAAGTACGACAGCGGCGAGGCCCGGACCGCGCTCGCCGACGCCCTGATGCGCAGCCGGGAGAGCCCCGAGGCGCTGCTCGCGATGGCGCGCGTGCACCGCTTCGATCATTCTCCGCTGACCAGGGACCTGGTGCTCGAGAGCCTGAAGGGAAACCCGTCCTCGGTCGACGCCCGGGTGCTCTACGCCCAGCTCCTGCTCGAGCTCGAGGAGTACGACGAGGCGCTGACCGAGGCGTCGCGCGCGCTCGAGGTCGATCCCACTTCGCTCGAGGCGCTGTCGGTGCGCGCCGCCGCCCACTACCTCCGGCTCGACGAGGAGGCGTTCGAGGCCACCCGCGCCCAGGTCTTCGCGCTCAACCCTCGCTACGCGGGCTTCTACAACCGGCTCAGCGAGACCTGCGTGCAGAACCGCCTCTACCGTCAGGCGCTCGAGTTCTCGGCTGAGGCCGTAGAGCTCGATCCGCGCTCCTGGCAGGCCTGGGGCGAGCTGGGGCTCAACCAGCTCCGGCTCGGCGAGATCGAGGCCGGCCGCGAGAGCCTCGAGAAGGCGTTCGCCGGGGATCCCTACAACGTCTGGAACAAGAATACGCTCGACCTGCTCGACTCGTTCGCCGAGTACGAGACGGTTCGCACCGAGCGCTTCGAGCTGTTCATCCACCGGGACGAGGTCGACCTGCTCGCGCCTTACGTCGGAGCGCTGGCGGAAGAGGCCTACACCGTCCTCGCCGAGCGCTACCAGGTCGAGCCGCCGACCCCGATCCGCATCGAGGTCTACCCGCGGCACGAGGACTTCTCCGTGCGCACGGTGGGCCTCGCCGGGCTGGGCGCCCTCGGCGTCTGCTTCGGGCCGGTGATCGCGATCGACTCGCCGTCGGCGCGCACCGTCGGCAGCTTCAACTGGGGCACCACGCTCTGGCACGAGATCACCCACACGTTCACGCTCTACGCCTCCGGTCACCGGATCCCGCGGTGGCTGACCGAGGGGCTGTCGGTCTACGAGGAGCGTCTGGGACGCGAGGCCTGGGGCGACGACGTGCGCCCCGAGTTCCTGCAGGTCCTGCGCGACGGCAAGCTGCTCGGGCTGGGACGGATCAACGACGGCTTCGTGCGCCCGAGCTACCCGAACCAGATCTCCCTCTCCTACTTCCAGGCCTCGCTGATCGCCGAGCTGATCGATCGCGAGTGGGGGTTCGACAAGATCCGCTCGATCCTGGCCGGCTATCGCGACGGCAAGGAGACCGAGCAGATCTTCGAGGAGGCGCTCGGCGTCGAGCTCGAGGAGCTCGACCGGCGCTTCTTCGCCTCGCTCGAGCAGAAGTACGCCAAGGCCCTGCCCGCCTTCGTGCCCCAGACGGACGACCCGGTCGATGCTTCCCAGCCGGGAGACGAGGGAGAGACCACGATCGGCGAGGTCGAGGTGACGGCGGTCGAGAGCTCGGACGCCGAACTCGAGCGCTGGGCCTTCGAGCAGCCCGACAACTTCCGCGCCCAGTACTCCTGGGGGCGCCGGCTGATGGAGCTCGAGCGCGACGAGGAGGCCATCGAGCGGCTGAGGCGGGCCAAGGAGCTGTTCCCCGAGCTGGTCGTTTCCGGCAGCCCCTACCACCTGCTTGCCGAGATCCACCTGCGCCGCGACGAGAAGGACCAGGCAGCCGACGAGCTGCGCCAGCTCGTCGCGATCAACGAGTACGCATACCGCGAATACCTGCAGCTCGCCGAGATGCTGGAGCGGCCCGAGGACCGAGCCGAGGCGATCGACCTCCTCGACCGGGCCCTGTTCATCTACCCGCTCGAGCTCGAGCCGCACGAGAGGCTCGCGGAGGCGGCGCAAGCGGAGGAGCGGTGGCCGATCGTGGCGCGCGAGCGCCGTGCGATCGTGGCGCTCGATCCTCCCAACAAGGCGGAGGCCCTGTTCGACCTGTCGCAGGCGCTGCTGCGCGCCGGCGACCGCGACGGCGCCCTGCGCGAGGTGCTGGCGGCGCTCGAGATCGCGCCCGGCTACGCCGAGGCGCAGCGGTTGCTGCTCGAGCTCGCGGGCGCGGAGGGGGACAGCTGATGCCCTGGCGTCGCAGCGGTCGATCGGCGGACAGTCGCGCCCGGCTGCGGCGCGGCGCGCTGGCGCTGGCGCTCCTGCTGGCGGCGAGCGGCGGCGTCTGGGCGGCGTTCGAGCAGCCCTGGCGGATGCCGGAGCCTCCGCAGGTCGAGTACCCGGAGTTCGAGTACGACGGCCGCTTCACCTTCGCCCGGATCAAGTTCCGGCCGACCCAGTGGTACTTCACCGACGCCTACATGTGGAACCTCGACATCAAGTGGAACCACGACTACCCGGCGGCCGAGATCCACTTCGCCAAGATCGTCGAAGAGATCACGGGCGTGGTGCCGACGCTCGGCGGCGGCAACATCCTCGAGATCACGGATCCGCGGCTGTTCGAGCATCCCTGGGCCTACCTGTGCGAGCCCGGCTTCTGGAATCCGACCGAGGAGGAGGCGCGGCTGCTGCGCGAGTACATGCTCAAGGGGGGCTTCGTCGTCATCGACGACTTCTTCGACCAGGTCGGCGCGCCCAAGAGCCAGTGGAACAACTTCGAGCAGTCGATCCAGCGAGTGCTGCCGGGGGTGATCCTCTACGCCTTGACCGAGGAGGACATCGTCTTCCACTCCTTCTTCGACGTCGACGAGCTCGAGTTCGACGACCCCGAGATGGCCCGGTTCCGCCCCAAGATCTATGGCATCTTCGAGAACAACGACCCCAAGAAGCGGCTGATGGCCGTGGTCAACTACAACCTCGACATCGGCGACTACTGGGAGTGGTCGGACAACGCCTTCATCTATCCGAAGCACCTGACCGAGAAGGGCTTCAAGCTCGGCATCAACTACCTGATGTACTCCATCCTCCACTAGCCGGGAATGGTGCAATACCATCCACGGCCCGACCTCACCCGGCTCCGAGCGCCCGTCGCGCCTGGTCGGGAAAAGCACCGCCGAACCGCATCCCGAATCCTCACACCGGCCCCGTAGCCCGTATCAGGAGCCTCTCTCCATGACCGAGCACCACGATCCTCCGACGCCCCGGCCCGACACCGACACCGACGCGGCGAGCGACCTCGAGGCGACCGTCACCGCAGGCCCCGCCCTGGCCGCCGAGCCCGATCTGCATCTGGACGACAACGAGCTGGCCGAGCGACTGAAGCTCGGGCGCCAGCAGATCCTCGACCAGCTCCGTCAGGTGATCATCGGCCAGGACGAGGTCCTCGACCAGGTGCTGATGACTCTGTTCGTGGGCGGCAACTCGATCATCACCGGCGTGCCCGGCCTCGCCAAGACTCTGATCGTGCAGACCGTCGCCGAGATCCTCAAGCTCGACTTCAGCCGCATCCAGTTCACGCCCGACCTGATGCCGTCCGACATCACGGGCACCGACATCATCCAGGAGGATCACCAGAGCGGTCGCCGCGAGATGGTGTTCATGCCGGGACCGATCTTCAGCCAGATCGTGCTCGCCGACGAGATCAACCGGACCCCGCCCAAGACCCAGGCGGCGTTGCTCGAGGCGATGCAGGAGCACCGGGTGACGGTCCAGGGCAAGACCTACGTCCTCGACCAGCCGTTCTTCGTCTTCGCGACCCAGAACCCGATCGAGCTCGAGGGCACCTATCCGCTGCCCGAGGCGCAGCTCGACCGCTTCATGTTCAACATCATCATCGACCACCTGCCCGAGGATCTCGAGATGGAGGTGGTCGACAGCACAACCTCGGAGCGGATCGTCGACCTGCAGAGCGTGGTGAGCGGCGAGGACCTGATCGCTTTCCACCACCTGGTGCGACGGGTCCCCGCCTCCGACAGCGTGCTGCGCTACTCGGTGCGGCTGGTGCGAATGACCCGGCCAGGCTCCGAGTATGCGCCCGACTTTGTCAACAAGTGGGTGGAGTACGGCGCCTCGGTGCGTGCCGCGCAGTACCTGATCCTGGGCGGCAAGGCGCGCGCGCTGATGCAGGGGCGCTATCACGTCGACTTCGAGGACATCCGCTCGCTGGCGAAGCCGGTGCTCCGCCACCGGGTGCTCACCAACTTCCAGGCCGACTCCGAGCGGGTCACCTCCGACGCCATCGTCGAGCGGCTGCTCGCCGAGGTGCCGGTCGAGCGATCGGGGATGTGAGGCGTCGATGACGTTCACGGCGCCAGCAAGGCGGTCCCTTGGCTAACGTTCCGTCGTCGGCACGGTTCATCGATCCGTCCGCGCTCGGCCGGATCGGCAGCCTCGATCTGCTGGCCAAGACGGTGGTGGAGGGGTTCATCAGCGGCCTCCACCGCTCGCCGTTCCTGGGCCGCTCGATGGACTTCGCCGAGTACCGGGCCTACATGCCGGGCGACGACATCCGGCAGATCGACTGGAAGCTCTTCTCGCGCACCGATCGCTTCTACGTCAAGGAGTTCGAGGGGGACACCAACACCAACGTCGTGCTCGCCCTCGATGTCTCCAGGTCGATGGACTTCGGCACGGTGGAGACGGGTGCCGGAACGATGACCAAGCTCGACTACGGCCGCTATCTGGCGGCTTCGCTCGGCTACTTCGCCTCGCGTCAGCGCGACCGGATCGGGTTGATGACCTTCGACTCCGACGTCGTCGACATCGTCCCGCCCGCCGCCAAGCACCTCGACGTGGTGCTGCACACGATCGACCGCGTGACGCCGGGGGGCGCGGGCAAGCTGACGCCTCCGATGTTCAGGCTCGGCACGTCGGTGCGCAGACGCGGCTTCGTGGTCGTGATCTCGGACTTCTACGAGGCCCCCGACGACGTCGTGCGCGCGGTCCAGGGGCTGCGGGTGCGTGGCAACGACCTGATCCTGTTCCACCTGCTCGATCCCGCCGAGATCGACTTCCCCTACGACGAGCCCTCGGACTTCGCCGACCTGGAGACCGGGACCCGGGTGGCGGTCTCCCCCGAAGCATTCCGCGAGCAGTACCGCAAGCTGATCCTCGATCACATCGAAACGCTCCAGAAGCGGTTCGTCGAGATCGGCATCGACTACGTCCTCGTCAACACCAGCGAGCCGCTCGATGCGGCGCTCTACCGCTACCTCGCCTCGCGCCTGTGGGCGATGAAGAGCCGCTGAAGAGCCGCTGAGACTCCTTTCGATCCCGATGCGCCCATGACCCTCCTCACCCCAGCCTTCCTGCTCGGCCTGCTCGCCATCGGGCTGCCGATTCTGCTGCATCTCTCGCGCCGGCGAACCCGCGAGGCGGTGCCGTTCCCCTCCCTCATGTTCATCGCGCAGGTGCCGTACCGCTCGGTCCGGAGGCGCCGGCTGCGCGATCGTCTGCTGCTGCTCCTGCGCTGTCTGGCGATC
>DATKBT010000113.1:0-33880 GCA_035546295.1 Thermoanaerobaculia bacterium | reverse complement strand
CGCGGGGGTGAACGGCTCGGCGACGTCGTCCTCGAAGGTGGCGACCAGGCGATTGGCGAGCTCGGCGCGCGAGCGGCCGGAGTCCCGGAGACCGAGTCGGCGGCAGGCGGTGCGCAGCTCGTCGCGACCGAGGGTCGGGATCAGCGAGGCGACGCCGAGGGAGGGGGCACGCTGGAGCGACGCGATCTGGTCGGCCTTGGTGTCGGAGGAGCGCACCGCGACTTCGAAGCGACGACCGAGGTCGACGAGGCGGTCCTTGGTCAGCACCTCGAGGAGCGTGGTGAGGGTGGGCGACTCGGTCACGGGGCGTAGAGCGAATTGCTTGTGGGGTGGTGGGTGGGTCGGTCCGCGTTCAACCGCGGAAGATCACGTCTCGGTGGTACTCGAGCGCCTCGGAAGCGGGGCGGGCATCGAGCCCCCGCGGCAGCCAGATCTGCTGTCCGTCGAGCGGATAGTAGGGCTCGCCGTTGTCGAACTCGTCCTTGAGGCGCCGACTGACGCGGATCCGGTACTTAGGATCGACCGTGACGTAGCCACGATCGAAGAGCCGGTGGAGGTCGGAGCGCAGAAGGAGTCCGTTCGCGGTCTCGTGTCGCCCACCGTCGGCGACGGGGCGGATGTGCGACGCCTCGAGGACGGGAAGCGCCTTCTCGCCGGTGGCCGCGCAGCGGCGCTGGTAGGTGTCGGTGATCAGGACTCGGAAGGTGCCCTGTCCGATCCGCCTCATGATCTCGGTGGGGACGAGAAGGGAACTGGTGTGGACCTCGGCCAACAGACCCGCGGTGCGGAGCGACAGGCGCTCCAACACCTGCGCCCAGAGACGAGCGCCTTCACCGGTGGTGAGGTCGTAGGAGCGACCCTGAACGAGGTTCTTGTGCCAGTCCGGTGGCGCCGGGATCCACTCGTCGCGCTCGAAATAGAAGGGCTGCTGGAGCAGGATGCAGCCGATCGGGTCGTTGCCGTGGGGATCGGTGGGGCCCCGGCGGTACTTCTCGATGCGGGCGAGCATCTCGCGGAACGAACGCGCGCCGTTGGCCTCTTCGAAGGTCTCCCAGGCGAGGGCGGCGGGCAGCAGCGACGAGTAGCCGAAGAACCCGCCGCCGACGATGAAGTCGTTCGGGCTGTGGAGCTTGAAGAGGAACAGCTCGCCGCGCGAGAGGGCGCGAAAACGGCGCTTGCCGCCAGGCTGCCAGAAGTTGACTTCCTCGAGGTCCTGGCGGTGGGAGAGGAGGTCGAACCAGGCGCCGTCGGTGATGCCGATGTAGGACTTCACTCGGTACCCTCGACCCGGGGCGGCGACGCGCCGGAAGCCAGCGTCGACAGGAGGTTCTGCAGGAACGAGGACCCAGACTCGTCCACGTCGCTCTCGGGATCACCACGCGCGCCCCGAGCCGCACCTCGTCGCCGTCGTGGAGGTTGCGCCAACCGTCGCGCCAGGATCTTGCTGCGCCGCGAGCTCCAGCGCTGGTTGTCGCCGGTGAGCAGAAGCTCGAGCGCCTCGGCGAAGCTCGACTTGCCGGAGCCGTTGCGCCCGCACACCAGGGTGAGGCCGGGGCCGGGCGGCAGCTTCAGCACCGCGCGCTCGCCGATGCCGCGGAAGCCGCGCACGACGATCGCGTCGAGGGTCACCTCGGGAGGGACGATCGTCGCGTGCTGTTCGCTCTCGCGCGCGGGTGGCGCGGCGCCGCCGAGCACCGCGTCGAGCTCGTCGAGGAGCGCGGCGAGTACGAGGTCGCGTGCCGGCTCGTCGAGTGCTCCGTCGGCTTCGATGCGGGCGGTGGTGTCCTCGAGCAGCGAGGCGTGCGGGGAGGGAAGGGGATCGTTCACGAGCCGTGCGTGGGACACAGGAGGAACGGTTCCCGCGAGCTGGCCGCCCCGTGGGATCGCGGTGTGGCCGGCGTTACGCGGGGTCGACGGGTCGGCCCACGCTGGAGAGGTCGCGCGAGCTGACCGCGCGCACAAGGGAAGAGATGGCCTAGGTTACCGCGACTTGCGACGTGTGGCGAAGGAGCGGGTCTTCCTGCGGCCTCTTATCGCCGTGGGAGGGGACGTGGAGCTGTCGGTCGTCGGGTTCAGCGGCCCGAGGTCGCGGTGGCACCGCCGAGCAAGACGCGGCTGTTCGTCGCGGGAGAGCTGCGCCCTGCTCGAGCTCCGCGCTCCTCGTCGAATCTGCTCCAGGGCATGGTTACTCCTACAAGAATCTGTGCCGCCGGTACCCACCTGATCCTCCCCGGCAGCGCTCGGCGCGGCGGCACGACGTCGAGGGTCGCCAAGAAGGGGCACTCATGGGGACGAATCGCTGCGCCGCCTTCAGCGCGTGTTGCTCACGCTCCCCAGGTTTCGTCGTCCTCGCTCTGGAGGCACCCTGGGACGAAAAGGAGGATCGCCGACGCGTTTGGCAGCGCCTGAACCTGTGCGCCCGCGAGCTCGGGGCCGACTCTGGTGTGACTCTGGCGATCAGCCTGCAACGAGTCGCCATCTTGCTCCCCGGCCGGCTCCCTCCACGACGACCTCACCCTCGTCCCTCATCTGACGCAGGACGTGGCGGATCGAATCGCGGCTGATGCCGGGGCAGTCTCGCTCGAGCTCTGACATCTTGAAGGGTACGACCTTTCGACGCACGGCCGCTCGGACCTGCTCTGACTTCGCGCCCCTTCCGGTGCCGAGCTGGCCGACTCGCAGCTCGTACTCGTCGTACGCACGAAGCAGGACGCCCCAGAGGTAGCGGCACCAGGGGAGCGGGTCGTGCTGGTCCTCGTGCCAACCTTGGGAGCTTCGATCCAGGGTCTCGTAGTACGTCTGCTTGCTGTCCTCGACCAGGCGCTCGAGGGAGATGTAGCGACCGACCTGGTAGCCCGCCTTGTAGAGGAGGAGCAGGGTCACGAGTCGCGCGACGCGCCCATTGCCGTCGGCGAAGGGGTGGATGCAGAGGAAGTCGAGGACCGCCAGCGGGAGCACGAGGATCGGGTCGTGCCCGCGGTCGAGGGCGCTCTTCGTGCCGGCTACGAGATTCTCCATTGCCTGCTGCGTGGCGACGGCCGACGTGGGCGTGAAGCGAACACGGACGATCCGGCCCTTCGCGTCCTTGTCGACGATCTCGTTGTCGATGGGCTTCCAGCGGCCGCCGTCAGCGGGGAGGTAGCGGTACAGCATGCTGTGGAGCTGCAGCACGGCGTTGATCGCGAACGGCATCTCGTCCGACGACTGGTGGACGAGCTCGAGGGCGTCGCGGTAGCCGGCGATCTCCTGCTCGGAGCGGTTCCTCGGCGTCGCGTTCTTGATGAGTGCCTCGACGCGCGCGCGGGGGGCTTCGATGCCCTCGATCCGGTTGGACGACTCAGTCGACTCGACGCGGGCCAGGTCGCGAAGCGACTCGAGGACCTCGGGTCTCTGCCGCTGGAAGAGCTCTTCGCGGCCGCTGTACTTCCCGAGCTGCCGGATGGTGGCGAGCTCGGTTGTGGTGTAGCTGAGATTTCCCAGGTAGCCGGTGGTGAGTGAGGGCATTTTCGGCGCCGTCGCGGGTCAAGATGGTTTTGGAGGGACTGCAGGAATCGCGGGCGGAAAGCCAAGCCAAGCGCGAAACGAGGCATGAAACGAGGTACCGCCCAAGAAAGAGGTATTTTCTGGCCGATTTTACCCCCTTTCTCCGATCTCCCAGCGCGTTAACTCGCTCTCGCGCGCGGGCGACGCGGCGCTAGCGAGGGAGTTGTCACTTCCACCGCGGGAGGCCGCTCGTGGTGAGGCGCCGTTTGTTCGGGTGCCGCGCGGCGGCTCGGAGCCCGGGGGCTGCGCGCCGGAGTGAGGAGGGGGCCGGGACGGGTGGCCGACGCCCTACTCGTCCTGGGGGTGGCGACCTCGCACCAGCGCTCGTGGTTCGCGCGCTCCGTTCCCCACCGCCCTCCACGTGGCCCGCCCCGCTCACCCTCTCACCCGGTCGTCTGGTACTCGATCCGGTGAGCGCTCGTCACCCGTCGGGACGCCTCCAGGATCTCCAGCGAGACGAGGCTCCCCTCTTCGTCGTAGTCGAGGATCACCCCCGGCTTGTCCTCGTCGCTCTCGGCGACCCTCACGCCCTCCCTGAGAATCAGGCTCAAGGTATCGGTCGCCCGGTCGTAGGTCACCTTCATCGCTCGCTCCTCCACTACCGCTCGATCCTAATCGCGGCAGGCGGTCACGATCTCGGCCGGCCTGCGTTTGACGTCGACGAAGACTCGCACGAGGTAGAGCTTCTCGGCCATCTCGATCCCCGATTGGAGGACGTCACGACCGGCTCTTAAAGGGCGGCATCGCGCTCGGCCCGGCTCGCCCGGGGGAGCACCTCCAGCGCCTCTCCGCTCCTTCCGAGGATCTCGACGCGGTCGGTGGCGCGAAGGGATTCAGGAAACATCGCGACGTTCCAGCCAGGCTTCCTCGATCGATCCGTGGCGATGGAAGGGTAGCGGAGGGCGGAGATCCCGCGCTGTCGGCTGATCGCGAACCCGACGAGCTGGAGCCTGGTGGGGGTGGGCCGCAACCGCCAGCTCTCGCTTAGCTGCTCGGCGGTGAGCCCCAGGGCTACGAGGGCGTCCCGGCGCGCCAGGTCGATGATCGCGGCGAGCCGGACCCGAGCGCGGTAGATCAGCTTGGGCTGATCCTCGCCGAGGGTGCCCTTCCACCCAGACCGATACTCCTGCAGGGCGGTGCCTTCCGTCTCGGAGAAGTACAGGCAGGAGGCGCCAGCAGGATTGCACCGGTTGGGCCGGCCGGACGTGTAGAGAAAGCTCGGTGCGGCGCTCTCGATGAAATCGAGATGAGGAACGATGCGAGTGAGGGTCCGGTGCATGCGCCGCGTGGGCGTTCGATCCAGCGGGATGTCCGCCGGTGGCGCCGGGCCCTTCGTCAAGTGGGGCTCCCCGAGATCATGTCGTCCACCAGATCGGCAACTGCCGCGGCGTGGCCTCCGCGCACGAGGTCGAGAGGAGCCTGGCCGTCGAGATGCTCGTTCGGCCGGTTGAGCCAGGCCCGAAAGTCGCTTGACGACAGCACAGCGCGGAGCTGCGCGATGCGCTCGAAGGGCTGGAGGTCGCGCTGGATCGACGCCGAGTCCTTCGTCTTCGACAGGCTCTGCCGGCTCCTCCCGATCAGCGCGCCGAGCTCGGCGATCGAGAGGCCGAAGACCGCGGCGATCCTCTCCGCCGAGAGCCTGCCGGACGGCGCGCGGAGATCCGCGGTGGCGGCCAGCTCTCGAGTCAGCCGGGCGAGGGGAGCGCCCGGATCTGGCGCGGTCGGTTGGCTCTCGGCTCCTCCGGCCCAGATCTTGGCGATCGCTTCGTGGAGGGCGAAGGTGGCCTCCGAGACGCGCGCGAACTCGACGTCGTCGCTGCGATCGCGAAAGCGCAAGAGGACCTGCTTCAGCAGCTCTGGCTCGGCGCTCCGAGAGCGTCCTTCGAAGACGAAGAGCACCTTCGCGGGCGCCGGGGTTCGCAGCAGGCGGGAGGCGAGCCGGTCGAGAAAGCCGCCGCGGAGCAAGGCTTCCGGTCCCGTCGACCGCACGACCGTGAGCTCGGGCAGGCTCCGGCGGCGTCCGATCTGGCGGGAGCCGGCGACCTCTGTGTCGAAGCTCTTGCCGAGCCAACGGGGGAGCGTGGGCTTCTCGCCCGGCGCGGTCAGTAGGACGTGCGGGTAGCCGGTTGCAGGGGCGCTGGTGCTCATGAGTGATTGTCAACCGGATGACAACCTGGTGTCAACTTCCTCGAACACCGCGGTGTCCCGCGCCGGCACCTCGTCCTTGCGCGGAGGAGGGCTGTTTTCCAGCGGATGCTCTGATGCCAGGACGGGCGAGTCCGGCGTTCTACGGCGTGGTTCTCACACGCGGCGGCTGGCGCTGCGCTCAGGGTGAGGTGGCGGGTTACGTTGCGGAGGAAGGTTTCGGCCCATCGCGGGAGGGCTCCTCGTTGAGCTTCTCGCTCATCGTCACATCTCCTCCAAGAGCCAGTGAGCGGCCGGTGCCCAGGTGACCGCGCCCGGCAGCGCACGGCGCGGCGGCAGGGCGTCGAGGGTTACGAGAAGAGGGAGCGCATCGGGATGGACCGCCGCGGCCGCCTTCAGCGCGCGCAGCTCACGCTCCCACGTTTCGTCGCCTTCGCTCTCCAGGCACGCCTGGACGAGGAGGGGCGGGTCGCCGGAGCGGTGGGCGAGGAAGTCCACCTCGAAGCCTTCGGGCGTACGCACGTAGGCGAGATCGTAGCCGCGTCGCTCGAGCTCGAGGGCGATGGCGGTCTCGAGCGCTCGGCCGTGGTGAGTCCGGCCGCTGCGCTCGAAGAGGGCGATCAGTCCCGGATCCACAGGGTAGGCCTTGCGCGGGTTCACCATGCGCTGGCGTTCGGATGCGCTGTGCATGGAGACGGTGCGCACCAGGAACGCGTCCTCGAGGTGGGCGAGGTAGTTGTGGAGCGTGTCCTTCCCCACCGCGACGCCCTGCGAGCGGAGGGTGTCGTAGTGCTTCTTGACCGAGAAGGCGCCTCCAGGGTTGGCCAGGAGCTGGCGCTCGATCCAGCGCAGCGCGAGCGGGTTGCTCACGGCGTGGCGCTCGATCACATCGCGCAGGACGACGACGTCGACGTAGCCGCTCAAGAGCGCCGCACGGTCGCGCGCGCTCGCACCCTGGGCCTCCGGGAATCCACCTTCGATGAGGTAGCGACGGAGACGCTGGTCGAGCGCTGCTCGCTCCGCGCGACCGAGCCGCTCGAACGGTACGCTCGGCTCGGCGCCGGCGTGGCGCAGCGTCTCGCGAAAGCTGAACGGGTGGACGAGCACCTCCATCGCGCGGCCGCGCAGACTGGTCGCCACCTCCCGGGAGAGGAGCTTCGCCGAGGAGCCGGAGACGAAGATCTCGACTCCGCCCTGGTCGATCAGCCGGCGCACGAGGCCTTCCCAGTGGGTGACGTTCTGCACCTCGTCGAGGTAGAGCGTCATACCGCCGCTTTCGCGTACGCCCGGGAACTGGCGCGCGTGCTCCTCGAGGAGCCAGTCGAGGTCGGTCGCCGAAATGCCGACGAGCCGCTCGTCCTCGAGCGAAAGCATGAGCTGAGCTTCGCGGGCTCGTCCCGCAGCCATTCGGTCGGCTCGGCACTGGGCCAGGAAGGACGTCTTGCCGCCGCGGCGCACTCCGATGACGGCCATCGCTTTGCCGGCGACCTCGGGCAGGCGGACGTCGCGCCGGGTGAGAGAAGGTAGCTCGGCCGCAAGAGATTCGGCGAGCTTCAGGCGGAGGAGGTCTGGAAATATTGTCACTTTCGCAGTGACAATATACTCGGAATTCGTCCTTCAAGCAAGGACAAAACGGATCGGCTGGCGGTGAAAAGCATCGCCTGATCGTGCTGAGCGCGGGCGGGTAGCGCAGGCTGCGGGCCAGCACGCACCCGGGGCCTGGCCTCAGCGCTCCTCCTCCCCCGCGAGCAGCCCGACATAGCGGCGGTAGCGGTAGATCCGGCCGCGCTTCCTCCCGGTGATCTCCTCGACGATGTCGAGCTCCTCGAGCCGGCGCATCGCAGCGGTGAGGGTGGGCTCGGTGAGGGGGACGCGCTGGGCGGCGGACTGGATCGAGGTGACGGGATTTCGTTTCAGGTGGTCGTGGAGCTGGAGGCACGAGCCGGCCGGCCGGCCGAGGCGAGCGATGGCGGCGCGGTCTTCCTCGAAGCGATCGAGGGCGGCGCGGGCTGTCTTCACCGCGTCGGTCGCCGCCGCCTCCACACCGTCGAGGAAGAAGCCGAGCCAACCTTCCCAGTCGCCCTCGGTGCGCACGCGGTCGAGGCGGTCGTAGTACTCCTGGCGTTGCTGCCTGAAGAGCAAGCTCGGGTAGAGCAGCGGCTCTCGGAGCAGACCCTCCGCGCTGGACTCATCAGCAGAGAGTACGAGCGTGATGAGCAGCCGCCCAACGCGACCGTTGCCGTCGAGGAAGGGGTGGATGGTCTCGAACTGGACGTGGGCGAGTCCCGCCTTGAGCAGCGGCAGGACGCGCGCCGGCTGGTCGTGGAGGAACCGCTCGAGCTCGCTCAGGCAGTCGGCGAGGTGGGTGGGCGGCGGCGGGACGAAGTGGGCGTTGCCGGGGCGCGATCCTCCCACCCAGTTCTGCGAGCGACGGATCTCGCCCGGCGCGCGGGCGCGTCCGCGCTCGGTATCGAGGAGGATGGCGTGGACTTCGCGCAGCAGCCGCGTCGAGAGCGGAAAGCCCTCGCGCAGGCGCCGTATGCCGTGGTCGATCGCGGCCACGCACGCCGACACCTCGCGCACGTCGTCGAGCTCGATTCCGGGGAGCGCGAGCTGGGTCTGCTCGAAAAGCAGCAGGTCGGCGAGCGAGGACTGCGTTCCCTCGATCTGCGAGGAGAGGACGGCCTCGCGACGGACGAAGAAGTAGAGGAAGAGCGCCGGGTCGGGGAGGGCGCTCGCCAGACCGTCGAGCCGGCCGAAAGCGAGATGCGCGCGCTCGCTGCGCTCGACGAGCTCGGCGTCGAGGTCGAGCGGCGGGGTCGGCGGCAGGGGAGCGGGGACGAACGCATCGACGGTCTCGCCGGCGGTGGTGGTGCGCACGTAGGTGCCGGTCTTGCGGCGCATGTCGGTCGGCGGGTGCCTGTCGTCGTGGCGAGCTGGAGTGGTAAAGGTTCTTTGGTTGGCTCGAACCTTAGCAAAGGATCGGCACCGTTTTTTTGCTTGTAAGGAGCGCCACAACCGCTGGTGGGCCGAATGCCGTAGACAGACCGTAGGCCGATCGTCGGGATTTCATCTCGATCGCGATGCGACGCGGAACGCCTGCGTGTCGGTGCACCCGTCGGCCGGGACGGGAGCACTCTTCTCTACAGCACCTTCCACCACGGCGCGGCCAACACGTCGGGTGTCAGCCACTCGAGCGTGCTTCCGGTGTGCAGCAGCAGACCCGCCCGCGCTCTGCTCCCGTACTCGGTGCGGAAGGTTCGTAGATGTCTCGCGTCGGCGAGGCGCGGTCGCGCCTTGGACTTGACCTCGATCGGCAGCAGGCGGCCACCGGTCTCGATCACCAGGTCGACCTCCTCGCCGACGGCGGTGCGCCAGTACGCGATCTCTGCGCGCTGCAGCCTGCCGTCGCGCCAGGCGAGGAGGTCGTTGAGGACGAGATTCTCGAGATGGGCGCCGCTCGGTTCGTCCAGCTCAGCGACATGCAGCGCGACTCCCGCGTCGCCCCAGTAGAGCTTGGGCGACTTGATGAGACGCTTGGTGCGGTTGACCGCGTAGGCGGGAAGACGCACCAGCAGGAACGAGGTCTCCAGCAGCTTGAGCCAACGATGAATGGTCGGTTGTGGCAGCGCGACGTCGCGCCCCAGCTCGGTCTGGTTGACGAGCTGACCGAGGCGCAGGCAGGCGGCGCGCATCAGCCGACGGAAGTCGGGAAGGGAGCTGATCGAAGCGAGGTCCTGTAGGTCCCGCTCCAGGTAGGTGCGTACGTAGCCGTCGAACCAGATCGCTCGTTCCGTGCGCGTGGAAAGCTCGAGCGCGGGCGTGGGAAACCCACCCCGACGCACCAGTGCGCGCCAGTCCTCGCGCTCGTCGGCCGTCTCGAGGAGCAGGTCTCGCCACTCTTTGTCGGGAGTGGCGATCAGCTCCTCCCAGAGCCCGGCGCGCCCGAGCCCGCGCTGCTCGCGTCGCGTCATCGGCCACAACGTCAAGTAGCTGGCCCGGCCGGCCAACGATTCGGAAACCCGCTGCATCAGCAGGAGGTTCGCCGAGCCGGTGAGCAGGAACCGCCCCGGCTTCCGGTCGCGATCGATGGCGCGCTTGACTGCGTGCATGAGGCTGGGCTCACGCTGGATCTCGTCGAGCGTCACCGGGTCCGTGCCACCCACGAGCAACTCGGGGTCGCGGCGGGCCGCATCCAGGACGTCGAGATCGTCGAGCGAGGCGTAGCGGCGATTGCCGCCGACGAGCTGCTCTGCCAATGTGCTCTTGCC
Organism: Thermoanaerobaculia bacterium; assembly: GCA_035546295.1. Lineage (GTDB taxonomy): Bacteria > Acidobacteriota > Thermoanaerobaculia > Multivoradales > Multivoraceae > DATKBT01. The sequence goes on along the minus strand of DATKBT010000113.1, from coordinate 23,921 downwards.
GGTCTGCCGCGCCCCCGTCACCACCACCGCCGGCATGATCGCGAGACGGTCGGCAAGCGCGGGCTCGACCACGCGCGGGAGAGTCTTCATGACGTGAATGATAATCATTCATGGCGTGGATGGCTAACAATCTCGCAATTCTCGGGGAGCCGCTCACTCGTGGAGGGCAAAGCTGCTTCGCGGCGCGACAGGCGTCAGTCGTTTTTCTCGAGACGAGGCCCGGCGTCGAATAGCCTCCTCGCCGGTCCGCTGAGGCGCCGGGCAAGGATCCCTCGAGCGTCGGCACCGCCTTCTTGTTTGCGGCTCGACGTGGCCGTGGACCTGTACCTGCCGCAGCGAGCGCTACAGAACGATCGTGATCGCGAGCTCGTTCACTCGTCCTCGAGGCGGAGCTCGGCCAGCTCGACACGAAGCGAGGACGGGAGCTCGTTCCCGGGCGGCTCGACCAGGGACAGGACGAGGGTCCCGCCCTCCTCCACGCCGCCTGCCGTGGCCACCAGGAACTCACCGGGGTTGTCCGGCGGAAACAGCGAGAAGGTGCCGAGGATCCGCGGCGCACCCCCTTCGGGGCTCTGGTATCGCACCTCGATCTGGACCGGGGCGAGCTCGGGGTTCTCCACGTCCACGACCTCGATCGACAGGAACCGCGCCTCCCCCCGATCGTCGAGCGCGACCCCCGCCTCCGCTTCGACGGTCGGCGCTTCGGCGGACAGGACGTAGGCGGCGCGGCGGCTCTGTTCCGCCTCCGCTTCGGAGTCGTCGTCGGCTGCCGGGCTCTGCGAGACCGGCGTCGACGGCCGCTGGCAGGCGGAGGTCGTGGCGGCGCCGCTCGAGGCCAGCGAGACACAGAGGGCCTGAAGCACCGCCCGGCGAGCGCGCCCTCGAATGGAACGCGCGCGGCTCACGGGCTCGCGGTGATCAAGGGGGTCACGATCAAGTCCACCCGCTCCATCATCAGCTCTCCGCGCTCGGGACCGAGCTCGCCGGCCACCGGGACGGCCACCAGCTGCACGGTGATCGGCACCTGGTCGCCGAGGCTGTCGGCCGAGCGCAGCCTCCGAAGTGTATCGGTCACGTTGACCAGGAAATCGGTCTTGTGCTGGTGCTCGTCGGCGTCGCGGTGCGTCCCGAAGAAGGCGAAGCTCCCGGCGAAGTGCGGGTCGTCGGTCGGCGTCGCGCGGCTGGCCTCGGGCAGGTTGAGGAAGACGCGCACGAAGAAGTCGTTCGCGGACGGCAGGCGTGCATAGTCGATGGCGACGAACACCATCTCCGGGGTCGTCGGCTCGTCGAGGATCTGGGCCAGCTCCCCGGCGACGATCTCCGGGCGGGACGAAAAGGGCGCCGCCAGCGGGAACTGCGCGGTCTCTGCCAGACGGAGCCTTCGCTCGACGTCGAACCTGACGTCGGCGCCGCGGCGGATGCGCTCCTCGAGCGTCCGCAGCTCCTGCATGCTCTCGGTGATCATCGCCGCTGGGGAGCTTCCGACCGCGCTCGGCTCGTACCGGTACGCGAGCAGCGGCATCACCGTCGTCAGCGCCGCGGTGATTTCCGTCGGGTTGCCGTCGCCATCGACGAAGTGGCTCCACGAGGTGTCGTTCCACGCTGAATCGTTGGTGTTGTCATTGCCCAGCTCGATGTTCCACTTGGCCCAGCAGTAGTCCGCCATGCAGTGGTGGGCCCAGAAGATCGGATCGAGCGGCGAGCCGCCGCTCGCCATGTCGGCGCCGATGACGACGTGAACGGTGTTGTGAGGTGAGCCCTCGAGCTGAGAGCTGAAGGTGAGGAAGTTGCCGTCGCCGAAGATGGTGTCGAGGTTGGTGTCGGACACCGCGAAGTTGCCCGCGAGCGAGGTGTTCACCCGCGGATGGAAGAGCGGGCTCGTGGGATCGGTGAAGGCCGCTGTGAGCGCATTGTCCTGGTTCCAGTTCCAATAGGGCAGACCGAAGTCGCTGTTGCCAGTGAGCGACTGACAGATCAGCTCGAAGAACCGCAGGTAGGCGCGATGCCAAGAGAAGAAGTGGTCGCTGCCGTGCTGGCAGAAGTTGAAACCGCCGGACACCGTCCCGTGAATGGCCGCCTGGGCGGCAAAGCTCCTCGGGTCGCTCGCCGGTAGCGCCTTCATCTGCGCCACGGCGTCGCGGTAGGTCGCGACGTCGGCATCGACTTCGGGAGATCCCGTCCGCAGCCGCCGGCGCACGGGACGGTTCTCGATCGCCTCACGGCACGCTTCGCAGCCCCCCATCGTGCTCAACAGCACCCCGATCCCGACCCAGCCGAGCCCCTTGATGAACACCCGGCGATCCGATTCACCCGCAACCGCGAAGAGCTTGTCCATTGGGATCCTCCTTCCGGCGTCCGCCGCCGGCGATGAACGCGGAGGGTCGGTCGTTCTTCAGGATCGATTCGGCTTGTTTTTTTCGTCAGTCGACCGCCGGCGCGTGGTCCTCCGCGTAAACGTGTTTTCAGAGAAATGCTACAACAGATCGCTAGACTGGTTACGATCGGCGTTCGCGCTCGACGCGCGCCTTTCCCGGCCGCGAGCGAGGCCACCGCGGCTCCGACGGTGAGCGCCGATCTCGCGCTCTCGCGCCTCCGGGGCTGCGTCGGCGGAAGAAGGGAGTCGCATCGCGGCCGTCGCGCTCGGCGGAGCATCGTCCAAGCATCGTCCAAGACGAGTGCCGTCGCGGTGACGCGTCGGCTCGCGCGCCTTCAGCCGATCGGCTCGAGGAGGGCGTCTGCCGCGCTCACGATCTCGTGGCTGCGGTCCGTGCCGACGAGGTCCATCGGGCGATCGCCGCCGAGGCGGCCGTTGGGCGAGATCCACCACGACGCCACGCCCCAGGGGTCGGTCGCCGCGTCGAACGCCTGGTTGACGGCTTCGACCTCCGGGCGGATGCGGCGCTTGGGGAGGTCGAACTGGAAGGCGGGGAAGACGTAGCCGCGCCCGTGGCGCAGGCCGAGGAGGGTGGAGCGCTGGCGGAGGTCGGCGATGCGCTGGCGGTTGGTCGCCTTGGTGCCGAGGGCGACAGCCGCGGCGGAGGGCTCGAGCATCTCCTCCTCCCAGATCCGTGCGATCGATTCGCCGCGCAGGCGTGCTTCGCGCTCACTGGTGAGGTCCTCGGCGCTGAGGACGGCGCGCGGCTCGCCCCGGAGCGCGACGGCGACGGAGCCGCCCGCGGCCTCCCAGGCGAGCAGCGAGCGCACCAGGAGCCGTTTGTGGTGCAGGCCCGGATGCAGCGAGGCGAGGCCGGCGGCGACGTCGAGGAGGCGCTCGGCGAGCCCGGTGTCGGCTCGCTCGTCGTCTGCGTTCGCGCTCCTTCGAGCGCGGCCGGTGTCCGGGTCGACGCTGCTCTCGGGGTGCAGGATCGCGACCCCCGAGAGGAGGGATTCGAGCTCCTGGAGCGCGGCATGGAGCGGCGACGGATCCGACGGATCGAACGTCGGGGCCTTGCCGATGGTGTGGTTCAACGTGGAAGGCTCCTTCGCGGGGTTCGTCGGGTCGAACTGACGATCTTGACGGTATCCGAGCGCACTCGATTCGTCAACGAACAACGGCTCTCTCGGCAGGAATCAGAGGGGCTTTCGTCGATGGTGGCGGGGACTCGCGGTTAGCCGTAGGCTCGACCGGCTCGGCGTGCCTGTCTAGAACTTGGCTTGTCGAAAGTCATTGGCCTGTCGAGAAGTTGGCCTGTTCAAGGTGGTGGTCGAGAAAGGAGCGGACTCCGATGGGAATCGAGATCTCAGAGAACCGGTACCGCGAGATCGAATCGATGATCGCGAGCGACGACAGTCCGGTCGGAATCGACGCGAAGAAGACCCACGTGCTGATCCTGCACATGCTCCAGGAGTTGGAGCGGCGCCTGGCGGCTCTCGAGGCGAAGGTCGGGGGCGGCGCGTCGGGCTGAGTCGGCGGGCGGCGAGCAAGAGCGCGGCGCGGCCCGGTAGGACCCCGGGGCGATCGTCAGTGCGCGATCGTCAGGTGTCCGATCGTCAGCGATCGTCGAGCTTCGGATCGTCAGGCGCCTGATCGTCGGGCGCCTCCGCTGAACGATCGCGAGCGTTGGGCGGTCTGGCTCGGTCGCCGGGCTGAGCGGCAAGAGACCCGCCGTCCGTCTGCCTTCGAGGCGCTTCGTCTACGGATCGCCGGATGCCGCGCGCGTCGCCCCGATCATGGATCGTCTCGGGACAGCAGCTCGAGGTAGCGGCGGTAGCAGTAGGTCTTGTGCCGCCGCATGCCCGTGATCTCTTCGACGATGCCCAGGGCTTCGAGCCGACGCAGCGCGGCGGCGATCGTCGGGCGGGTGAGGGGGACTTCCCTGGCCGCCGAGCGGATGGTGGTCACGGGCCGGCGCAGGAGGTACCGGTGGAGCTGGAGGCACGAGCTCGACGCTCGCTTCAGCACGGCGATCGACCGGCGGTCGCGTTCGAGCTCCTGGAGGATCGCTCCCGCCAACGCCACGGCGCCGGTCGCGGCCTCCCTGACTCCCTCGAAGAAGAAGACGAGCCAACCCTCCCAGTCGCCGTGGGTGCGGACCCGGTCGAGCCGCTGGTAGTACTCGCGCCGCCGCCGGCGGAAGAACAGGCTCAGATCGAGGAGCGGCTCGCCGAGCAGGCCGTCGGCACTGAGGATGAGGATGATGAGCAGGCGGCCGACGCGTCCGTTGCCGTCGACGAACGGGTGGATCGTCTCGAACTGGGCGTGGGCGAGCGCGGCCTTGGTGAGCGACGAGGTGCGCCGCGAGCCGGACTGGAGGAAGCGCTCGAGGTCGCTCAGGAGCCCCGCGAGGTGGTCGGGCGGCGGTGGCACGAACGGGGCGAGGCCGGCTCCGCTTCCGCGCACCCTTTTGCCAACGACTCCGCCGACGCCTGCGTCGACCCTTCCGCCGACGCCTGCGCCGGACCTTCCGCCGACGCTTGCGTCGAACCGGATCTGCGTGGTGCGAACTGAGCCGGGCGCTCGGGAGCGCCCCGCTCGCGGGGAGAAGAGGACCCGGTGGACCTCACGGAGCAGCGGTATCGAAGCGGGGCAGCCTTCACGAAGGCGGGCCAGCCCGTGCTCGATCGCGTCGACGCAGGTCAGCACGTCGAGGACGTCGTCGAGGTCGACTCCGGGGAGGGCGACCCGGTTCTGCTCGAAGAAGAGGAGCGCGCCGAGCGAACATCGCCTGCCCTCGATCTGCGACGAGAAGACGGCCTCACGGCGCACGAAGAGGTCGCGGAAGAGTGCGAGATCCGGCAGCGTGCCGGCGAGGCCGTTGAGCCTGCCCAGGGCGTGGTGGGCGAGCTCGGACGCCTCGATCAGGTCGGAGTCGAAGTGGACGGGCGGATCGGGAGGAAGCGCCGCCGGGACGAAGGCCTCGACGGCCTCGCCTCCCGCGGTGGAGCTGACGTAGGTGCCTGTGCGTCGGGCCATCGTCGGTCGTCGTCCTTCAGGCGCGGATCGGAGGTCGAAACACTCCTTCCTACAGGTGGAGCGGAGCGAAGTCGAGGTCCTGGGTTACGCAGATTGCTGCGTCTTCGAACGGCGGAGCTCGCGCCGGTCCCCGCCGTCGCTCGTCGCTTCGTCCGCGGACAGATCCGAGAGGGGAGGATTTCGCTCGCCCGGCTCCTCGGAGACCGGCGTTCGAGTCCCGGTCGACGATCCACCGCGCGTTGAGATGCGCTCCGTGGTTCCAGTGGATCGAGAGCGGTCCACTACGCCCGTCGCCCTGCGAAGGGTCGGGGCGGCGGCGCGCGGCCTGCGGGCCTGCGGCACAGCGCCAGGTCGATGCTCACGACAAGCTTCGCCGGCGCCGCTAAGCTGGCGACGAGGCCAGCGATGAGGGCGCCCAGTGCATCACCACGCCACAGCCGCCCCGCCGGTCGGCGGGCTCGGCGCGCCTCTTTCCTGTCGCGTCCGCCGCTTCTCTCGACCGCGTCGCGGCAGCCCGTTCGGTTTCGTCGAGCGTCGGCGCGCTCTTCGGTGGCCTCGCACGCTTCGTCGCCTTGTTTGGCTTCCTTCGGGTCGGCCGGTTCGTGCGGCTCGTTCGGTTCGTGGGGCTCGTGCGGTTCGTTCGGTTCGTCCTGTTCGTGTGGCTCGCTCCCCGCGTCCGACCTCGCCACCCTGGCGGCGCGGATGGCCACGTTGGTGCTGGTCTTCGTTCTCGTCGGCTGCGGCACGAGCGGCTCGCCTCGCGGTACGGATTCCGCGGCTCCGGCCACCAGCGCGGCCGGTGCGGGGTCGCCGGCGCCGCAGGGTGGCCTTCAGCCCTGTTCGTTCGATCCGGTCGAGGTCGACCCTCGCGATGGTCTTGCCGAGCCGCCTGCCACTAACCCTGGCGATGCTCGCGCCGCCGGCACGCTCGCCACCGGCGCGGCTCGGGATCCGAAGCAGGCGCAGGAGCCGGAGCCGGCGCAGGCGCCTGAGGTCGGCGGCTCGCAGGTCCGCTGGGTCGTGGATCTGGAGAAGATGCGCTCCATCTTCTACACCGGCCCGCCGCCGAAGGAGGTCGCCGACCTGTTCCGGGTCCGCATGATCCTCGACGGTCGGAGCTGGACCGTCGACAGCCACCTGATCGGATCCGAGCTGCGGATCGTTCCCTACGACAACGGCGACAGCGCGTCGGATGCCACCGGAGAGCCGTTCGGGCGCGGCGACTCGGCGGTCGCCGAGCTGTTCCCGCTCGGCGAGATCGGCTTCGCCGTCAAGCACCACCGGGCCGCGCAGCGGGTGCTCGAGGTTCCGTATCGCTCGGTGTTCCTGCTGCGCGAAGAGCTCAAGCTGCAGGGGAGCCACCTGCAGCTCGTGGTCGGCGTCGAGCGCGACGGGGCGCCCGGGGCGGTGACGCTGAGCGCGCCGCAGACCTACGAGAGCGGTCGTTTCGGCACCGCCAGCTACCCGATGATCTTCCTGCGTCCGGTCTACCCGAGCTTCCTCGGCGCCGAGCAGGTGCGCGCCTTTCGCGACAACCTGCGCACGATGATGCTGGGCTTCTCCTCGGTCGCGAGCTTCCCCTCGAGCTACGGCAGCGGCGACCCGATGGCGGCGAGCACGCGCGAGTCGGTGCGCGAGCACGTGGCGATGATGGTGCGCGCGATCGGCGGCGATGCCGAGGCGCTGCAGTGGTTCAAGGCTCCCGAGCGGCGGCTCTACTGCGGCGAGCTCGGCTATCTCGCCACCAACGCCGGCCTGCTCGTGCCGCTCAACGCGCGCACGCTGGTGCCGATGGTTGGCCCCGAGGCGTGGGAAGCCTTCGTCGATCAGGTCGAACGCCACGGTCGCGGCGAGCTGTCGCGCTTCTCGACGCTCAATCAGAACCGCCTGGTGCCCATGATCGAGGTCGCGACCGCGCCCGAGGACCTGCTGCCGGCGGGGGAGTACGCGCAGCGGGCGGGTGCCGGGGACGGCGCGCAGAAGCCAGAGGATCGGCTCGCGTTCGAGCCGCAGACGGCGGCGGATCTGCTGCGCGTCTACCTGCGGTCGGTGCTGCCGGCGATGGATCAGGCCGCGATCGCCGGCGGCGGCGACGGCGGCGCCGTGGACGTGCCGGCTCTGCGGGCCGAGCTGATCCGGTCGGTTCGCGCCGGCTTCGTCCAGATCCTCGAGCTCGCCAAGCGCCCGCCCGTCGACCCGGCCCGTCGCCGGGTCGAGGATCTGCTCGACCAAATGGCGGTCGTCGCCGCGGCGGACGGCAGCGGCGAGGAGGCGCTCGACGAGCTCGAGCCGCTCCTCGACGAGCTCGGCCAGCATCTCCTGACGCTCGACCCGCCCGCCGGCGTCCTCCTCGCGCCGCCGAGCCTGTTTCAGGCGGTGGCGCAGGATCTGTGGCCGGCGGGGCTGCTCGATCTCGAGTACGTGGGGCACGGCCTCCACGTGACGCTGGTGCGCCCGGCAGCGTGAGTCCGGGAGCACGCCCCCGGATGCACCGTCCTCTCTCCGCACCATCCGTCCTGACCCCCTCGGGTTCTGGAGCCTCGACGAGCGGCTCGAGGAGCCGCTGGAACAGCTCGTCGAGGGGCGTCTGGGCCGGCGCAAGGCCTGAGCGCAGGGCCTGAGAGTAGAGCCGGGCCCGATCACCGGGAGAGCGGGTCGATGCCGTCGTCGAGCCCGAGCCGAGCGGGTGGCGATCCTCGCAGGGCGCTCAGGGGGTCTCGCTCGCGTCCGGGCTTCCGGCCGCCCCTCCCACCACCCTGAGCACCATCACCGGCTGAAGCCGGTTCTTGACCACGACCGGGCCGAGCTTCTCGAAGCGGAACAGGCCGCCGGTCGCCTCGGCGGTGCGCTCGTCGATGCAGATCTCGTTGGGCTTCGCCAGCGCCTCGAGACGCGAGGCGACGTTGACCGCGTCGCCGAGCGCGCTGTACTCGGTTCGCTGCCGCGAGCCGAGGTTGCCGACGACGACCGGGCCGGTGTTGATGCCGATGCGGATGCGCAGCGGCTCCTCGGCGCCCGGCATCGTGAACTGACCCGCGCGCTCGCGCATCGCGAGCGCGGCGCGCACCGCTCGGGCGGCGTCGTCCTCGCGCTCGATCGGCGCACCGAACAGCGCCATCAGCGAGTCGCCGATGTACTTGTCGATCGTGCCGCCGTGGTCGAAGACGATCTCGGTCAGCGCGCTCAGGTACTCGCGCACGAACTCGGCCAGCACGCTGGGATCGAGCCCCTCGCTCAGCTTGGTGAAGGAGACGATGTCGGCGAACAGGATGGTGACCTCCTGCTTGCGCGCGGCCAGCGGATCGCAGGTCGCGCCGGCGCCCTCGATCTCGGCCATCACCCGCTCGTCGATGTACTTGCTGAGGTACTCGCGGATCCGCCGCTGGCGCTGCACCTCCTGGTCGAGGTGGAGCCGCTGGATGCCGATCGCGGCCTGATGGGCGATCGCGATCATCACCTCGAGCTGTTCGCCGGTGAACAGGCGCCCGGGAGTCAGCGAGTCGAGCGAGAGCAGGCCCACGATCTGTTCGGCCGTCCACAGCGGTACGCAGATCGTGCTGTGGACGTCCATCATCACCAGCGAGTCGAGCGGGTCGACCTCCTGCCGGATCAGCACGCCGCTGCGCGCGTCGAGCACCTTCTCGAGCACCGACCGGCTGATTCGCTTGTGCGTGTTGGGAAGGAATCCCTGGGCCGCGACCGGCGTCGCCTGGAGCTTCTCGTCGAGCAGGCACAGGAGGCCGCGGTCGGCGCCGGTGCTCTCGACCACGATCGAGACGATCGCCTCCATCAGGGCCGCCGGCTCGAAGATCGAGACCAGCTTCTCGGAGAGCTCCTGGATCAGAGCGAGCTTCTTCTCGGCGAGGTGCACGGTGCGCGTCGACGCGCTCTCCTCCGGCGCGCCGGTGCTCGCCGACACGGCCCAGCGCGGGTACGGCGCCGAGCGGTCCGCCGGCAGCGCGGTCATGCTCAGCGTTCGACGGGCGCCCGACTCTTCCTCTTCGATCTCGAGCAACGGCAGGGTCAGCCGCAGGAGCTCGGACGACAGCTCTTCGCCCAGGGTATTGAGCAGGAGCCGGTCCTCGGCGCCGGCGGTGGTGGATGGAGCCCCGCTGGGATCCTCGAGCTCCCCTGGATTCTCGAAGTGGAGCAGCGTCGCGCCGAGCAGGACCCGGTCGCCGTCGCGCAGCCGCTGCGCCTTGGTGCGGCGGCCGTTGAGGAAGGTGCCGTTGAGGCTCTGGCGATCGAACAGCCACCAGGTCCTCGCGCGCTTCTCGATGTGCGCGTGCTGCACCGAGACCGCCGCGTCCTCGACGGGGATCGTGTTGCGCGAGCCACGTCCGATGGTGATCGAGCTCCCGGTCAGCTCGAAGCACCTCTCTTCGGACTTGCCCTTGAGCCTGATTCTGGCCATCTGGCGCTGCTCGTCCCTCGTCGGGACCGCTGGGCGTTCGCTCTCTCCCAAAGCAAGATGGTAGAGCAACCGGGCGCCCGCGGCGCGGGAAGATCGTCGTGGCGGGTGGTCGCGGGCGCAGCCGCACGTCATCGTGCGGGGCGGGTCGAGGCGTTTCCGGGCGGTGCAGGTGGCGAGGCCGGCCGGCGGGGCCGAGCCCGCGACGCGGGGGTAGGATCGAGCGTGCCGACACCCGCCGGCCCTCGCGCCGGTGAGCGTCGATCGGCCCAGGGCTCGTCGATGTGGTCGTCCACCTGCACCGCAGGCTCCGGCAGCCAAGCGCCGGAAAGCCAAGCGCCCGAAAGCCAGGCCCCCGAAAGCCAAGCGCCGGGAAGCCAGGCCCCCGAAAGCCAGGCGCCGGCCCCTGCTCGGACGCGCTCCTCTGCATCCTCGTTGCGACGCTGCTCGCGGGTGCTGCGACCGCGTGCAGCGGACGCGTCGCTGCGCGTTCGCAGATCGCGCCGGCGGCGCGCCAGGGCGCTGCGGTGAGTCGCGAGGAGATTCAGCGCGCGCTGGCCTCTGCGGGCGAGGTGCCCGCGCGGCCGTTTCCGCGTGGCGTCGCCACCCCCGACGGCGGTACCGGGTTCCTCGCCGCTCCGCGCGACGCCGTCCTGGCCGTCGATCTCGATGGGGGGCGCCGGATCTGGTCGGCAGCGCTCGCGGGACAGCCGTTGGTGGCGACCGACGGCGGCGTGATCGTCGCGCGCCCTCTCGCCCCCGGCGCCCTGGCGTTGGTGCTGCTCGACGCTCGGGATGGCCGCGAGCTCGGACGCTGCGAGGTGCGGTTTGCGGGCGGTGTCGACGTCGCCAGGATGCTGGCAGATGGTGGCCTGCGACCGGCGGTCAGCGAGGGGAGCGTGCTCGTCGAGTGGCGGGCGACGTCGAAGTACGAGGGGGGCGCGCCGCCCCCGCAGTTCGTCGAGGAGCGCGCAGGTCGGAGCCGGGCCGGCGCCTTCCGGTGCGAGCTCGGTGGCGAGCGGATCGAAGCCGAGCCGTCGGACCATGCGGCAGAGCGAACCGCCGTGCGGCCGTCGTTCGGCTATCGCTCGGGAGGGCGCTGGCGCGAGACGAGCTGGCGGCTCGACGGGGGGGAGGCGCGCCTCGCTCGCGACCCGGACGGCGCGATCGTACTCGAGACCTTCGACGCCGGCGGGGCGCCGGCTCGCGGGCCGACGGTGGTCGCCGAGAGCGAGGCGGTGGAGCCGACGGTGACGACCGACGGAAGGTTCCTCCTCGTGCGCAGGACGGCGCCGCCGGATCCGTGGTGGCGGGTGTGGAGCGTCTCGGGGCACGAGCAGGTCGCAACGGTGGCGTATCCGGTCGGGGCCGACTTTCCGGCGGTGCTGGAGGGACGGCTCTACGTCCTGGCGCCGGGGGAGGAAGGGGGCCCGCCGAGGCTCGTGGCGATCGATCTCGAGTCCGGGGACGTCCTCTGGGCGCTCGAGACCGGCCCGCTCGCAGAGGAGGCGCCGCCTCGGCTCCCACCGCGGCGGTAGCGCCAGGGCGGCGCAGCGTCGCGGTGGGAGGAGTGGTTCCAGAGCTTTTCGATCAGCGGGAAGCTCCCGGTTCCGCGCCACGCGGGGATTCTCGCGGGCCCACGAAGGGCCCTGAGAATGACCGACTGGGGGTTCTACGCGCCGGCGGCGATCGTCAGGGCGGGTCGGGAATCCCGGACAGGTCGATCGAGAACATCCCGCGACCGTGGGTCGCGCAGACGAGGGTCTCGGCCATCCAGATCAGGTCGCTCACCGGGCAGTTGGTGGGGCCTTCGTTGGTCGGCGACCAGTTGGCGCCGCGGTCCTCGCTGGTGAAGATGCCGAGCTCGGTGCCGAGGTAGAGATAGGTCGGACGGCGCGGGTGGATCGCGAGGCAGCGCACCGGCGCGTCCGGCAGCGAGCCGCTCAGGTCCTGCCAGCTCGCGCCGGCGTCGTCGGTGGTCCAAACGTTTCCCGGGTCGTAGCCGCCGAAGGTCACGTAGACGCGGTCGTGGTCGTCGGGATCGATCACCAGGCGCGTGCACATCCTCCCGGGAAGCGGGCCGTTGCCGCCGACCTCGAGCCACGTCGGCTGGGCGTTGTCGGCGTCCCGGCTGCGAAAGACGTTGCCGCCCTCGTGTCCAACCCAGACGACGTCGGAGTCTCCGCGCGCGATCGCGACGGCGCTGATGAGATTGCGCTGGCCGAACGAGGTGGTGAGCGGCGGCTTGACCGATTCCCAGGTGGGTCCGGTGCTGTTGGTGTTTGCGGTGCGGGCGTCGTCGGTTCGCCAGAGCGACGCGCCCCCTGCCAGGATGCGGTTGCCGTCGTTGGGATCGACCGCGAACGGGGCGATGAACAGCGCGTCGTTGGTGCCTGCGTCCGGGATGCGGAAGGGCAGGGGCTTTCGGTCCCAGTCGCTGATCAGCGGGTTGTAGAAGCTGCCGCTGATGTAGTTGAGCCACCACTGCGCATCGCTGGTGGCGCCGTTGTCGTTGCGGTGGATGTCGAGCCGGACGTACTCGCTGTAGAAGAAGTTTGGGTCGACCGGGTCCGCCCCGCAGTAGCCGCCGTCGCCGCCGAGGATCTCGACCCAGGCGTTGGGGCCGGTGGCGGGGCGGAACGCCAGCGTCCCGTTGTCCTGCGCGCCGCCGATGATGGTGCCGGTGCCGGCGTGGCCGGCAGCGCCGTAGAACTGGGTGACCGCGTAGCCGTTGACCAGGTTCACCCAGCCGGCGATGTGGTCGGGATCGTTGCCGACGGTGGTCACGTCGTCGGTGCGGTAGATCCCGCCGTCGTTGGCGAAGAAGACGGTGCGGTTGGCGCCGCCGTCGTAGTCGGGGTGCGAGACGATCGCGTGGTGGTCGGCGTGAGCGGAGCCGGGCACGCTCCAGGAGCTGATCCGCTCGAGGGTGTCGCCGCCGTCGGTGCTCCGCCAGAGGTCGATGCCGCCGACCACCACCAGGTCGGTGTCGGGATCCCCCGCCCAGATCGTGTTGTCGTACCAGCCCTGCTGTCCGAGGTACTGCGCGGGGAAGCCGTTGGCGTTCTCGCTGGCGCGGGCCTGGTAGCTCGCGCCGCCGTCGGTGGAGCGGAAGATCCGGCTCGGATTCATGTCGACCGAGGCGTAGACGAAGTCGGGATCGGCGGCCGCGTAGGTGAGCTCGACCCGGTCGCCCGCCGGGATCCCGGCCGCCACGTTCCAGGTGAGGCCGCCGTCAATCGAGAACAGGGCTCTCCCCTGGTTCGGGGCGCCGCCCGCGATCGCCAGGTCGCTGTCGTCGGGGTGGAAGCGGACGTCGGTGAAGTTGCCGGACGCGACCAGATCCCAGTTCGCGCGGTCGCCGTCGGCGCTCCGGTGGATGCCGGTGCGGGTCGCGGCCAGCAGGATCGAGCCGTCGGCCGAGATCGCGAGGCGGTTGACCCAGTGGAAGTCCTCGGTGTCGGTCGCCGGGAGCTGGCTCCAGGCCGCCGCGTTGATCGTGCGGAAGATGCCGGCGCCGCGGATGGCGTCGGCGTTGTGGAAGCCCTCGCCGGTTCCGCCGTAGAGGACGTTGGGGTTGTTGGGGTCCATGACGATGCTGGTCACCGCGAGGTTCGCCATGCGGTCGTCGACCGGATGCCAGTGGGCGCCCGCGTCGCTGGTCCGCCAGATGCCGCCCCCGACGCTGCCCAGCCAGATGGTGTCGGGATCGTTCGGGTCGACGACGATCGCACGTGTGCGTCCGCCGACCCGGCCGGGCCCGAGCGAGGTCCAGCCGGCGCCGGAGGGCGCCAGGCCAGCTCCCGCTATCAGTGGGGGCGGCGACAGCTCGGCGGCGTCGTGGACCTCGCCGCTGGGCACTCCAGCCACGTCGGCGACCGGCGCGCCCTGGCGCACTTCGCTGAGCTGCTCGAGCGCGCGGAGCTTGCCGCCCGGCGTGACGTACCCGTCCTCGCTCTGCTCGAAGAGGCCCTGGTATTCGGCGCGCTGCCGCGGTCGGTCGCCGATCGCGAGCTTGCGCAGCAGGCGGGCGAGCTGACCTTCGCCGAGGGCCGCGATCCTGCCGTTGGACATCGAGGTCGCGGCCTGGATGCGGCGCAGGGTCTCGACCGTGAGCCCGCGTTCCCTCGCTTCCCGTTCGTTGGTGGGGTCGTACACGACGCGCTCCTTTCGGGGAGGTGGCGTCTCGCGAGCCGGCGAGCTCGATCGGGGTCAGGGTGGCGCTCCGGTCATGGATCCGCTCTCGTCGGCGCCGGAGCCGCGGGCTCCGCGGTCGGGCGGGGCGATACCGGTCAGATGCCGGTCAGATGCCGGTCAGGAGCCCCTGTGCGTCCTCGATCCGCGCGCGGGGCCTCGAGAGCTCGAGGCGCCGCCCGGTGCTCTGGCCGCGAGCCGGATCGACGAAGCCCCCTGTGGGTGGCCTTCGACTCCTCGAGGAGGCGACGGCTGCGAGACGGCCTCGGATGATGGGCTGGGCAAGGAATCATCGAAAACTAGGATTCGTCAGCATCTCTCCAGGCTAGACCATGGAGAGGCGAAACGCCAGCCCTTGGAGCCGGACGTACGACGACGGGCGACCGGTGCTTCGCCGGATCGCCGTCCCGCGCCTCGTCACGCTTCGTGCTTGGTCCCCCTTCGCACCCTTCGCACCCTTCGCACCCTTTGCTCCCCTTCGCGCCGTCTGCTTACAGGGACGGGCCTGTTTCGAACGACCAGTCGCGGTCGAAAAGGTAGTGGTTTTCGAGCTCGGTTCGGCTGAGCTGATCGTCGGCGTCCTCGTCGGCGAGCGAGAAGAAGCCCTCGCTCAGCTCTTCCTGGCTCAGACGCTCGTCACGATCGCGATCCCAGTCGTCGAACAGGCCCTCGTTGATCTCGTCGGTCGAGAGGCGCTGGTCGCTGTCGCGATCCCACCGGCTGAAGTCGTCGTCGGCGAATCGGCTCTCGTTCTCGTCGAAGAAGCCGTCCCGATTGTCGTCCCAGTCGTCGAAGGGCTCGTTGTCATCGAAACCGCGCTCGAACTCCTCGCGATCGATGAAGTCGTCGTCGCCGGCCCAGTCGGCGAAGAGATCCTCGTTGCCGAACCCGGCGTGGAACTCGGTGCGATCGATGATGTCGTCTTCGTTGCGATCCCAGCTTGCGACGTCCATGCAGCCCGTTTCGTCGTCCAGCTCCAGGACGGCGCCGCCCGGCATGGCGAAGACGCCGGCTGCGAGGAAGAGCAGCGCGGCGGCGAAGACGAGAACGAGAGGACGGTCGATTCTGCGGTGCACGTTCTTCATGGGGATTCTCCTGTGGGGTGGTCGAAGCCGTGGTCCGCTGGAGTCTGGGTTGAGACTGCAATCGGAGTGCCCGAGCGGCGATCGTTGCGCTCGCACGGAGCTTGCAAAGCGAAGGGAGATCGCGTGGTCGCACCGGCTCCGGAGGACGGGTGTCGGGCGGCTCGAGGAACCGCGTTCGAGCGATCGAACGATGGCGGAGCCGGTCGGTAAGAAGGGATCGGCGTCCAGGTACCCCTTACGCGGAGCTCCGAGCCGGCGCACCGCGGCAGGAGCACCGCCGCTCCGGGGTGAGATCCGTCAGCCGACCGGGTCGATCGGCGTCGGCATCTCGACTCGGACTCGTGCCCGGCGCGCGGTCGGCTTCGGTGGGGTCAGGGAAGCTGGGGTCCAGGTCGGTCCGACGACGACCGGATCGCGCGAGAAGAGCGCGGATGGCGCGCGAAGAACGCGATGGCGCACGAAGGACGCGATGGCGCACGAAGAACTGCGGACACAGCCGCGTCAGGCGGGAGCGGCGGGCGTGGTGCTCGAGGTTCGAGAGCGCTCCGGCGGTGACCATCCGGGACGACTCAGGTCAGATGACGGTAGTGCGGCGGTGTGATCAGCGGCTCGGCCTTCATCCGCTCCACGACCGGCGCCTCGACCGGCGCCTCGACCGAAGGGACTCGATCCGCGAGGTCGGCACTCCATGGGTGGTCGGCGCCCCGGGGCAGTCGATTGTTCTCCTCGACCGTGAACGGAACATCGTGGAGCGGGCCGGTGGGCTTCTCCCTGCGATCCGCGGCGTCGGCGGCTGCCAGCGCGCTCTCGCCGAGCACCCGGTGACCGCATCGAGAGGGTCGCTCACCTCATCGATACGGGCTGTCGATAGGGCGAGATCCGCCTCGACGACCTGCCGGCTCGAGACCTCCCGGCGAGCGATCGGGTCCGCTAGCGCTAGCCAGGCCGCGGATCTGCGGTGCAGGTCGTTGACGACGGTATCCTCGACGTCGTGGGACGGGCGCGGAAGGAGAGACAGCATGCGACGGTCGATGAGTCGGTTGCGAGCTCTTTGCAGCCGATTCGCCGACGACCTGCCGGCGCCGCAGCCGATGGAAGGCTATCCATCGATCTGGCGTTGCACTTCACGCAGGCTTCGCGCCACTCGCCTCACGGTTCCGTTCTCCGATCCGTTCTCCGATCCGTTCCCCGAGCTGAAAACAGCGTGAGTCGTGGCTGGCGCGGAGATTGCTTCGCCCCTCTCGAAGGTTGCATGGCGACGTCGGACGCGGTTTGATCGTTCCGTCGCCTCCGCTGCCACGCCGCTCGTTTCGCGCCCACGCTCCCGTTCTTCTCCCATCGCTCTTTCCACCGACAGCCCAGGAGGTCCGTCATCGTCAGCTTCGTGACCCGTTCAGCGCCTCCACCTCCGGTGGCTTCCCGGCCATCGACTGCCGGCGCACTCCCCATCGAGAAGAGCCTCGACTTCGCTCACGCCGTGGCGGCAGGGCTGACCGACTCCCCGCGATGGTTGCCCTGCCGATTCCTCTACGACGCGCGCGGGAGCGCGCTGTTCGAGGAGATCACGCGCCAGCCCGAGTACTACCTGACGCGCGCCGAGGAGTCGATCCTGGTGCGCCACGCGCCCGAGATCCGGGAGCTGACCGGTCCGGCGACGCTGATCGAGCTCGGCTCGGGGAGCTCCCGCAAGACCGGTCATCTGCTCGCGGCCTACGTGCTCGGCAGGCCACGCTTGCTCTACGTGCCGATCGACGTGAGCGGGTCGGCGCTGAGCAGCGCGGCGCGCAGCCTCGGTGAGGCGCATCCTCGCGTGGAGGTGGTCGGAATCGTCGGCACGTACCAGAGCGCGTTCCCCCTGCTTCGCGACCACTCCCCCTGTCTGCTGCTCTTCCTCGGCAGCACCATCGGCAACTTCGAGACCGGCGAGTCGGTCGAGTTCTGGAGGTCGATCGCGCGCTCGCTGACGGTGGGCGACCACTTCCTGCTCGGCGTCGACCTGGTGAAGGACCGAGCCACGCTCGAGGCGGCCTACAACGATCGCGCTCACATCAGCGACCGCTTCACGCGCAACCTGTTCGAGCGCATGAACCGCGAGCTCGGCGCCGGCGTCGACGTCGAGAGCGTCGAGCACGTCGCGCGCTACAACGAGGAGCTGCAGAGGATGGAGATTTTCGCGCGCTTCCTCGACGACCAGGAGGTGCGCATCGCGCCGCTCGGACAGCGGATCTCGATCCGGGCCGGCGAGATGGTTCTGACCGAGATCAGCCGCAAGTTCGTGCTCGAGGACGTCGAGCAACACGCCCGCGTGTTCGGCCTCGAGCCAGTGCGGTCGTTCACCGATCACGATCGGCGATTCGGGCTGGTGCTGATGCGACGCACCGAGCAGAGCCTCGAGAGCCTCGGGACCGCCGAGGGCGGCTTCGAGGGGAGGGGCGAGGACGGATGACCACCACCGCCGCGGGGTTCGAGACGCGCACGCCGAGCGCTCTGGCCGGGACCTACGGCGCGGTGCGCAACGCCACCGAGCAGCTCTGCCGGCCGCTCGAGATCGAGGATCACGTCGTCCAGTCGATGGAGGACGCCAGCCCGACGCGCTGGCACCTCGCCCACACGACATGGTTCTTCGAGACCCTGGTGCTCCGGCCCTCGCTGCCCGACTATCGAAGCTTCGACGACGCGTACGAGTACCTGTTCAACTCCTACTACAACTCGCTCGGCGATCAGTTCCCGCGGCCGCGCCGGGGCCTGCTGACGCGCCCGACGGTCTCCGAGGTGATGGACTACCGCGAGCACGTCGATCGCGCGATGCTCCGGCTGCTCGCCTCGCTGGACGACGACGAGCCGCGCGCCGAGGCGTCGGAGCTGGAGCGCGTGATCGTGCTCGGGCTGCACCACGAGCAGCAGCACCAGGAGCTGATCGTCACCGACCTCAAGCACCTGCTGTCGCTCAATCCGTTGCGTCCCGCGTACCGGGACCTGGCGCCCGCCGAGCTGAGGGTGGAGGGAGGCGACGTGCCGGATCTGGGCTGGCTCGAACGGCCCGAGGGGCTGGTCGAGATCGGTCATGCCGGCGAAGGCCGCGCCGACGAGAGCTTCGCCCACGACAGCTTTGCGGACGACAGGTTCGCCGACGACAGGTTCGCGTATGACAGGTTCGCTTATGACAACGAGCAGCCGCGCCACCGCACCTTCGTCGAAGCGTTCGAGCTCGCCGATCGCCTGGTGACCTGCGGCGAGTACCTCGAGTTCATGGCGGACAGCGGCTACGAGAGCGCCGGGCTGTGGCTGTCGGACGGCTGGGCGCGGATCCAACAGGAAGGCTGGCGCGCGCCCCTCTACTGGCACGAGCGGGACGGCGAGTGGAGTCTGCACACGCTCGACGGTCTGCGTGTGATCGATCCGGCGGAGCCGGTCTGCCACGTCAGCCACTACGAGGCGGACGCCTACGCCCGCTGGGCGGGCGCCCGCCTGCCCACCGAGGCGGAGTGGGAGGTGGTGGCCGCCGAGGTTCCGAGCGCCGGGAACTTCGTCGAGTCGGGGCGCTTGCATCCCCAGCCGTTGGCCCAGGGCTCCGGACGTCATCAGCTCTTCGGCGACGTCTGGGAGTGGACGGCCAGCCCCTACACGCCGTACCCCGGCTACCGGGCGCCGGAGGGCGCGCTCGGCGAGTACAACTCGAAGTTCATGTCCAACCAGACCGTGCTGCGCGGCGGCTCCTGCGCGACGCCCCAGTCGCACATCCGCGCCACGTATCGCAACTTCTTTCCGTCGGAGAAGCGCTGGCAGTTCAGCGGCATCCGGCTGGCGCGGTCGAGCTGAGGGAGGCGGCGGCTCTGGCACAGGCAGCGAGACGTTCACCGGGCGACCTTGGCGAGACGAGCACCGCGTTGGAACCGCGGGAGTCGGAGTGGAGCACCGCCGACCTGGCTCCTGCGGCCGCCGAGCCCACGACGCTCGACGAGGAGATTTCGCACGCCGATGGGGAAGAGCCCGACTCGGCCGAGCAGACCGGGCAGGACGAGCAGACCGGGGGGGACGAGCAGGACGAGCCGGACGGTCTCGACGACGTGCTCGACCGGATCGAAGGATGCGCCGAGGACTCGGAACGGGTGTCGATCGGCAACGTCGTCGACGCCGTCGGCTCGCACTCCTTCGGTCCGCTGATCCTCTTCGTCGGTCTGCTCCTCGTCGTGCCGGGCGTCGGCGACATCCCGGGCGTGCCGGTGATGGGCGGGCTGTTCGTGATCCTGGTCACGGTGCAGCACCTGATGGGCCGCGATCACGTCTGGATTCCCGGTTGGCTGACCCGGCGCTCGGTTCGCGCCAAGCTGGTCGAGAAGACGGTGAAGTGGTCGCGCAAGCCCGCGCGGTTCATCGACCGCTGGACGCACCGGCGACTGACCTGGGCAGTTCGCCAGACCGGCTTCGTGGTGATCGCGGTCTCGTGCCTCCTCATCTCGGCCGCCACCCCGCTGATGGAGGTGGTGCCGTTCAGCGCCGCGCTGGCCGGCATCGTGCTGACCGCCTTCGGCATCGCACTGCTGGTCTGCGACGGGCTGGTGGCGCTGATCGCGATGGTCCTGGCGATCGGCACCGGAGTGCTCATCGGCTGGCAGCTCATCTGACAGGGCCGATGGCAGGGGCTCCGCGACCGCCCCGCTCGGGATCGTCGACTCCGCCGCTAGCCCCGCGAGCAAGGGTTCGCGAGCGGGGCGTGTCGCGGCGTCACGATCTCCGTCGGTGGCGCAGCTCCAGGCCGACCAGGAAGGGAAGGCCGATGCTGAAGATGACCAGGTAGTGGACGCCCCGGAACAGCAGGGTGCCGGCGGTGGCGTCGAACCGGTCGACCTCGAGGGCGACGAAGGCCGCGATCATGGCGCCCTCCGCGGCGCCGATGCCGCCCGGCGTTCCCGCGGCGATTCCGGCGAAGGTGCCGAGAGCGACGACCACGACGACGGTGGAGTACGGGACCTGCGTGCCGATCGCTCGAAAGGCCAGCCACTGTGCGCCGGCGTTGACCAGGAAGAACGCCACGCCGAGGAGCGCCGACCGCACCGCCAGAGAACGCAGGACCGACAAGCGGCGCATCGTGTCGACGGCGTCGCGACCGTGCTCGAGCAGACTGGCCCGGCGCGAGCCGGCCGGGTGCTCGACGGACTTCTCGGCGAGCCTCCCGGCGAGCACTTCGAGCCAGATCGTCCCCCGCCCGTGCGCGCGCGGCCACCACCTGCGGGCGGCGAGGCCGGCGAGGAGCAGCACGACGGATCCCCCGAGAACCAGCCAACCGTAGCCGGCGCGGGCTCCGACCAGGATCAGCGCGAGGAGGCTCAGGAGGCCGGTGACGAGCTGATGCTGGATCTGATCGTAGAGCACCGTGCCATAGACGTGGCCGAAGTTTCGCGAATCGTCGTTCGAGGCGAGGTAGCGGGCGCGCAGCAGTCCGCCGAACACGCGCGCGGTCGGGGTCACGCTGTTGACGGCGGCGCTGGCGAACAGAGTTCCGAGGCTGAGCCAACCCGCGACCACGATCCCGGCCTCGTGCAGCGCACAGCGCCAACGTTCGCCCCAGGCGAGAAAGCGAACGATCATCGCGACGACGACCAGAGCCAGCCAGGGCCTCCCGGCGTCGCGGATCCGGAGGCCGAGCGCCGACCAGTCGAGCCCCTGGAGAATCCGCAGAGTCAACGCCGCGATCGCGGCGAGCAGGGCGAGCTTGAAGAGCAGCAGAGCCGGCTTCCACAGACGGCTGCGGCGGGTCGGCGCACGGAGCGTCTGCAGATCGGGCGGCGGCGTGCCTGCACCTTCGCCGCCGTGCGACGGCCCGCGGTCTCTGCGGACGGCCGGCGGTTCAGCCCCCACCGGGACCCTGGAGGCCGGCTCTCGACTCCCCGCCCCGCGGAAGCGCCACGCCGGGATCGAGGGCCGGAGTCCGCTCGAGCCTGATCATCCTTCAATCCTAGCCGCGTCGAGCTCGCGGCGCGCGCCCGTCGGCCTCAGACCTCAGACCCTGCGTGGACGACTTGCCCAGAAGCACCGGAGAAGAACCGCAGCGACGAGACCGAGGCTCGATCCGAGGGTGGGCGAGCCCGGCGGGACGGCGCCACACCCGGCCGACCCCGCCGGCGCCGCGCTCGCCGGGATCTCGGAGGGGCGGGAGGCATTGAACCCGCGGCCTGCCGATCGGGACCTACGGTGAGGAACGCAACGCTCGGCCGACCTGGGCCGGGAGCGTCGGCTCCCGGAGCTCGTGGCGGGTCGGGAATCCTGAACGGAGGTCCTCATGGTCACGGCTCAGCTCGGTCGCTCCTCCCTCCTCGTCTCTCTGCTCGCTTCTCTGCTCTGCGTCCTGCTCTTCGGCGGCGTGCTCGTCGCCGGGCCCGGGAGCGACAACGGCCGCCGGAACGTCCGCGAGACCCTCGAGGGTTATCAAGAGGTCCCCGCGGTGTCGACCACGGGCGTCGCCGAGTTTCGCGCCCGCATCGACGAGGAAGGCGAGATGATCACCTGGCGGCTCAGCTACGCCGATCTGGAGGGCGATGTCGCCCAGTCGCACATCCACTTCGGGCAGGCCGGAGTCAACGGCGGGATCTCCGTGTTCCTCTGCACGAACCTCGGCAACGGTCCAGCCGGCACGCAACCGTGCCCGCCGTCGCCGGCCACGATCGAAGGGTTCATCACACCGGCCGACGTGATCGGTCCGGCTGGCCAGGGAATCAGCGCCGGCGAGCTCGAGGAGCTGGTTCGCGCGATCCGCGCGCGCAGCACCTACGTCAACGTCCACACGAGCCTGTTCCCGGGCGGCGAGGTGCGAGGCCAGATCGCGCCTCCCGCGCGCAATCGCTGACTCTCGACACCCGCCTCGACCGCGCGGTCGCGCTCGAGGTTCTCCCCGAGCAATTCACGACCGACCCCGACGAGACCTTCCGCAACGCGGCCGTCTCAGCGGACAAACGGTGGCTCGTGTACGAATCCAGCGGATCGGGCGATCTGGAGGTGTACGCCCGCCGCGCGGACCGGAGTCGGCGGATTCCCGATTGCAGGTCCAACCTGGGAGCAGCGAGGGGCGCCCCAGGAGATCGCGTCGCGGTCATGTTCGGTGGAATCGCTGTAAGCAAGGCCCGTTCCCGGACTCCCAGCCAGTCCTTTCGCTCCCGGTCGTCGGGGCAGCAGCTCGCCGAGGACGGTCATCGACTCCTCCGGTGGATGGACCCTGTGTAATCTGAACATCCAAGATTCGATCTTCACGAGTCCGCAGCGTGATCCCCCGTGCCTCACCTCCGCCCTCGAGCGGGCGGCCCGGTCGTACCCGGTGGTCAGCCTGACCGGCCCCCGGCAAGCCGGCAAGACTACGCTGGTCCGGTCGGTGGTGTTCTCGACTCACGCCTACGCGTCGCTCGAGGAGCCTGCGAGGGGCGCGCCGGGCAGCTCCTCAACCTCTCCTCGCCGGCCAACGAACTGCGGGTGTGAACGCGCACTCGTCCGCACTCTCGTCGACGCCATCGCTATCGAGGTCGGCGCTCTTCGCCGAGTTGGCGGAATCGGCGGAGTCGAGTCGTACCGGCGGTGTGATATCATTAGATATCAGTGGAGGGCTGACATGACTGACATCCTCGTCCGAGACGTACCCGACGACGTAGTCGCAGCGATCGATCTCAAGGCAAAGCGCGTCGGTCTCTCCAGGAGCGAGTATCTCCGTCGTGCCCTCGAACGCGAAGGAGTCCCCGCCGCCTCCATCTCGGTCGAGCAGCTCGCACGGACCGCGTCCCTGGCCCAAGATCTCGATGATCCAAGCGTGATGTCGGGCGCGTGGTCGTGACCGACTGGCTCATCGACAAGTCCGCAATCTCACGACTCCACCTCGCATCGGATGCGACGGAGTGGGCGAGTCGGATCGAACGGGGGCTGGTCCGGATCTCGACAGTCACCCGGTTGGAGGTCGGCTACTCGGCCCGCTCAGCCGCCGACCACGGCGCGCTGCTCGAGCAGCCGCCGATTGCGTCGATGCCCGTCGAGTACCTCACGCCGCGAATCGAGGACCACGCTGTCAGCCTCCAGTCCATGCTCGCTACTCGAGGACAACACCGAGCGCCATCCGTGCCCGACGTCTTGATCGCCGCGATCGCCGAGCTGGCCGGCCTCACGGTGCTCCACGTGGACAAGGACTTCGAGCTCATCGCAGAGGTCACCGGCGTGAAGGTCGAGCGCCTCGCTGTCGAGTGACCCGGCCGCACAGACCATCCGTTCAGATGGGCAGATCGCGCGGGCCTGCGTTTGCTGGAGCCGCAGGTGACGAAGAAGACTGGAGCCGACGGCCGGACTTGAACCGGCGACCTGCTGATTACGAATCATGGATCGCCAGTCCCCGTGAGTTTGCTGGAACCCTCCTGAGCCCCACATGGATTGGGCATTTATGCACAGCGCTACTCTGCTCGAGCCCTGCCGAATCTGCCCCACGGTGATTGCTATTCGATTGCTGAGACTCGACCCTCACGAGCTTGCGCGGACCAGCGCGGCTGAGTCAGAGGCCGCCAGAGCATGGGTCACCCTTGCCCACCGCGGCCAGGTTCTCGAGGAGCTCGACGAATCGGGCCTGCGCGAGGTCCCGTCGGCTCCTATCGCCTGATCTACGAGGTCATCGACGACGTGGTGGAGATCCACGCGTTGATCCGCGGTGCTCGCGAAGTGCTGACTCAGGCTGGACTGCGCCGCTACTTCGTCGTTCGGCTCGACGACTCCCGCGACAGGTCGACCTCAGAAGCCGGACTCCTCGTCTTCTGGTTGGAGCTCCTGGCGGACGAGCTCCGTCCAGGTCGCCAGC